>JAFEAR010000090.1 GCA_018266335.1 Bdellovibrionales bacterium
ACCAAGTAATCAGGTTCCACAGCACCGCACCCGTGAGTGCGCCCAGAATAACCATAGGATCGATGATGTTGGGATCGATCACTCCTAGACTAATGGTCTTGGCGACTTTGAGTTGGAAAAACAAGAAGGCCACGAAGTTAAAGAAGGCCGCCCACAACACCGCGTAGCGCGGCGACAGCACCCGCGTAGAAACCACGGTGGCAATCGAGTTCGCGGCATCATGAAAGCCGTTAATGAAATCGAACACCAGGGCTACGAAGATAATGAACGCGATCAGCGCCATGCTCGTCACGATGCAACTCCTCGCCGATTAAGCGTATTCGAGAACGATGCCTTCAATGATGTTCGCAACGTTGCGACAGCGGTCCGTCGCGGTTTCCAAAAACTCGATGAGTTCTTTTTGTTTGAGCAGCGACTTCACGTTTTCTTCCTCGCGGAAGAGGCGCGCCAAACCGGTGCGCATCAAATCATCGCCTTCGTTTTCCATTTTGCGCAGACTCGCGCAGGCGGCCAGCAATTCATCCGGACGCTTGAGCTGATCGAGTTTAGAGACAGCCCCCTGCAGAATGCTCGCCATACGCACGCACAAGGTAGCTAGCGACACGGCTTCGGCCGGCACGCGATCAATTTCAAAGAGAATCACTCGCTGAGCGGCGGCGTGAATGAAGTCTACAACCTCGTCGAGGCTATCGATGAGCGCGTGAATGTCTTCGCGATCCAGAGGAGTGATAAAGGTCTGGTGCAGCGTTACCAGTGTTTGGTGCGTGGTGTCTTCGGCGCGCTTTTCGCGGGCGGCAATGCCGCTCGCCAAACGGGCCCGTTCAGACCCTTCGGCCCGAATGAGCGCTACGAAATCGTTGGAGGCGCCCACGATTTCATCCGCCATACGATTAAAGAAGCCAAAGAACTCGACCTTTTGCGGAAGCAAATGCTTGAGCATGAGCGCTCAAATAGTCAGGAAGCCGCAGGACCTCCACGAAAAACTTAGGATTTTTTCACGCGCCGAGACTTAAGTACTTTTAGGCGTAGCGAATCTTTAAAATCCGCCAGCTTGTCCTGAAGCTCATCGTTGGGGGCCGAGCCCCCGAAAGCAAGAATTTGCACGGCCAGCAGCGCCGCATTGCGCGCATTGCCCACAGCCACCGTGGCCACGGGCACCCCCGCCGGCATTTGGGCAATCGAGAGCAAGGCATCGAGCCCCTCAAGCGGGCCTATCGCCACCGGAACTCCAACAACCGGCAACTCGGTTAACGAAGCCACCATCCCCGGCAAATGCGCCGCGCCGCCGGCACCAGCAATCACCACCCGCACGCTGCGCGCCGCCAGCTGAGTGGCGTAATCGTACATAAGCTGCGGAGTGCGGTGCGCCGAAACGATTTGCACTTCATGCGGCACGCGAAACTCGTTTAACGTGTCCACCGCCGCCTGCATGGTGGGCAAGTCCGACCGACTCCCCATCACGATGGACACTAAGGGATGCTTCAGGCCTGACGCGCGAGTTTTTCGAGCCATTGTTGTTCACATTTCTTTAGGGTGCGAATCATGTCGGGAAGTTCTGCCACCGTTTCCACCACCCCATTGAGGTGACCCAGCTTGCGCCCCGGAGTGCTCTTGGATTTGCGGTAGTCGTAGTAGGTCACGCCTCTGGGGAGATCGAGTTCAATTGGCATCAATTCCCCAAGTTCGCGATTGCCCAGTAAATTGAGCATCGCAAAGGCGCCCACGGTGGTCGTTTGGTCGGCCAATGACATGCCCAGCACCGCCTGCCAATGGTTCGTGAACTGACTCGCTTCGGAGGCGTCGAGTGTGTAGTGCCCCGAGTTGTGTACCCGCGGAGCAACTTCGTTCAGCCAAAGCTTGCCCTGTTCGTCCTCAAAAAATTCTACGCCAAAGGCGCCCGTCATTTGCGTGGCTACGCCAATCTTGCCGGCCATGAGCGAAGCGGCGCCCTCGAGCGCGCCCGGCACGCCCAGGCTGGTCGCCGGTCCCGTAACGAGTTTGCAGGTGCCATTCACTTGTTCGGAAATCACCAGCGGGTAGCTCGTCGAATAACCTTCCAAGCCACGCACCGAAATAAGGGCTAGCTCGCGACGGAATTTAATTTTTTGCTCGGCATAAACTCGCGCATTGCGGCTCCGGGCCTGCGTGCAGAAGTCGGCAGCCTGCGCGGCCAGGGATTGATCGGCCACCAACACGCCGCGCCCATCGTAGCCACCCGTAGCGAGTTTAAAAACGCACTCGCCACCAAAATGCTGAAGCATAGCGGCCGACCACGCGGAGGGATTTTCGGAAGCGCCCATCTCCTTAAATTCGGCCGTGGCTAAACCTAGTTTGGCGAAGAGCTGCTTTTGGTTCAGCTTGTCGCGCACGAGCGCCATGGCTTCGAGCGAGGGCTGAAATTTGTGGGCGTACTTGCCGGCAAAGCGCACGATGTCGTCCGAGAAAAACTCGTTCTCAAAAGTGACCACCTGCACCGAGGCCAAAAAGTTTTCTACGGCGTGGGCATCACCGGGGGTCATCAGGTACGAGCCTCGGCACGCCTTAAATCCCGGTTCATTGGACGACATGGCCAGGACCACCGGCTCCAAATTCAGAGCATAGGCCGCCTGGCCCAACATTGCGGCGAGTTGACCGCCACCGACAATTCCAACGCGAGTTTTTGCCATGTCCCCGGTAATTAGCCTATGAAAAGGGGCATGTCACAAACGTCTTTCCGCATTGAAACCGACACCATGGGCGAAATGAAAGTTGCGAGCGACAAATACTGGGGCGCGCAAACGCAACGCTCGCTGATTAACTTTCCCGTGGGCGACGACCGCATGCCCCGCGCCATCATTCGTGCCCTGGGTATCCTTAAAAAAGGAGCTGCCCAGGCCAATGCGGACCTCGGCAAACTCCCCAAAGAAAAACTCGAGGCCATCTGCAAGGCGGCCGACGAAGTCATCGAAGGCAAACTCGACGCGCACTTCCCCCTGGTGGTGTGGCAGACCGGCTCGGGCACCCAAACGAACATGAATGCCAACGAAGTCATCTCCAACCGCGCCATCGAAATCATGGGCGGCACGATGGGTTCCAAAAAGCCCATTCACCCCAACGACGACGTGAACAAGAGTCAATCCTCGAACGACGTCTTCCCCACGGCCATGCACATTGCGGCCGTCGAAGAAGTTGAGCGCAGCCTGCTGCCCGCACTCAAAAAATTCCACGCTGCCCTCCTGCAAAAGGAAAAGGCCTTCGCGAAGATCATCAAAGTGGGGCGCACCCACCTCATGGACGCAACCCCGCTTACCCTGGGCCAAGAATTCTCCGGCTACCGCATGCAGATTGAGTACGGCATTGAACGCGTGGAGCAGAGCTTGCCTCGCCTACGCGCCCTAGCTCAAGGCGGCACAGCCGTGGGCACGGGTCTTAACACCCACCCCGAATTTGCCGAGCGCGTGGCCGCGAAAATTTCGCAGCTCACGGGCACCAAGTTTGTGTCGGCTCCCAACAAGTTCGAGGCCCTGGCCTGCCACGACGCCATTGTGTTCGCCCACGGTGCCCTCAAAACCCTGGCCTGCTCCTTCATGAAAATTGCCAACGACCTGCGCTGGCTCGGCAGTGGCCCCCGCTGCGGACTGGGCGAACTCAGCCTCCCCGAAAACGAACCCGGCTCGTCCATCATGCCTGGCAAAGTGAACCCCACGCAGAGCGAATCCATGACCATGGTGTGCTGCCAAGTTATGGGCAACGACGTGGCAGTGAACCTGGGCGGCTCGTCCGGCAACTTCGAACTGAACGTATTTAAACCCTTGATGATTCACAACTTTTTGCACTCCAACCGCCTGCTGGCCGACTCGGCTTCGAGCTTCGTGGATCACTGCTTGGAAGGACTCAAACCCAACGAGGCGGTCATTCAAAAGCACCTTGAAAACACGCTCATGTTGGTAACGGCACTCAACACGCACATCGGCTACGACAACGCCGCTAAGATTGCCAAGACCGCCCACAAGGAGGGTCTGACCCTTAAACAGGCGGCGATGAATCTTAAACTCATCTCCGAAGCTGATTTCGACAAATGGGTGCGCCCCGAGGACATGATTTACCCGAAAGAGTAATAAGTTCCCGATGTTAGGGAAAGTAAGTATTTTTTCAGCATCTTAACGCGACGCGGCACTTGTCATTGGCACCTAAATTTAGATATATACGAGCTCTACAAACCAAGAGGGTTCGACCATGGATAAGGTGCCGAATAAAAATCTCGGATCGTTAATGGATTCACCTGAGATCGCGGCGATCGAAACGATCTTCAAAAATGGTGACTTCACCCTAGCTGCCGAAAAATTAAATGCGCTGGTCAGTTCCGAAAGTTCTAACAACGCGCACAAACTCTGGGCATACAACAAACTCATTCGCATTGCGGCCGACCAACGCTCTTTCGAAAAAGTTGCTTCTTACATCGAAAAAATCAAAGTTATCCCTCTGGTAACCACCGCCGATCGCGAAGCTTTCGCTCGTTGTCTCTACACCACCGGCGTTGCCTGGTTTTTCTCGGGCAAGTTCGACGAAGCTCGCAAAAATCTAGAACAGTCCTTGGCGCTATCGAACGAGATTCAGTCGTTATCGCTCATCGCGCTCAACAAAACCCTCCTTACAGAAATTCTCCGCTCCGAAGGCAAATACCAAGAAGTTTTAGATCGCATCGAAGACCTCACCGCTGTTGCCAAAGCGGCTAACGATTCCCCTCGCCTGGGCGATGTTTACATCCTCGCGGGCAACGTTCAGCGCAAGCTGGGTCGATACCAAGAAGCGCTGAAGGCCTTCGAAGCAGCCAAAGAAGTTTTCAACGAAAACAAATCGGGCAGCGAGTACCACTACATCCTATGGGCCATGGGAACCTGCTACGCGGCCCTCGAAGAAAAGGAAAAGGCCGTTATCTATTTGGACCTTGCGCGCAACAACACGCAGGGCGTGCAGTTCTGGCGCATCAAGGTTCTCTCGGGCCTCACGCTCGCCGAGCTCTACACGGTCGTGGGTGAGTACGCGAACGCCGAAACGGTCTACAAAAAAATCGCCGAGGACGTGGGCGCCGACGAAAATTCCTACTTCGGCCGTCGCTTGCTACGCGGTCAGGCGCTGCTGGCACTCAAGAAGGGCGAGTTCGATACCGCCAACGAACTGATTGACCGTCTCGTTGTTGCCGCCGTTAAGGACAACAACCAAAAAGAGATCATGCGCCTTCGCCTCCTCAAGGCCGAAGTTCTCCTGCGTACCGGCGATGCCGTTCAGCAGGACGAAGCTCGCGACATGCTCCAAGAAGCCCTGGCCTTCTTCCGCGAACGCGACATCCGTCGCCACCAGGCGGTGGGCCTAGAACTGCTGGCGCGATTAGATTCGCGTTCGGGCTACCCGGCGGACGCCCTCAAAAAGGTCGAAGAAACTCTGGTCATCGCACGCGACACATCCTTTGATCGTCTCACGCTCCGCGCGCAGCTCGCTCAACTCGTGTTGCGCCGTAAATTGGGCGAGAGCATTACAGCCGAGCAAATTGCTAATGCCGAAACGCTCATCAACAAACTCAATGCCGGTTCGGAGCGCATGATTCTCAACCGCTTCCGGGTAGAAAATTACGAAGCCTGGAGCCAGGAGCTCCGTCGGCAGGAACCCAACGCCCGTCGCTACGTGAACGAATTCTTCGAAGACTTTCACTTCGTGCCCAAGCAGAGCACGGACATCGAAATTGATCGGAACTCGCACTACATTCGCGAAAAACACCTGGGCGAAATTCCTTTCCACAACAAGTTCACCCTCATGCGGATTCTTTG
Organism: Bdellovibrionales bacterium; assembly: GCA_018266335.1. Next base: position 5,805 of record JAFEAR010000090.1, read on the forward strand.
CCTGCTAGCCGAAACGCCCGGCAACGAATACTCCAAGGAGCAACTCGCTAAGGAGATTTGGGGCCAGGAGTACAATCCCCTGCGCCACGACAACAACATTTACATCAACATCAACCGGCTGCGGAAGCTCATCGAGCCGAACCCGCGCGAGAGCCGGTACATCATGAACGGTCCGCGGGGCTACTACTTTAACCCCGAGATGAAAGTGAATATTTCGTCGAAAATTTCTGACGTGGCTCCCCGAGCCATCAGTCCTAGTTTGTGAACTGAAGGAGGGAAGAAACAATGAGTATTTTGAAACGGCACTTCTGGACCGCAATCTTAGTGAGCACGCTGGGAGTTAGTGCTCAGGCGCAAGGCATGCTTGCGCTGGCTTGGCCCGGCTGTAACACCAAGCTAGCCATGCAGGAGTTCAAACAGAACTTCGGCGTGCTTAAACCTCTTTCCGACGGGCACGCTGGCTACGCTCGCTACGTGGGACTGTGGGTGGACCCTTCGCGCGATCTCGTGATTGCCATTAACACCGTTCCGCCTACTGAAGAAAAAGAGTCGAATGACGCTGTATCCGTGCGCTTCTACTCGCTCTGCAGCAGCAAGTTGCTGGCCTCGGGCCGCAAGGACCTCAGCGCCGGCGATAAAGACGGTACGCTTAGCATCACAATGCGCATGAATGCGGCTTCGATGCTGGAGTTCACCTTCTCCCTACCGAAGAACGCCAAAAAGCCGAACGTTATGAACGTGCAAGTCATGAACCGTACGGGCAGCGACAAAGACGACGGTCCCGGAGTACTCGTAGATCAGTTCAAAGTTCGCAAATTCTAAAGTTCACTCAGCCCACACAAAAAAGGCGGAGGACCCAAAGGTCCCCCGCCTTTTTCATTTGATGTTCTCGGCCCTATCCCTAGAAGAAGAAGCCCGAAGACACTTGCCAGTAGTTAACCGATACGTTGCCGAACTGGTGCAAGTAACCCACTTCCGCAATCATGCCACTCTCCTTGCCCCACTTGAAACCAAAGCTGCCGCCCGCTTGAGAGAATTTTTCGGAGTCCACAAAGCGCAGCACGTACTTAGGGGCCGCAATCAAACTGAACATGTCCGACACCACGAAGTCCGTGTAAAGCGGCACATAGATGTCCACGATTTTCGTACTCACATCACCCACGCTGTACTGAGTACCGCCCAAACCGAGACCTGCAGAGACAAGCACCGAGCCGCTCGTTACAAGTCCCCGCTTGTAGTCGCCCATGAAGTAGGTACCCGTACCCGCAATTTTGAGCCCCAATTCATCTTGAGACGTCAAACCGTACCGGTACATGTAATCAATGGCCGGCGCCGTGGCATCGATTGAGCCGGAATCATCATTAAGTTTCACGTTACCGTAGGTGACTCCTAGGGTGTGAGACGATTCGCCCTCGGCCAAAGTCTTTGCGGAATGCATGTTGGTGACGGACGCGCAGCGAGCGCTCCCCAGCAAAACGCAAGCCGTGGTGGCCATAAGTTTAAGGTGACGGTTTAAAGTAGCTTTCATTTAGTCCTCCGGTAATTTTCAATGGCTTTTTTCCATGCACTGCGCACGGCGTCCTGAATAAGTAGGTTCACTTTTTCGATGTTGTCCTTGCCGCCTAGGCTGCGACCTTCACCCGCAATGATTTCGCCACGAATTTGTGAAGAATCCCAGAGACGTTCTTCGCCGTTCGTGCCGTACACTCGGATACGAATTTCGGCCTGCGGTTTAAATTTGGCTCCGGTGGCCAGCGACAATAAGCCGCCCTCTTCCGAGGAAGCCTGAATGTTCAGCACCACGAGCCCGCCCACGCCCAGCTTCTGCGCCAAAGCGGCGCGCTGTGGAGCCTCCATGCGCTCGATCGCACCCCAGTCCATAATGTTTTCGGCGTGGTGAATAACGAAGTGTTCACCCACCGTAGGGATATTGCGAAAGCCCGACATGCGGTCAGCAAAAACTGCGCTGTATGCAGGGTTATGCACCAGATCGGCGTACGGAATAACTTTCCACTTCATTCCGTCCACGAGAGCTTCGGTGGAGAGTTTGTACACTTCTATCGCGTGCGCGGTCTTTTCGATGCGGGCCACGCCATCGACCCCACCCGACTTCTTGTAGTTCAATACGCCCGATAAACTCAGGTCCGCCGGGCCCCGTTGAATAAGCTCAAAGCCCACCACGGCCACCTTGCCCATCTCCTGGAGCTGAGCGACCTTAAAGGTGTCCGTAGACGAACATGCCGACAACATCGTCAGCACCGCGCCGAAGCCAACTCCTGCGCTAAATAATTTTTTCATTTGCGATCTCCTTCTTTCGTAGGGGGAGAATCGCCGAGAGAAAGAAAGCGGTCTACGCATCCGACAACATTGGGCGCACAGCTTGTGCGCTCCATCGCCAAAAAGAAAGGGGATCGACGCGGCCCCGCGGCCCGTCGATCCCCTCGGTGATTTTAGAACTGGGCGGAGGTACGGGCCAAGGAGGCGTTCTCAACCGAGAACATCTGTTGATGGTCCATGACGATCGAGAAGCTTTCCAGATCGAGGGCGTCACCCTTCGCACCGGCGTGCATAAGAATAGTGCCGCCATCGGGACCGGCCAGGGTCAGGTCAAAGGCGCTGTTGTCTTTGTTGAGCCAACCCGAGCTAACGCCGTTCAGCATCAGGTCATAGGCCAGAATAGCGCTATCGGCAGGTTCGGCGAGGGTCATAGCCGCGGCCGGAACTTCAATGCTGGCGCCATTCTCGCAATCGAACACGGCGCTATGCATTTCAAAGCTGCTCGCATCCTGATGCAGCTGAATTTTGACCGTGCAGGGGGTGCTCGAGCCACCCATGGAGGCGGTCGCCTTACCCTCAAAGGTCCCCTGATAGGCCGTGGCCGAAACAGACTCCTTAGGGGTCACGGTGGGGACCCCTGGGGTGGGCGAGGTGCCGGGAGCTTCGCCCTTTACGCTGGCGGAGCAGTTAGCGAGCAAGGAAGCGCTGAGGGCAGCAACGACGGCCCAGTTTTTCGATTTTAAGGTCATATTGAAGTCTCCATTCGGTAGTTAGGGACACCCAACATGGGTCGGTCCTGGACTTATGGGTACCGAACGATCTCCAAAGCTCTCAACGCAACTTTCCTTCACCCCCTCTTTAGGGCGCACAGCTCGTGCGCCTCAGATTTTGTATTGACCATGCGGCCGGCTTGAGGGTAGGAATTCGACCTCTATGGGTCGTGGTGACAATCGTCGTACAAAAAAAACTAAAGCCCGCAGGGCCCAACGTAAATTGAAGACTCGCATCAAGAAAAAGCGCGGTGGCGCTAAAGCGAGCACCAGAGGTAGCAAGTGAGTATGGATAAGCCTTCCAGAAACCCTGATTCCGGTATGGATGAAGGTGGTGGTCGCGATGGCGGCCGTGAATACAACAAGCCCATGCGTGGTGGCTTCGGACGTAAGAAGGTTTGCCCCTTCACGGCCGACAAAACCATCGTTCTGGACTACAAAAACATCCGCGTTATTCAACGCTTTGTTTCTGAGACCGGCCGCATCGTTCCCCGTCACGTAACGGGCGTTAGCGCTAAGCATCAAAGAAAACTCAGCAAATTCATCAAACGCGCCAGAAACTTGGGCCTTTTGGCTCCCAAAATCGACGGATAGTTTGATACTCTTAAGGAGTGGCCGACAACGTTGGTGACTCTTTAAACCGTATAAGAGAATCAGTTAAAACCCGCTTTGAGAAATCAAAGCGGGTTTTGTCATTTGAGGAGTTCCTGGAGCTGGTGCAAAAGCAGCCCCACCTCTTCCTCCGCACCGCCGCCCAGTACACCCTAGACGGCATCCAACACTACGGCATGCGCGATGTCCCCATCCGCGCCCACTCCGAGCACCGCTACCGCATTTTCGACGGCACCCAGGCCGATCGCTCCCGTCCCGTAGTTGGCCACGAAGCGGCCCAACAGAGCCTCGTGCAGATTCTCACGGGCTTTTCCCGGGCCGGACGGGCCGACAAACTCATCATGCTCCATGGGCCCAATGGCTCGGCCAAGTCCTCTATGATTCGCTCCCTCTTTGAAGGGCTCGAAGTCTATTCCCAAACCGATGAGGGCTCGCTCTTTACCTTCTCGTGGGTGTTCCCCAACGAAATGCCCGAAAAAACGGGCCTCGGATTTGCGGCCGGAGCCAAGCGCGAAACCGGCGCCCCCCTTCCCTCGGAAAGTTTTGCCAAACTCGAATCCGAAAAGATCGGCGCCGTCGTGCGCAGCGAACTCCACGAAAGCCCGCTCTGCTTTATTCCGGTCGAGGACCGACCGGCCCTCTTTGCCGCATGGATCAAACAGGCCCGCACTCCCGAAGAGCGCGCTAAGTTCGAGCGCGTGCGCGATAACTTTTTGCACGCCGAACTCGGACACAAAAACGCCCTCATCTACGACGCCCTCCTGAACGAATCCAAGGGCGACCTCAAGAAGGTGCTGCGCCACGTGCGCGTGGAGCGCTACTACCTCTCCAAGCGCCTGCGTAAATCGCTCGTTACGATTGAGCCCCAATTCAGCGTGGATGCCGCTTTACGCCAAGTCACCCTAGACCGCTCGCTGGCTTCGTTGCCGCCTGCACTCCAAAGTCTGAATCTCTTTCAACTCGAAGGCGACTTGGTCGACGGCAACCGCGGCATTGTGGAGTACAACGACCTGCTCAAGCGGCCGCCCGAACACTTTAAGTACCTGCTAGGCACCTGCGAAACCGGCACCGTCACCCTCGGACACGTGCTCGCCGCTTTAGATACGGTCTTCATTGCCACCAGCAACGATCGCCACCTGGAAGCCTTCCGCGAGCATCCGGACTACAACAGCTTTAAGGCCCGCATGGAATTCATTCGGGTGCCCTACCTGCTGCGCAGTTCGGACGAAGAGAAAATTTATCTGGAGACCGCTCAACAAGCAGCGGGAACCAAAGAAATCATGCCCCACACCACAAAGGCCCTGGCGCTATGGGCGGTGCTCACGCGCCTCAAACGCCCCATCATTAAGAACAAGCCCGGCTCGCTCACCCGCATTCTTGAGGGACTCACTCCGCTGGCGAAAGCCAAGCTCTACGACAATGGCGACTTGCCCACGAATTTAAACGACGAAGAACGCCGGGAACTGCGCGGTCACATTGAAGAGCTCGTGGAAGAGCAACAAAACTTGCCCTACTACGAAGGTCTCATGGGCGCCTCGGCGCGCGAGCTTAAAGTTGCCGTGCAACTGGCGGCGCAAAACGATCAGTTTCCCACGCTCGGGCCGAACGCCATCTTCGCCGAACTTCGCAAGCTGGTGAACCGCCCCATGGATTACGAGTATCTGCGCATCGAACCCAACCAAGGCTTCCACGACTACGAGGCCTTCATCGGGGTCGTGCACCGCGAGTGGCTAGACTGGGTAGACCGCGAAATGATTGCCTGCCTGAACCTGCAGCGCGAAGTACAAATCAAAGACTTCCTCACGAAGTACATGCAGTACGTCACGCACTTCGTGAAGAACGAAAAGGTGCGCAACCGCCTAACCGGTCAATCCGAGCACGCCGACGAAACCACACTCCAGGAATTCGAAGGCTACTGCGGAGTCGAGGGCAATGCCGAAGACTTCCGCCGCAATCTGATTTCCCGCTTAGGCGCCTGGTCCATTGAGAACCCAAGTCGCGAAGCGGGCAAGGCTCCGCCCTACGAGGATATTTTCCCCGATCTGATTCGCAAGTTGCAGGAAAAATTCCGCACTGAGGACACCGTGAAAATTAAAATCATGGGTTCAGCGATTCTGGACGTGAACAACTTCGACTCCGCGCTGGGCGCGAAGGACGAAAGCACATTAGGCGAAGGTCAGGCACTGGCCGTCCGCGCCTACCGAGGCCTACAAGAAAAATTTGGCTACGGTCCAGTGGGAGCCAAAGAAGCTTTGGTCTCCCTGATTCGCGATCGCTACCTATAATCTTATTGGAACAAGTTCAGAATGGCCTGGCGCTCCGCCGGAGCCAAGGACTTGGGATTCGTGCTAAGCAAACACATGACTTCCAAGTTCGCCATGGTGGGCCGGAACTTGGGAGCTGCGGCGAGATTCTTGCGCAACTCGGTCATCACCAACTGCACAACTTCGTCCTTCACGCCCGTTGCCGCATAGAAGTCGGACAAAGCCGTAAGCCATTCGCTCTGCGTGCGCGGATCCAGCGCCCGCTGCACGAACGCGGCATAGGCCGTGCGCACGTCGGGCGTTAGCGCCAGGTGCGCTCCCGAATGATTTACCAGCGCGGCCATGCGCCCCAGGAGTGCTTGATCTACCACCGAGAAAATTTGCGGAGCATGCTCCAGCGCCTGGCGCTGGGCATCCATAACGGCAAACAAATCGTGTGATTGTGCACTATCGATTTCGAAGGAGACTTCCTTGTTGCTGGCACCATTCTGCGAAAGGTTCAGCGATCCAGTGTAAACACGGCGACGCGCAATTCCCCGAGCATCCGTGTAGGTAAAACTGGAGTTTTTGGTATGGAGCAAATCGTGGCCATCCACAAAGGTCTTGGCCGACACGCGGGAGAGCAAATCATCGCTCCAAGGTTGATCCACCCGCGCATTCTTCTGCCCACCCCGAATGGTGTAGAGACCGGCCATGGCGCGAATGTCAGAATCTTCCTGCGTCACGTAATGCCAGTCGACTAGCGCGTTCAACGAAACTGCCGAGTGATTCGCAGCCGCAGCCAATGCCTCGTTCACGGGTGCAAAGGCGAAAACGAATTCTTGCAGGTAAGCCGTGTTGAGCCGCGGGCCCTTCTTGAGCGACGACGCAAAACCCTGCAGAAAATCGGCAATAGCTTGGTTTGGGTTCGGACCATCTTTGGCACCATAGGTGTAAGCCAGCTGAATGGTGCTACCATCGGCCAGAGTTTCGAGCTCGGGCTCCTGCCGAGGAACATCGGCAATGGAACCGGTGCCCTGACCGTATACTTTTTCTTCGTCCAAATAGTTTTGCAGCAGGTTCGCGAGCAGTTTAGCGTCGCGCAAAATAAACGACGTTTGCACGTTGCCGTTTGCGCCCTTCACGAAGTCTTCGGGCTGCAGATGACCAGCCTGAACTTTAGCGTCGGGCACGGAGGGCAATACGTCACCCTGGGTGTCGCTGTAGCTGTCGTTGTGGGTGGAAACGTAGGCAAAGAAGGGGGTTACTTTACGACGCGCCTTTATGCCGAAAATGCGCACCTTCTCGTGCATGAGCCGGGGGAACTGAACGTGGGAGTGGGCCCAATCAGGATCGGAGTAACTCACCGTGGCTCCTGCTGCCTGCAACTGAGCCGCGATATCCATCGCAAAGCGCAGGCTTCGCGACGGCCCCTTGGGCTGCTTCGCGGGAGCACCGTCTTTAGCCGGGGCCAGTTCTTCGTCGCCCGGGACATCCGCGGGGGGAGGAGCCACCACGTACTTGCCATCGAGCACCAGACGCACTTCTACGCCCGCCGCCAAAGCCCCCTTAAGGGCGTTGAGCAGCTCGTAGTGACCGAGTTCCATGACCGTCCAAAGGATAACCTTCTTGGAGTTAGCAACGGTGGTGTCGTTGGTGAATCCCTCGATGAGATCCGTCTCAACGCGAATCATGTCGTTCGTGTTGGCGCCTTCGAGACGGTTGGCAAAGGCGTAGGGAATGGCTTCGCGCAGGTTCGTGTTGCAGTCGCAGGGAGCCATGAGCTCGCTCGTCCAGGCAAAGCCCTTGCCGCCGAAGGCTTGCGCCACGCCAGCAGAGAGTGCGAGCCCCCAAGCTAAATTCCGAACCCATCCCATTTTCATGCGATATCCCTTCTCCCGCTGATCGCGGCTTGTGAGTCCCTTCTCACAGGGATATGACTAAACCAGGGTCCAGAAGCAGCAAAGAGGACCTAAAAGTTTTTCTTAAGAGTTACATTTGGAAAACTTATAAATGAGGATAACCTGTGAATAACTTTTTGCGCGTTATGGCACTTAGCGAGAATGAAGTGCATCGCGTTACTTTTGTAAGCTCCCGAGAAGAGGGAGGAATCAATGCGGTTTACGACCCCGAACAGGACAAATTCCTGTTCCAGGTTTTTATCCACAATCGCTTTCCATACACTCACAAAGATTTATGGGAATTCGAGTCATTTGCTGAGGCGCGTAGCTTCGCGGCCCGTCACTTTGACCAGGACTGGGAACTTTTAGCCTGGGACCAAAAAGTAAGCCGCCCCTGTGCGGACGGCGGTACCGAATGCGGTTCGGGCAGCTGCCCTACCTGCAAATCACTCAAAGCGGATAACCCGGACGCCGAGGGAAGCCCCTGCGGCTCCTGTCATTAAACGCTAGTTTCTTTGGTGAAGTCCATCCATAGGCGCGAGGTTTGAATGCCTGCGTTCTTTTGGTACTTGCCGGACTTGTAGGGCATCACGTCGCCTTCGACGGCGTGGTAGAAAATCTGACAAATAGGCACGCCGGCGTAAATGCGAATGGGGTGCACACACTGAATTTCGAGGGTCCAATAACCCTCAAAACCCGTGTCGCCGAATCCGGCCGTCACGTGAATGAACAGGCCCAAGCGACCCACACTCGAGCGCCCCTCGAGCATCGGAACCAGGTTGTGCGTACCGGTGTATTCCAGCGTACGCCCCAGGTACAAAGTGCCCGGCTGGAGCACCAGGCCTTCGGGCGGAATAACGAGCTTCTGCGCGGGGTTGTCCTTCTTCATATCGAGCGGAAACTCGGTGTAAGTCAGTAGCTCGTCGTGCAAGCGCAAGTTATAGGAGTTGGGGTTGAGCATCTTCGGATCGAAGGGCTCAATGACCACGTCTTTGCCTAGGCGCGCTTGAATTTCAGGTCCCGTCAGAATCATTTTTTCGTCTCCCGCTTCTTCACGAACTCATGGGCTAACCAGGTCTCCTGAATTGCCCTAAACCCCCCGGCGCTGTCCAGCTGAGAACTTTCCTGCTGCCGAGCCTCGGTCCAAACAACGTCGAACTCTGCCGCCACTTTGCGCAGGAGTTCATCGGCGGCACTGCCGGCAAGAACGCCGCTCACAATCCACCGCCCACCCACAGGTAAAAGGCCCGCCACATCGCTCACGATGCCGCATAAAACCTCCGCGTAGATGTTCGAGACCACCACGTCAAAGCGGTAGCCCTTCATCGCCATAGCGGCGGCAGAGCCCTCGGGACCAAAGTATCCGCGGGGAATAGAATTAGCGCGGCCATTGAAGGTGAAGGTCTTAGCCACTTCGTCTCGACAGAGCGGGTCCAAGTCCGACACCACCAGCTCGGCGTTCGGAAAAAAAGTTTTTACGGCCACGCCCAAAATTCCGGTCCCCGTACCCAGATCTAAAAACGAACGGAAGCTTGGGGCCACTGCCTGATGCGAAAGTGCCTCGAGTCGCTCAAAGCAAAGCTGCGTGGTGGGATGGCCCCCGGTTCCAAAGGCCAAACCCGGCTCCACAATAAAGGGCCGCACGTCGCCGGGGATTTCGGCCCAGGGCGGGCCAATCCACAGATCCTTTCCGAAGCGCGTTCCCACGACGGAGCGTTTGTAGCTTTCTAGGTAGTCCACGTCTTCGAGCGAAGCATAGCTTTCCTGGTGAGCGACAAAGCCCTCGGCATTCAGCGCGCGCACAAAATCGGGGGCCGAGAACTCTTCGGTGGGGTCTAAATAAATTTGGAGCAAAAGCTCGGCGCCGCTGCGAAAGGATTCCTTCTCGAGCCACGCGGCACATTTTTTGGCTGCTTCAGAACCGAACTCCAGCACCTCGAAGCCTTCGGCCATGGGGAACATCGCCGCGCCCCCAAGGGGGCCCTCCTGAATGCCCAGAATTCCCGGCTCGCGCCAAATGCGTTCGGAGATATCATCTGCCGAGGGGGCTGGAATTCGGAGTGTGAGAACGTAACTCATCGGTGTTAGGGATCACCTGGCCTACCTATGTCTGACAAGGTCGAAATTCTTAAAAAACGTCACGAAGCCTTCCGGGCCGTACGGCGCTTTTTTGAAACGCGCAACTTCATCGAGGTGCACACCCCCACGCTCGTGATCAATCCGGGACTCGAGCCGCAACTGCTGCCCTTCGAAACACAATTCGAACCCGCCATGGGCGGCGGACGTCGCCGAACCTTCTATCTACCCACATCGCCGGAGTACCACCTTAAAAAGGCCCTCGCGCTGGGACTGCCGCGGGTCTTTGAAATTGCAAAAAGCTTCCGCAACGGCGAAATCAGCCGCACGCACGAGCCCGAATTTCATATGCTCGAGTGGTACCGGCACCCTGGCAGCTACCACGACATTGCGCAGGATTTTCGCGAACTCCTGGCCGAGCTCGGCGCGCAATTCGCCCCCGCCGCACCCTGGGCCCTGGCGCAAAACCTAAGCGTGCACGAGGCCTTCCAAAAATATTGCGGACTCGATTTAGAGGGCGCATTGCTAGGCACCTCTCCCTCGCTAACCGCTCAGGCCGTGCGCGCCGGTTTTGCGAGCGTGCACGCGGACGATGACTTCGACACCTGCTTTCATAAACTCATTGTGGAGCAAATCGAACGCAAGCTGGGACACGAAGGCCCGCTCTTCCTATGGAACTATCCCGCTAGCCTTTCCGCGCTCTCACGCCCCTGCCCCAACAAGCCCCACCTCTGCGAACGCTTTGAGGTCTATTGGCGGGGCCTTGAACTGGCCAATGCCTTTGGCGAACTAACGGACGCCGCCGAACAGCGGCGGCGCTGCCTGACGGACATCGAAACCCGCACGCAGATTTATGGTAAATCCCCACCCCTGGATGAATCATTTCTGCAAGCTTTAGAGCAACTTAGCCATCCTGCGGGAGGCATCGCCGTAGGCCTGGACCGGCTCATTCAGTCTCTCCTGGGGCTACCTTCCGTCCAAGAGGTCATTGCTTTTCCCCACGCCGATTCGCTATAGAGGTTCTCGCTATGAGTCTGCCTTACGTTTCGCCCGCCCAAATGAACGAGTATCGCCAAACGGTTTTGCTCTTCGCCAAGGGAGCCCCCTCGCTGGAGTGCATTCGTTCGCACTACATGCCGGACCGCACCGGCGTGTGCGACCTTACGCGTGCTAAGGAACAGGAAGAGCTTTTCGTGCTGGCCAACCGCGCCGGCAACACCATGAAGGTCTCGGCCGCGGCCATGCAGATTATCGCCAATATTTTGGACATTCAGGGTGCCGACGAGTGGTACCAAAAGCTAAAAGATCAGAAAAAAGCCTACCGGGAGCGTCTTGCGCTGGAAGCTCAGAAGAAGGAAGAAGAGCGCCGGAGCTCTGCACGCACCGTGTTAGTGCGCAAAAAGAGCCCCAATACCGTCCTAAAGCACCAAAGCTCCTGATTTTTTTTAGTTTTCCCTTCATAAGCCCGAAAAACGGGTTACCATAAATCTTGAGGGGATAAGTCACCATGACTCTTACCAAAGTCGATATTGTGGAACGCGTATCTAGTCGTTGCGGCTACTCGAAACTCGAGGCGGCGGAGCTTGTCGAAAAAGTATTCGAGATGCTCAAAGACGCCCTGGGGAATGGCGAGAACGTAAAGATCTCGGGCTTTGGTAACTTCGTATTGCGCGACAAGCGCTCCCGCAAAGGCCGCAATCCGCAAACCGGCGAAGCTATGGAAATTTCCTCGCGCCGGGTGATGTCGTTCAAAGTTAGCCAAGTGCTTAAAGAAGCCATCAACTCGGGCAAAATTCCCGAGGGCGGCATGGCTTCCTTCGACAATAAATAATTCGCCTCTAACTCGTAAATCCGTACTGCTTGAGTTTCTCGTAGAAGCGCGAGCGCGACATTTTGAGCTCTGCGCACGCCGCCGCGTTAGTTTTGCCGCGCAATGCTTGGCCCAGCAAAAACTTCTCCAGGGCCGCCGTGTTTTCGTCGAGCCCGCGGCTCATTTCCACACGAAATCCGCTTTGGTCCATAGCGGGTGATACAACTTTTTGTTCGGAGCTTACCAAGAGACTCATGAGTTCCGGTGCATCCCAAATGGGCATCACAATTTTAGCTACAGCCGTGCGGATAAAATTGCGCAGCTCACGCACATTCCCGGGCCATTCGTAGCTCAGTAAAACCTGTAGTCCCGCCGAAGTAAGGCGTTTGGTTCGCGTCGCATCAAACTCTGCCAAAAAATGCATCACCAGGGGGTGAATGTCATCGGCACGAAAGCGAAGCGGTGGAATACGAAGCGTGAGCGAAGACAAGCGGTAATACAAATCCTCTCGGAACTGCCCACGCTGCACAGCCTCGCGCAGGGGAACGTTAGCCGCAGCGAGCACTCGCGCCCGAAAAGGACGCTCCGCGCTGGAGCCTACGCGCTGAAAGCAGCGAGTCTCGAGCACTCGCAAAAGCTTGGCTTGCAAATCGAGCGGCAGTGACTGCACCTCATCCAAAAAAAGCGTGCCGCCATGAGCACGCTCAAAATGCCCCGCCCGCGAGGTGTTCGCTCCGGTGTAGGCGCCCTTCTCGGCCCCGAAAAATTCCGCTTCGAATAATTCCCGGGGAATAGCGGCGGCATTCACCGTCACCCAAGGACCTCCTGCATGCAGAAACTCAGCGCAAACTTCTTTACCGCTGCCCGTTTCGCCCTCGATTAAAATATCGGCCGGCTCGCCGCGTAGATTCAGAATTTCGCGCTTAAGCTGCAAGGCCGGCAGGGAGTCGCCCACGAACTTAGAATTCAGTTGAGCACGAAGCTCCTGCCTTCCCTCGAGACGAGTGAGCAGAGCGGGAATTTCCAGCGCCAAATGTTCTTTCAACACAAAGCGACCAGCCCCCAGCGCCAAGCAGGACCGCATTGTGTCGACCTCATCGACGCCCGACTGCACGACGAGTTCGGCCGCAGGCCACCGACGACGCATGAGCGGTAAACTGGCCAAAGAATTTGTGCCCTGCGGATCGCGGGCGCTTCGTAAATCGTAAAGAATCAGCGCCGGCTCTTCGGCACCAGAGTCACGTGACAGTTCAACCAGATCTGCAGAATCGTCGAACCATTGCACTTCATGCTTCGAAAGCAAAAGCTTAAGTGCGGAGCGTACGGAATCTTCATCTTCAACGGCAAAAATTTTCATTTGGAATTTCCGTCCGCCGGCTGCCAAAGCGCTTCTAGAATATTGCCATCAGGATCTGTAAAGTAGAACGACGAGCTACCATCGCGATGCCCCTTGATAGGCCCCATCTTCACTCCCGCGGCTTTCAGATGAGCGTGAGCCTGCTCTAGCTGCGCTAAATTTTCTACCTGCAATCCCAAATGCGGGGGATGCACAGCTCCTTCCTTAAGCACCAAACTCAAGTCGTCATCACCCAAACTCAAGTTGGCCCAATCCGGATCGCCATCCCAGTTCTTAGTGAAGCCCAAAATACGGGTATAAAAGTCCATTGAGACCTCCAAGTTTTTCACCTGCAGTGCCGCATGGCCCATTCTTTTAAATAACATAGCTCGTATCTTAATGGAGATTTCACACACTGGCACGGCACAAGCACTGCATACTCAAAGGACATGACTGCGCCTTTAACGCCTTCCATCCTGATTGTTGACGCCGACGAGATTTACGCGCGCACCATCGCCGACAAGCTGAAGGGCCACGGCCTCCAAGCCAGCACGGTTTCAGATTCGCAGCAGGCCATGAGCATGATTCTGCAGGATCCCTTCCAAGTGGTGTTGTCGGACGTTTGGATGCCCGGAAAAAATGGATTTGAACTAGCCCAGGAAGTGCGCGAGGAAAAAATCGCGCGTCCCGAAATTATTCTCATGTCGAGCGATCCCAAAGTTTCGCTCTTCGAAGCACATCAGGCCGGTGCCTGCTATCTGCTGCGCAAGCCGCTCAATTTTGACGAGCTCAGCCTCGCGCTAAAACGATTCGGCGACGTCTCGACTGGCGCCGAGCCACAAATCGATCCCATGGCCGCCCTCGGGCGTTTATACGGACAAATTCGAGTCGCTAAGCAGAAAAAAGAATTTCCCGTCGAAATATCGAATCTTGGACGAGGCGGATTTTTCTTCAAAACGAATTCCAAATTCCCGGCCCCACCGGTGGGACAAATCATCGATTTTGACTTGAAGCTAGGCATGGTGCCGGACTGCCACTGTATTGGTCGCGGCATTATTCGTTGGAACTACCAAACGATGCTGGGCGACACCGGCGTAGGCGTGGAGTTCCTCAAGGTGCCCGACTGGTTCCACCAGGTCGTGCACTCCTTTGCGGATCTCTTCAAAGTAAAATCGTTTATCCCGCTCTCTTGAGCAACGAACTCATTCGACCGTAACGGACTTCGCTAAGTTCCGCGGTTTGTCGATGTTGCGGCCGAGCTGCTTAGCCAGGCCGTACGCAATCAATTGCATGGGAACCACGTAAAGCATGGGAGCCACGCCCCAGTTGGCCTGCGGCATAGGAATGTAAATATCGCAGAGACGTTCAAAAGCTTTGTCGCCCGCTTGGCCGATGCCCAGAATACGACCCTTGCGCGATTTAATTTCTTCTAAGTTCGAAAGCGTTTTTTGCTGCACATCGTCCGGCGGAGCTAGCACCACGGCCGTCAGGTTTTCGTCCACCATCGCAATGGGTCCGTGTTTAAGCTCGCCGCCCGCATACCCTTCGGCATTGTGGTAGGTGATTTCTTTGAGCTTGAGCGCGCCTTCCAGCGCAATGGGATACATGGGACCACGGCCCAGAAAGAAAATCGTCTTCGTTTTGACGAGCTCCGCACCCGCCTTCATGTAACTTTCAGCATGCTCCAGCACCAAGCCCATATCGTGCGGCAAACGGGCCAAGGCACTAAAGTTGTCGATGCCGTTCTTGCCCCAGTTCGCGCTAAATCCCCGGTGACGAGCCACGTCCTGCGCCAAAGTGCAGAGCACGGTGAGCTGCGAAGTGAAGGCTTTAGTGGAGGCCACGCCAATTTCCGGACCCGCTTTGGTGGGGTACTGAAATCCGGATTCACGCATGATCGACGAGCTAGGCACGTTGCACACGGAGAAAGTGGTGAGGCCCCGTTCATTCGCCAAGCGCAGCGCCGCCAGAGTGTCCGCCGTTTCGCCCGATTGCGAAATCACGCCCACTACGGTGCCCGCATCAAGGAGCGGATTGCGGTAGCGAAACTCACTCGCTAAATCCACCTCTACGGGCAATCCCGCCCAACGTTCAAAGAAATACTTCGCCGTCATGGCCACATGGTAAGAAGTACCGCAGCCAATGAGGAAAAGTTTTTTCACATTTTTCCACAGGGCTTCGTGCGCCTTGGGATTGTCCCAGATAAACGACTCACCCTCGGCGGCCGGTAAGCGTCCCGAAAGCGTGTCAGCCACGACCATGGGCTGCTGATGAATTTCTTTAAGCATGAAGCTTTCATAGCCATCTTTGGCTACGCGATCGGCCGACCAAGCAATAGTTTCGGAATCGATTTTCTTCGGTTCAAGAGTTTTGGGATTGAGAAATTCAAAGGATTCCCGCTGCGCCACGAGAATAGAATTAACGGGCATGAAGCTGACTTTGGTTTGATGGCTCAAGATGGCCTGAATATCACTCGCAATGAGCGTACCGTCGGCCGTGTGAGCGGCGACAAGGGGCGCACCATTTTGCACGCCGAAAATATATCCGGGCAGTCCTTCTACCAGGAAGAGAATGGCATAGTGACCTTCGACTTCGAGCATCGAAGCGTGCAGCGCCTTGAGCACGGTGTTTTTTCGCTCGTCTACCGTGAGCGCCATCCAGTCCTTACCGCTCTTGGCGGCAAGTTCACGGCGATTGGTTTCGATCAGCAACGCAAAAACTTCGGTGTCCGTTTGGGAGTGAAACGTAACGCCCACACCCTGCTGAAGACGATTGCGTAGAACTGCATGGTTCTCAATGATGCCGTTGTGCACGAGCACCGTGAGTCCCGCACGGTGAGGATGAGCATTGATTTCGGAAGGAATGCCATGCGTTGCCCAACGCGTGTGAGCAATACCTTGCGTTTCCGTTTTGCCCTCGTGAAAAGAAGCTTGCTCCAATTTTTCTACGGGACCTACGGTGCGATGGACCGTTAAGTTCTTGCCGTCCGTAATGGCGAAGCCGGCCGAGTCGTAGCCACGATATTCCAGGCGGGCGAGACCCTCGAGCAAAATAGGTTTAGCGACTTTCGTTCCGACGTATCCGACAATTCCGCACATGGCGTATTCTCCTTAGGCCTTCTTGGCCTTTTGCTGGGCTTTATAGCGCGCTTTGAGCTTATCTGCGTAGCCTTCTTTCACCTGAAGTGGCGTTCGGCCAATGGCTAGGGCCCCGGCCGGAACGTTCTTGGTAACCGTCGTACCGGAGGCAATATAGGCCCCCTCCCCAATGGTCACGGGCGCTACCAGCTGCGAATCGCTGCCCACGAAGGCTCCCGCGCCGATTTGAGTTTGGTGTTTATTGTAGCCGTCATAGTTGCAAGTGATCGTGCCGCAGCCAATATTAGCCTCGGCGCCCACGGTGGCATCGCCCAGGTAACTCAGGTGACTTACCTTAGCGCCCTTACCGAGTCGCGTTTTTTTAAGCTCTACAAAGTTGCCCACCTTTACGTCGCCGTCGAGTTCGGAACCAGGACGCAAATGCGCCATGGGACCTACGTGGGCGCGCGGACCTACTTTAGAATCCATCAGCACGCAGCCCCACAGAACATGGGCTCCGTCGGCGATGCTCGTGCCATCAATCAAAGTATTTCCGTCAATCGTCACGTTCGCACCAATGCGCGAAGCCCCACGAATAACCGTGTTGGGGCCTACGCGACACGATCCCTCAAATTTGGCGCGGGCCGAAATGTAGGCCGTATCGGGGTCGCCAAAGTCTACGCCTTGCTGCTCGCACAATTGACGCTGCAAACGCGCCTGGGCAACCTTGCGGGCGGCGGCCAATTCGAAAGTGGAGTTAACGCCCATCAGATCCCACGGGGCTTTAATCAGAATCGCCTCCGAACGCTGGGCCCGGTCCTCGCCGTTGCCCAGCAGGTCGGTCAAATAAAACTCACCTTGCTTGTTGTTGGATTTAAGCCCCTTAATAGTTTGGGCCAAAAGTTGCGCACGGAAGTAGTACACACCACCGTTCACTTCGCGAATCGCCTTTTCATCGGGCTTGGCGTCTTTCTCTTCGCGAATGCCTTTGAAGACACCGGTCTCGTCGCGCAAAATACGGCCTAGTCCCGCAGGCCGCGCCATGCGCATAGAAAGACAGGCGCTGTTCAGTTTGCTGTCGCGCACGACTTTGAGCATGAGCGTCAGCGTTTGCTTGCGAATCAGGGGCAAATCGCCGTTCACCACCAGAACGTCTTCATCCGCCTTCAGGCTCTTCCCGAGGGAATCAATGGCTTTGCGAACGGCATCGCCCGTACCGCTGGGCGGATCTTGAAGCGCGAAACTAATTTTTTTATTCGTGTCGGCCGCACCGAAGAGCTCCTGCGCGCGCGTTAAAAGGGCCGACTTTACATCGTCAGCCTTGTAACCCACCACAACGACAACCTGATCACAGGTCTCCATGAGGGCGCGGAGCGGTGCGAAACAAAGGGGTTCGTCGTTGATATCAAAGAGAACCTTGGGCTTGTCGCTTTTCATGCGCGTCCCGCGGCCAGCAGCTAGGAGAATTCCAATCATGGATATAGATTATCACCATGCGCGCCGTCGTCGACATCGGGAGCAATTCCGTTAAGTTTGCCTTAGCCGATTTCCAACGCGGCGTGCCCCGAATTCTTAAGAAAAAGTCCTGGGTCACGCGCCTCGGAAAAGATCTGGCCAAGACGGGCCTGCTGGACCCCGAGTCGGTGGCCGCCACCGACAAGGCCCTGCAAGAAATCGCGCGGGCCCTAAGCCCCTATGCCGCTAAACTCCACACCTTCGCCGTAGCGACGTCCGCCGTACGCGACTGTCGAAATCCCGAAGCCGTTGCCAACCGCGTGCAGGCGCATCTGGGCGTTCCGCTGCGCGTGCTTACGGGACTCGAAGAGGCACGTTACAGCCTGATGGGCTCCTCGGCCGCGGCCGAACTGCATTTTAGCTCGAAGGACTGCGTGTGCGTGGACGTGGGCGGAGCCTCGACGGAAGTCGGCATCGTAGCCCCCCACTTTGCTGCGCACTCTTTTCAGGCGGGGGCCGTGCGTTGCCACGAAGCCCTCGGGCTCGACCACATGCCCGTGAGTGACGAACGCTGGGCCCAAGCCGCGCGCGACATGGATCAGTTTTTTCCGAACCCGGCTTGGTCCGATTTGCGCGCGCAAATTCCTGCTACCCACCGCCGCGCCGTTGCCGTGGGCGGCAGTTTGCTGGTGGCCGCTCGCACTCTGGGGGCCATGAAAGTTGAAGACGAATACGGCAACCCCATGGGCTACCAAACCACGCGCGCAGACTTTGAAGATTTTAACGATCGCTTCCGCCGCATGTCGCTCGAAGAGCGCACGCGCGAGCCGCACATCGAAAAGGGTCGCGCCGATATTCTTTGCGCCGGCATTCTGTGTTTAACCGAAGTGCTGCGCCGTTTGGACATCGAAGAACTCCTCGTGACCGACTGGGGCCTGCGCTACGGCCTTTTGCTTGCCCACCAGCCATAGTTTTTACCTATGCCGGGCATGCGCCCTTCGTATTTCCTCCATTCATGGAATCTGACTAGCTTCCGCGTTCAAGGAGATTATTTATGTCGCTCATTGCTCATATCCTCACCTTCACCTTCTTAGGATCCGCCATCGCTGGCGCGAGCGAGGTTCCGGACTTTCATTGCTTCAATCATGGGTACCAATCCACGGACATCGTCGTGACGCATGCGGGCCCAAGGCGGGTGCGTATCGTCCTCGCGGTCCATGGACTATGGGCGGTCGAGGATTGGATTGACCGCGCGTACTTCGTACCCGAACCGTGGCACACGCAAATGGAGAATGCGATGAGCCAGATTGTTATTGAAGGAGATACGAGTTTCGAGACGAGCTACCCCAAAACAAACGAGGTTCAGGTTCAACTGGATGCATCCCGCGTGCAGTACCTACTAGCTCCGTACAACGAGCCGGAACAATTGCTCGGCGAAGAGATAATTCCGAAGCTGACCCTAACATCGAGTACGAACATCGGTACGGGTGTCGGAATGGTTGCGGTGCAAATTGAGGAGCGACATCCCACAACCGAAAGCCCGATTCGTGCACTGAATATATGGGCCTATGACCACTCCGACTTCAGCAGCTGCAACCTTCTCCCTCCCTCGCCGTAAAAGCTGGCACACCTTTCGCTAGGGCGAAGGTGCCCCGGGGGCTTTGAACTCACGGACGAGTGCGAGGAAAGGAGGGTTCGATGAACTCACTTGAAGTCGCACTATTGCTAACTAAGTTAGCGGTAACAGTGTCAGAGCTGTACCGCCTTCTAAAACCTTACTGGTCCAACACCAGTAAGACTCGTCGGCAGAAGTCTAGAGAACATAAATTAGAAAAACGAACGCGGCCTAAGGCCGCATAATTATTCGTTTTCCGAAGGATGGAACAAGGGCCCCGGGGCCCTGCTTAGAGATATAACTTTTGCGGATCTAGCTTATCGCGCAGCAAGTGAATGTCGCGCTCGCTGGGATCTTCAAAGGTCTTCAGCTGTGCCGCGATCTTGAGCGGCCAGCCACACGCGGCCTTCACCTGCTCCACCGTGACACCCGAGTAGATTTCCGTAAGGGTCATTTCGTTATCCACGAACTCGCACACCCCAAGATCCGTAATCACCCGCGTGGGTCCGCCACCGGGCATGCCCCAATCGGCGCGCGATTTACCGAGTGAGAAGTTACCAGGACTCGTAACGAAGTCGCATTTCTCCACGAAGGTCTTAGGACTCATGCGCATAACGATGAGCAAGCGCTTAGAGTGCACCGCGATTTCGCAGGCGCCGCCGCTGCCGGGCAAACGCACTTTGGGATTTTTATAATCGCCAATGACGGTGGTGTTGATGCTGCCGTAACGGTCCACCTGCGCACCACCCAAGAAACCCACTTCGATAAGTCCGCGCTGCAAATAACACTGGAAGATGTCGGCCTGGCTGACGATCGAAATAGAATCCGTCACCAGCGCCGGATCGCCAATGGACACGGGCAAGCGATCGGGAATGGCACCCACGGCGCCCGATTCGTAAATCATAAAGAGATCCGGCGCGTGCGTGGCGCGCGCCAGGTTGCACGCGAGGTTCGGCAGGCCAATGCCCACGAAGACCACGTCGTTGTCGTGCAACTCACGCGCAGCGCGCACGGCCATGCGCTCGGAGGGCGTGACGTTAGAAACCGCACTAGAAACCATAGTCGACTCCTTCGCACATGCGCGACTTAGCGCGGAGTTTGTCCATCAGGGGCGTGCCCATTTTTTTAATGTACATCGCGCGGTCTTTGCAGCCGTGCACAAATTCATCCAGGTAGTTTTTGTAGGTCTCCGGGTTGCGCGAAATATCTTCCCACTGCACGTAAAAATCGTTGTCGCGGTCGTAATAACCCTGCACGTAGCTGGGATGACAACCGAAGGGCTCGTGCACCACGTGACTCACAATGATTTCGGGAATGAGCGTGCGGTTCGGATCGCGGCGAATGACGGCCGTGTCCACAATTTCCTCGGCCACGATGATTACTTTTTTGGCCGAGAAGGCCACTTCTTTTTGCGAAGCCATCAGACCCCACACCTGTGCGTTGCCGTGCTTGTCGGCGCGCTGGCAGTGAATAATGGCAACGTCCGGATGAATAGCCGGAACAGTGGCGAGTTCTTGCCCCGTGTACGGGCACTTCACGGTCTTAATGAGCGGGTTCGAGGCCGGAATATCCGAGCCGCGGTAGTTGTTCAGCGTCCAAAAGGGCAGTCCGGCGCTTCCGGCCAAAAAACGCGCCACCATGCCGAAGTGCGAGTATTCTTCGAGTTCGATGCGCTCGGTAGAGCTCTTCTCCGAACGGCGTCGAAGCGCGTGCAAACTTCCCACTCCGGGGTTGCCAGCCCAGCTGAAGATCATTTTTTTTACGCAACCGGCCTCGATCATTTGGTCGTAAACCAAGTCGGGCGTGAGGCGAATGGCCGTAAGATCTTTAATGCCCTGCCGAATGATTTCGTGACCCGCGGCAAAGCAAATGAGGTGCGTAAAGCCATCCACAATCACACTCGAACCCGAGTGCACACTCTGGCGAACGGCTTCCTGCATGGAACACAGTTTAGATTTCATGACCTACAGGCCCAGCTTAGCGCCGTGCTTCTGGTTCAATTCCGTCATGCACTCGTCCAACAGTTTGAGCGCCGTTTTGATTTCGTGCTCGTTGATCACGAGCGGCGGTGCAAAGCGAATGGTCGATTTACCGCAGGACAGCAGCAGCATGCCCTTGGTGAAGGCCAGTTGCTCCAAATCGCCTACGTAGTCGGCGGCCGGTGCCTTAGTGGCAGGGTGAACGAACTCCGCACCCACCATCAGGCCCACACCGCGTACATCGCCCAGCACTTTGTGCTTCTTCTGCAAATCGCGCAGGCCGCTCATGAGCACTTCGCCCATCTTGGTCACATGACCCATCATGGGCTCTACGATTTCGAGCGTAGCAATCGCCGCCGCACAGCACACGGGGTTGCCCGCGTAGGTGCTGCCGTGACTGGCGCGCGGCCAGGTCATGATACTTTCCTTAGCGATGATCGCGCCAATGGGCATGCCCGAGGCGATGCCCTTGGCGGATAAGATAACGTCCGGCGCTACATCGTAAACTTCACACGCAAACATTTTGCCCGTGCGACCGATGCCCGATTGGACTTCGTCGAACACGAGCACGATGCCGTGCTTGTCGCAGATCGCGCGCAAATCCTGAAGGAATTTTTTGGGCGGCATCACGTAGCCGCCCTCGCCCAAAATGGGCTCCACAAAAATGGCGGCCACTTCTTTAGGATCCAAATGACTCGGGAACCAATCGGTTTCCAGCGCCGTAGCGCAGGTGCAACTCTTTTCGCAGAAACTAGCCTCGTTCTTGTAAGCGCAGCGGTACGGATAAGCGTAGGGAATGTGCAGCACGTTGGGCATGAGCGGTCCAAAGAATGCACGCTGTGTGACC
Source organism: Bdellovibrionales bacterium (assembly GCA_018266335.1). Next base: position 27,803 of record JAFEAR010000090.1, read on the forward strand.
TTCGAAGAGTTTAGCGAAATCGCGCCCATAGTGCGGCCATGGAAAGCGCCCTTGAACGCAATGATGTACGGGCGCTTGGTGTGGTGCCGCGCCAGCTTGATGGCGCCTTCCACGGCCTCGGTGCCCGAGTTGGTGAGGAAGATTTTTTTGGGGCCCATCTTGGGCACGTAGCCCGCGAGTTTTTCGCAGAGCTTAGCGAAGCTGTCGTAGTAAAAATCGGTCGGGCAAATGTGCAGGAACTTGTCGGCCGCATCTTTAATGGCCTGCACCACTTTGGGATGCGAATGGCCTGTCGACGTAACGGCAATGCCCGCCATCATGTCCAAAAAGCGGTTGCCATCGACATCGTAAACCCAAGGGCCTTCGCCCCGCTCCATCACGAGCGGATACTCCTTGATGTACGAGGGCGAGCTGTATTTGCGATCGAGGTCGATGATCGCTTTGGCTTTGGGGCCGGGAAGTGCGGTTTTGATTTCGGGATTCAATTGTTGAGCCATCGTCGAGTTCCTTTACTATTCCATTCGGGTTTGCGATTGCTCGCGCATGAATTGAGCTACGTAGTACGGGCCACAGCCCCCCTTGCCGGTGGAGCCACTGTTCTTCCAGCCGCAGAAGGCCTGCACGCCGGGCCAGGCACCCGTTGTGGCGCCCGTGCGACGGTTAGAGTAGAGCACGCCGGCTTCGATGTTATCCATGAAGTATTCCACTTCATCTTTTTTCTCGCTGAAAAATCCTGCCGTCAGTCCATATTCGCAATCGTTCGCGAGTTGCAGCGCTTCGGGAAGCGTTTCGAATCCGTGGTAGGTGAGGAAGGGAAGAAACAACTCTTCGCGCGCCAAGCGGTGCTGGTGGCCAATTTCTACGAGCGTCGGCGCCACGAACCAGCCGTTCGCAAAGGCACCCGAACGAATATCGTTACCACCCAAATGAACCTTGCCATCGCGCTGCGCTTCTTTCGCCGCGGCCAAGTAACGCTCGTACGCCGTTTTGTTAACTACGGGGCCCACGAAGGTGTCCTTGTCGAGTTGGTCGCCCACCTTGAGCGCTTTGGCTTTGGTGAGAATTTTTTCGAGCAGCGCAGCCTTAACGGAATTCTGCGCGTACACGCGCGACAGCGCGCTGCACTTTTGCCCGGACATGCCAAATGCTGAACGCACAATGCCGTCGGCGGCTTTGTCGAGGTCGGCATCCTTGCTCACAATGCACGGATTTTTACCGCCGAGTTCCAGGAAACAGGGCTTGGGCGAATCCTTCATGAAGTTGTGCATGATTTCCATGCCCACGCGCTTGCTGCCCGTGAACACGATGCCATCGACTTGCGGATGCCGCAGCAATCCGTTGCCGATTTCCGAGCCCGTGCCGTGAATCAACTGAAACACGCCTTCGGGCAGGCCGGCGTCGCGGAAACATTCATAAATTTTTTCGCCGCACCAGGGAGTGTCCTGACTGGGTTTGAGGATCACGGTGTTGCCGCCCAGTAGGGCGCCACCACTCATGCCCACAGCCAAAGCCACCGGAAAGTTAAAGGGCGCAATCACGCCAAAAACGCCGAAGGGCTTCAGCACACTCAAAGTTTTTTCGTTGGGCGAGAGCGCGGCGAGCGGACGCGAGAAGCCATTGGATTCCTCGAGCTGGCCCGAATAGTAGCGCAGCAAATCGGCCGATTCTTCTACATCGCCCAAAGCTTCGATGCGGTTTTTGCCCACTTCCAGACACATGATGGCGGCAATTTCCATGCGGCGCTGCGAGAGCAAATCGGCCGCGCGGCGCATGATCTTGGCCCGTTCTTGCCACGGCGTACGGCCCCAAGTTTTTTGGGCCTTCTTAGAAACTTCCACCGTGCGGTCGAGTTGGGCGAGCGGCGTGATGTGAAACTTAGCCAGCAGCTGGCGCGTATCGGCGGGGTTGTAGTCTTCAATAAAGTGGCCGGTCTTAACGGCCTTGCCATCGATCCACGACGGAAACTCGGAACCGAATTTGGTCTTCACGTTTGCCAAAGCGGCATCGAACTCCTTGTGGAGTTCGGTCATGTCCGCGTTCAAAACGGAGTAGGTAATTTTGAATGCCATAGGTGCCTGACCCTATGGCATTCGGGCACCTATTTCAAACCGGGAAGGATTGAATCACGCGGGCCAAAGTATCTACGATTTCGTCGGCTTGCGTGGTGGTGATGTTGAGCGGCGGTCCGAGCATCACGAGGTCACCATTGACCCCATCGGCGTGCCCCACATTGGGCCACATAATGAGTCCCGATCCAAAGGCGTGTTCGACAAATTTCTCAATAAATTTACGGGTGCGATCAAAAGGCACCTTAGATTTTTTGTCGTCCACGAACTCCACACCGGCAAAGAGCCCCAGGCCTTCGACGTTGCCAACGTGCGGCAAGGGCAAGATGCGCTCGCGTAGGGCACGTTGAAAATGGACGCCCACTTTAGCGGCGTTTTCAATAACCCGGTGTTTATCCATGTAGTTCAGCACGGCCAAGCCCGTGGCCACCATGGACGGCGCCTGCATGTAGGTTTGCGCGTGCATAAAGTAGCCCGAGCCCTGTTTCATTTCGCGCACGTGAGCATCGCGCACAAGGACGGCACTCAGGGCCACGTAGCCCGAATTCAGTCCCTTACCCATGACGAGCAAGTCGGGCTCCAAACCAAAATGCTCGCAGGCGTAGAACTTACCGGTGCGGCCGGCCCCGCACATGACTTCGTCGGCAATCATGAGGATGCCATGCTGGCGACAAAGCTTTTGAATGCGATCGAAGTATCCGGGCGGAGGCACACTGGCCCCGGCCGAAGATCCAATCACGGGTTCAAAAATAAAGGCCGCAATTGTTTCGGACCCCTCGGCGTTGATGACGTCTTCGAATTGGCGGGCATAGTACTCGCCACCATCGCGCGCGTAGTCGGCCACGGGAGCGCGGTAACCGTAGGGAGCGGGCACCATGACCACGTCGCTGAGCAAGGGGCCGTAGAATTTTTTGTAGTGATTGCGTGCAGACGCGGACAGGGCAAAGAGAGTGTTGCCGTGGTACCCGGGCGTACGCGCCACAACTTTGGTGCGCTGCCCTTGCCCACGCTCTACCCACAATTGCCGCGCGAATTTAATGGCGGCCTCGTTGGCCTCGGAACCCGAGCTCAAGAAAAAGGCGCGGTCCAAACCCTTGGGCGCCATGGAGGTTAAGCGCGAGGCTAAATCCTCGGCCGCCTGCGAGGTAAACTGCGTGCCGTTCACGTAGGCCACACGCTGCATTTGGGCCGTGATGCCTGCCACGACTTCTTGGTTGCCGTGGCCTACGCTCATAACGAGCGCGCCGCCCGAAGCGTCGATGTATTTTTTGCCGGCTTTATCGAAGAGGTACAGGCCCTCGCCCCGATCAATGACCGGAAAGCTCCGGCTCAAATTGCGCAAAAGAACGTGGCCATCGGGGTATTTTACGGAGTCGGCTGACATAGCCTGCATGAGCTTAGCCCAAAACTGTGTGGTAAACAGGGGGCATGCCTGCACAAGTTAAATCCTCCTTCCCGCAACCACTCTACTTGGGCGCCGCAACCCGTTCGCCTATTGGTAAATTCGGCGGCACGCTGAAGCGTTTAAGTGCCCCCGAACTCGCTGCCCTTACGCTGCAAGAAGGCATGCGCCGCGCCGGCGGAGCACCGGCACCCGACTACGTACTCATGGGCCATGCCCGCCAAGCCGGCACGGGCCCCAACACCGCACGGCAAGCCGGCATGAAGGCAGGCCTGGCGGAAAATGTTCCGGCCATGACCCTCAACCAGGCTTGCGCTTCGGGCATGTCGGCCATCATTAACGGTTTAGAAAAACTCGCGCTGGGCCGCGCGCAAAACGTGTGGGCCGGCGGCGTGGAGAGCATGTCCAACACGCCTTACTTTTTGATGCAGGCCCGTTGGGGCCAAAAAATGGGCAACGGCCAAATCGTGGACGGCATGACGAAGGACGGATTTTTCTGTCCTATGTCGGACATGGTCATGGGCGAAACTGTGGAGCGATTCTTGGTGCCCGAGTTCGGTGTCACTCGCGCCGAGCAGGATGCCTACGCGCTGACCTCGCAGCAACGTGCCGATGCCGCATGGAAAGCCGGACTCTTTAACCAGGAAACTTTTGAAATTCCGGCCGAAGGTAAAAATCCCGGCCTGAAGTACGACGAACATTTGCGCGGCGATTCGACCCTCGAAAAACTCGCCAAGCTTGCGCCGGTCTTCGACCCCAAGGCGGGCACCATCACGGCCGGCAACTCGAGCGGCATTGTGGACGGCGCCGCGTGGATGCATCTGTCGAACACCAAGCATGCCCACGCTCAACTCGAAGTGCTGGACTACGAAGTGGTCGCCATTGATCCGCGCCGCATGGGCGTAGCGCCCGTGCCCGCGATTCAAAAGCTATTGGCCCGCCATAAACTGCAGGTGACCGACCTGGAGGCCGTGGAAATTAACGAGGCCTTCGCGGCCCAAGTGATTTCGTGCCAACGCACCCTTAAAATTCCGGCGGATAGACTCAACGTCCGCGGCGGCTCCATTGCCATTGGCCACCCCATTGGCGCCACCGGCGCACGCATCACCACCACGCTGACATATATTCTGAAGGGCAAACCCGGCGCGCTGGGAGTGGCCTCGATGTGCGTAAGTGGTGGCCACGGCGCCGCCATGCTCGTGCGCTCGCTAGGCTAAATGCGGCCGGCATGTTACACACGTAAATTAGCAGCTTGCCCGGATGGTGGAATGGTAGACACGCTGGTCTTAGAAGCCAGTACCGCAAGGTGTGGAGGTTCAAGTCCTCTTCCGGGTACCATTTTTTGCGGCAAAGAGTGACTGACGTCACTCTTTGATCGCAAAAAATCCCGAGCACAGGACAAAGGCCAGTAATGGCCGACTCCTGCGCGCAGGGGCCCAAGCCTGAACTCTCCCAAACATTAATACCGCATAGTCCCAGCATGCGACCTAACGAGCGAAGCAAGTTAGGAGCAAGTCAAACGTTCAACTCCAACACGCAGGACCCCAAACACTATGTGCATTTGTCTCTAATCTGTGACTTTCGCGGATCACTGCCCTACGGTTTTCGTACCTTGACTATCCGCACACCTGTGGCAAATTTGTTGTCATGAAAAAATATTTTTTATTACTCGCCATTTCTTCCCCGGCCTTTGCCTTTGACTTCACAGGATGCCTCGAAGGTACGGGAGTGCAAAGGGATTCCAACGGCGCACCCCTGGCCCGTTGCACAACACGCGTAGAAGCCAAAATTACGGCCACGGATTTTACCTTCAACCAAATCACTGACTGCGGCGAAATGTCGCTTCCCGATATCTCGCTTCGAAATCTCATCGTTGAAGATGGAAAAATCTATAAAACTTTCAACGTCGCCAAAGTAATTGGCACCCTCGAAGTCGACTATGCCGAATTCAGCTCGCAGTTTTCATTTGTCGGCGACGAAACTGGCCGCACACGTTTGACGGGTCTTCAGAATGGAAATTTTGACCTAGTGCAGGTCTATACCAAGACCTCGGGTACGGGTTATCCGGTGGTTCGGAGCCTGGAAGCAGACCTTCACGTCTGCACTCACTAATTTAACGAAGTAAAAAGAGTGCAGAGGCCTGACTCTGCACTCTACCGGCGCACCCAAGCCACGAGCGCTCTTACTCCGACGTCGGCGTAGCCCTAAGATCAAATTTCATATGCGGAAGAAACAAGTCGGGTTTGATTCTGGATTGCACTGTGCCGAGTTGAACGGCACCTAGCTTTTCGTAGAACCCAATTGCGTAGGGGTCGGCGGCGAGCCAGAACTCGGTCCACTCTAGTTTCCGCGCTTCTTCGACCGCCCTCGCAAATAAGCACCTACCGATAGACTTCCCGATGAACTCCGGAAGAATCCACAGGTGATCCAAACGCGGTTCCCACCGTCCGCTCGGCAGTTTCCGCCACAAAGACGGGCCACTGTTCAACGTAAGCGGCATCCACCTTCAGTGCAGGCACGCATTTTTCAAGGTAGTGCGGAGGATACGGCCAGTGTGCTTTGGAGCGCATTGCGAGCGCACTCAGTTCTTGCACTTCATCTGTCCGTGCCGGCCGGATGGAAAAGCCAGGAGAGGATATCCACCGATCTCCCGAGTGGCTAAAACCGAAATTCTCCTCCGACATTAGACCTCGAAAAAATCTAAGTTAAGATTCATGAGTCGCTCTTCTTTCGATTCCTTAATTTTACCCGAGATCTCAGAGACAAACTCCGCCACGCGCTGACGCAAAGATTGCGCATCCTCTTCACTCAAAGTTACAACCAACGAAAGATGAAGATCCTCGCCGGAGCGCTTAGCAGCGTTTTGCATGGCCTGCAGCCGCCAGTTGGAATGGTGCTGCAAAACGAAGGATGATTCTTTGTCGATAAAGAGATATCGAGATCCTGCTTCGAATTTTCCGGCCCGTTCGGTGACGAGCTGGCGTGAAGTTAGAAAATCTAACACCGCAACAATGCGGGCCGAAGGTTGCGCAAGACGCTGCGCAATCGACTCAACCGTTCGGTACTTAGGAATCGTCACAAGCATGTGCACGGCCGAGTAGATGTAACTGCCATAATAAATGGCCTTATCCGCGTCGCTGAGTTCTTCGCTAATGTTAACCCGTTTTTTGAGCTGTAGGGATTGGGTGCGTTTTTGCTCTAGCAGTCTAGCAAAGAGCCTTCGTGCCCCCGGCGTTCCGGCGCGCGCCCACTCCACGAGCCATACGAAGTATTCGGTTTCGTCGCTGCCCAAGGCAAAGTGCCTCGCAACGGCCTCCGCCTGGTCCACACTCAAATGTCGATCGCCGTTCAAAACATGCGACACGTAAGCCGCCTGGCACGCTATTGCCTGAGCAAGTCGCTGGCGCGCTCCATGACCTTCGACGCGGGTACGTTCGATCAAATATCTTTTGTAGTCGGAGTGGGAGTAAATGGAGTCGCTCATAAGCCTTTGAAACTAAACTCAAGCTAAAGTAATTTTTACTATTTGTAAATTTTGATTTGTCAAATTGATTAAGTTTATGTGGCGCAGGAGCTTCCATTTCAGGTAAAAGCACTAGACACAAAGCGATTCATAACGCACAACGTCAAGCCGTTAAGATTTAAGGAGTATCTGTGTTTTTATTCCCACTGAAAGCGTCCAAAAAAGTCGCACTCTACTTGTCCTTCTTTGCAGCACAAAGCTTTGCGGGCGGCATCAGTGGCGGCGGCGGGGGAACGATTAATCCCAGTCCTGCGAGCGCCACTCAAATTATTCAATCGATCTACAAATCGGAGGCCCTGCTACGGGCATGGTTACACCGCCAAGAACTTACGTTCGCCGATAATTCCGAAGTTGGAAACAAGCTCTTCAAATCTTCGCCCAACATCTACGACGTGCTGGCAAATCTAACGGTCGAAGCACCGCAACTCAGCCCGTGCATCGACCCCGCTGGCAATCAGGTCGACGGAAGCGCCGACGGTTCGCTTAAACCAAACACGATCTGCATCAGCATTGCGAATCTGCAACAGAAACTATCTGAATACACTTACGAATACGAAACCGCCGCACTCATACTTCACGAAGCCAGTCATTTACTCGGAGCAACCGAGGACGAAGCCGTCGTCATCCAAAAAGCCGCGTTGGCCGACTTAAACCGACACAGTTACGAGGAACTCCAAGAACGCGCAGATGATTTAAAGTGGAAGTTTGCATCGATACAGTCCCGTATTCAAATATTTACCTACGCCGTGTATGTTCCCGATTGCGGCAAAGCGCGCGATTTTTTGGCGGAATACGCGCAGACCATCAATGCTATCGCAACCGAAGACGGCCGCCTTTCTTTTCTAACTAATGACGAGACAGACCAGGCGTACAAAATTGCATCTGATATTTTGGAGCCCTACTCAGAAAAACTCTGCCAAGGTGACCTTTTAACTTCGGAATCGCGCATTGCCGCCATGAAAGGTGCGGCCGAGGGCGTGGAAAAAATCTCCCAACAAGTCAGTCATCTGGGACTCCCCCCCAATGCCCACATCAATCTCGAGCTCAAGTACTAACTGATGCGAACCAGTACTACAGCGTTTTATGGACGTCCCAAAACTTGAGCATCGCGATTAACCGTTACCGGCGAACCACTTTTCCCAGGTAAAACCCACCAGAGTCACATAATTTATTTTGCGCTAGGAATGCGTCGACTCGACTAACTTCTTCAAATTCGAGAGTCCCTTCTCGAACATGCCGCCTACCACTTTATCCATGTTCACAAAGATGCACATGAGGCGGCCCATGAAGGTGTTCTCGCCGGTTACCTTCCACGTCACCACGCTCTGATTGCCGGCAGCGCGCACTAGGTAAAGCGAGTCTTGGGTCATGACCATGGGCTTCGTGTATTCCAGTTTGATGCCCACGCGCTCGTTCGGAACGCTTTCTACAATCGTTGCACTGCCCGTGCCCAATTGCTTGCCGCCGTCCCAGCTGGTTTTGGAGCCCACGCCTGCGTCCGGCCCGGTGATTTCCATTTTGGCGGCGGGGTCGACTTCCTTCCAAGGGCCCCACTGGTCGGCGAGTCTGGAATTATTCAGGTACGGAAAAATCTTGTCCGGCGAAGCGTTGATGGTGATTTCGCGCGAGATTTCGTAGCGCGGCGACTTGAAAGCCGCGTAAAGCAAAATCACTGCGAGTAGAGATACAAAGGCCAAAGCAATTTTTTTCATCAGGCCACGATTATAGCGCAACTTTGTTTTAGAGCGAGTTCAGGTAGGTGACCAAATCATCCACTTGGTCGCCCCGCACCGTGTACGGATGCGGCGTAGCCGGCAACCGGATGGGCTGCGCCAGGTGTCCAGATTGCCCCGGAAATAAGGGCCGCAGAGCTGCACGTGACGAGTGAAGTCGTCATACTCGCAAACGCAGCGATCTAAGGCCGACTGTTTGGTCTGGGACTGCGCGGTAGCACTCGTGTTCGCAATCCAGTTAGAGCTCGGGTTCACGTACCCATCATAAAAGGCAATTTCGAAGCCGCTAGTGGATACCGCCTGACGCGTTTGCCGAACGTAGCGTGCAACGGTGCCGTAACGCACGAGGACTCCACATCGCAACGGGGCGCCGGATAGGTGTCCGCAGCCCCCGCAGGGATGTTCACGCCAAAAATTAGGCCAAATCCAACTAGTACCGAAGTCGTTAACGAAAAATTCATAGATGCTCCCGAAAAATTCCTTCCCTACCCATTGTGAGCAAAGCTAGGCCGCCAACTAAAAAAAATGCCAACTCCATTGTTTCCATATTTGAGTTAAGACAAAAATGGAATTTCTTTTCACGCCAAATTCCTTCAAGATAAGGTAGTGGCGGTAAAAAACCTACAAACCATTCTACGGGATGCCAGGGTGCAAGCGGGCCTATCCCAACTCGAGGTGGCCCATAAATTAGGCCTGAACTCGCCACAGTCAGTTTCCGACTGGGAACGCGGTGCGGTTGGGTCCATTCCCATTCCTTCCTTGAAGCAACTCGTCAAACTGTACCGCCTCGACGCGAAGACGGTCTTTGATGCTCTGCTGGCTATTCAAACTGAGCGTTTACACAAAAAACTCCGTGCCAAGTTTTTTGGGGCCAAAGCCAAGCGCTCAAGTCGAAGTTCCAAAGCCTAAACGCTTTCTTAAGCTTAAGTTTACTTAGATAAAATCCGATTCTTCTCATATGGGGGCTCGCAAGAACAGTCGCATGCGCTTGCGCGCCGCGTTTGGCATGTTTGCATTTGTTCTCGCGAATCGGCCACTCATCGCTCGGGCCGATGACACCAGCGATGTGCTACAGAGTTTCGACAATTTTAAAATCGAGAAAAAAAAGCCGCCCGTCGTCGAAGTACCCAAAGAACCAACTAAAGAAATTCCCTCGGAAACGTCAAAGGATGTCCCAAAAAAAATTAAAAAAGCGCGCAAGAAAACGGAAGCTCCCGCTCCCGAAAAGCCTGCCGAAGCGACAGCCGTGATTCCCCCTCCCACGGCCCCGACTCCGCCACCAACTCCCGAGTCCGAGCCCGAGTTCGGGCTGCTGGGCAGTTGGATGGGCGGAAAATCCTACCTGTCGGCACGCGGTCTAGACCTCTCATTGGTACTAAAGAACGAGGCTAGCCATAATTTCAGCGGCGGAGTCGACCAAGGCACAGGCTACCTAACTAACCTAGACTTACGCCTTGCCGGCGACGCCGAGAAACTCATGGGATGGACGGGCGGATCCTTCATGGTCTACATCCTGGGCAATGCCGGAGCAGACTCCGCGCGAAACCCCGCACGCTACGTTGGCGACGAACAGAGCGTGAGCAACATTCAATCTGATACCGACACTCTACGGCTCTACGAATTTTGGGTGCAGCAAAATTTCGCCGAAGGAAAAATTTCCTTCCTGGCGGGCCTGCACGATTTAAATTCCGAATTTTACGCAACCGATTCCGCGGGGCTCTTTTTTAATTCATCGTTTGGAATTGGCCGTGAACTTTCGCAAACGGGCGAAGCCGGCCCCTCGGTTTTCCCCCATACGTCCACCGCCCTACGTCTGAAAACACAGCCCACCGCGAATTTTTACCTACAAACGGGAATCTTCAACTCCGTAGCCGGCGACCCCGACCATCCGAAGAGCTTGGGCTTCCACTTATCCGACAAAGGATACCTTTTCATCGGAGAGCTGGGCGTACTCGGCGACGACGCCGAACGCCCGCTTAAATACGCTTTCGGCGTATGGACCTACACCACCCCCTTCGATCGTATTGACACCGTAATTATCGACGTCGATGGCCGCCACATTGCTCCGCACAGCGTAAGCAATGGCGCCTACCTGTTAGCAGACCAAGCGTTGAGCAAATCGTGGTCAGCCTTTTTGCGTTACGGAATCACTTCGCCCTACATGAATAACGTCATTGATTGTTTAAGTGGCGGTCTCGTGCACAAGGGCGGATTTGGCAGCTCAGACCGTATGGGCGTTGGGTTCGCGATGGTACGCGCCGGTGCTCCCTACGCAAAGATATTGCGCGATGATGGCGCTCAAGTAGCCGCAGCGGAAGTGGCCATCGAACTCAACTACCGCGCCGAAGTGTTTCGGGGCATCGCAGTTCAACCCGATTTTCAATACATTTTGCACCCCGGATTTGTGAGCCCCAACGCGGTCTATGGCGCCCTGCGCCTGGAATTGAATTTATGAAGGGATGTTTCGTATGTCAGCTAGACAGTCCAGCAGTCTAAAATCCTACTTCGTGATGGGCGCATGCATCATGGTGCTCGCCATGGCCGGCGTCTTGGGCGCCACCTACTACAACGTGCACGCCATCGCCCAAGCCACCGAAACCAGCAGCCTTTCCATCGATGCAGCACGAGAAGCCTTGAATGCAAAATACAACATCGTTCAGATTCAACAGTTCCTCACCGATGCCTCTCTGACCGGAGAAATGGACAGTATTAAATCGGCAAAAGGAAATCTGGCCGAGCTCGATGCAGCGCTCAAAAAGATTTCCGGGGCCCTGCCCGAAATGCAGGCCGAATGCGCGGTGGTTCTACAGGGAGCCCAACAGCTCTCGAAAACTGGTTTGGAAATGGTAAAGGCCTACCTAGAAAACGGAAAAGAAGCCGGCGACGCCATTATGAAACGGCCCGACACGGGCCTCGATGCCCGCTCGCAAACTCTTGCCGCCAAGGCCGATCACCTAACCGAAACTCTGAATGCCCGCCAGATTCAGGCCCGTGCCGATCTGGCCCTAGCGGAGAGCCGGCTCCAAGTCTGGGTAACTCTGTGTGCGCTCTTCGCGGCATTTTGCGCGGCCGCCGCGCTCAGTTTGATCTACCGGCGAATTCGTCCTCTCGCCGCCATCATCTCCAACGTCGGCGATCGTTCGAAGAAAATTCAAGAAGTTTCGACAGAAATCAATGCTACATCGCAACGACTTGCGGCCAATGCCGGCACAGAAGCCTCCGCCGCCGCACTAACCGCATCGAATCTAGAGGACATTCGCTCGATGGTTCAGCGAAGCTCCAAAAATTCTGAGGTGCTCGAGCAAGCAACCTCCCTTAGCTCTCAAGCTGTGGAGCGCGGACAGTCTTCGCTAGGCGATATGCTGTCGGCCATTCAAGATATTGATCGCTCCAACCAACATATTTTCAGTGAGGTCGAAACCAGCAATCGAGAAATTCAAGAGATTGTGACGCTCATCTCGGAAATCGGCGAAAAAACCAAGGTTATCAACGAAATTGTTTTTCAAACCAAGCTGCTGTCATTCAACGCTTCGGTAGAAGCGGCACGGGCCGGAGAACACGGCAAGGGCTTCGCGGTCGTAGCCGAGGAAGTCGGTAATCTTGCCGCCATGAGCGGATCGGCCGCAACGGAAATATCCGAAGTTCTGCAACGGGGCATTCAACGGGCCGAAAGCATTGTTGGCAGAAGCAAAGAAAAGCTAGCCCAAATTATTTCGCAAACCCGCAATAAAATTGCGCACGGCACCCACACGGCGCAAACTTGCGGGGAGTCCTTCACCCAGATTGTCGAACAGGTCGGACACGTCCGCCAAACCAGCGATCAGATTTCCGGCGCCATTCAGGAACAGATACGGGGCCTCGAGCAAATTGATCGCGCACTCAACGACTTCAACCAATCGACCCGAGAAAGTTCAACCGCCGCGGCAGTGGCTGAACAGAGTGCGGCACTCCTGCTGAATCAATTCAACGGACTTCAGAACGAAGTGAGCCGGCTACGGGTGATTGTCACGGGCACGGACGAAAGTCCTTCCACGATTGACAACAATGTGTCTCCTATCGAAACACAAAAAACTCGGACCAAACTAAAGATCGCCGCCTAAGCCTCGGGTATACTCAAGCTATGATGAAATTTGTTGCCTCCATTTCATTTCTTCTCTCCCTGTCCGTTTTTGCCGGCAACTATGAAAGCCCTGGCTACCTGGCCAAGGATGCCATCGGCTTCAAATCATTTCTTAAGCCTTTTCCGGCACCTTCATCGGCCGAGAGTAAAAGCGACTTGGATCAAATATTGGCCTATCAAAAGACGCGCACCAAAGCCCAATGCGACATTTCCAACGCCGTGGTGAAAATTTCGCTCGACACTCTTTTTGGCCCGAAAACCGGCAATCTCACCGCGGCAGAAGTAAGCAGATTGGGAGACTTTTTTGCGAACAAGATTCGCAGCAACGTTGGGTACTTCAGCAACGAACTAAAAGAATTTTGGAAGCGCCCTCGCCCCTACCAAGAGAATCCCGCCATCAAACCCTGCGTTAAAATTGAAGATTCTTTTGCTTACCCAAGCGGGCACGCCGCTATCGCCAAACTCTACGCCTTGATTCTTTCCGATCTCTATCCCGAACGGAAGGATCTATTCCTCAAGCGTGCAGCCGAAATCGCCGAGAGCCGTGTTTGGGGCGGAGTGCATCATCCCACCGATATTGCCGCCGGAAAATTTTTGGCCGAGGAAGTGTACCGGCGCCTTCAAATGAATCCGCAGTTTATGGCCGATCTGCAAGCCCTTAAAAAATAGCTACGGCGCGCGAGTCACGGTATCGGCATCGCCGATCAGATGAATGTACGAGAGGCCCAGCGAATAGGTCACGCTCATGTAGCGAGTTCCCTCGTAAAAGAATGTAGAATTGCCGCTCAATGCCAAATTATCGTTGTCCGTGATGTTCCAGCCCAGCCCCAATCCCGGATTCAAAAAATCCAAACCCGCGCCCGTATTGGGCTCCGCCGATCCGTTAAGGTTGAACGAGTACTCAAAGTTGGGCGAGAGCGTCCAGAGACCAGCATCACCATCTAAAAAGTAGGTCAGCCTAATCGCATGCCGGAATCGCACCCGGGTGTGATTCGTATCGACTGGACGACGTTCATCAAAGCGCACGATGTTCCGTAGAGCCCAGCGAGAATCAATCTGGTAGCGGTTCGCCCACTGCTCCCAAATCCGGTGCTCCGAAAGCGTCAAGGAAGGACGAGTATCTGCAATGTCCTGGTAACCAAGCCAGAAGGAGTTATCCGCATCGGCGGTGTAAACCAAAGCTCCACGCAACGAAATCTGATCATCCGAAGCGCTGTTGGGGGCATATGAGCCACTCATTTCTACAAAGGCGCCCCAACTTCCCATCGAGCGCAAAGCAACGCTACCAACAAACTGGGAGGTGGTTTCGGTGCCGTCGAGGGCCCAGGCCCCGGCTCCCCAGAGGGCCAAACTGAATAAGCCCGCCCGCCAGTAAGTCATCTTCCGTAGTTTACGCTAATCCCGGGAGAGACTAAAAGCTTGGGAGTGACAGAAAAGCGGATTCGAAATCTTTCACCGTCAGATGTTTGGCTCTGGATTTTCTGCTTAGCTTGCCTGGCGGTGGGGGCCCGCAATTTTGAACCCGGAATGACTATCGATGCTCCGCTGTACGCTAGCATCGCTCGCAACATTGTCCGTACCCACGAATGGTTTCGATTGGACGGCGGCATTCCCGACTTTCAACCCTTTGCCGAGCATCCTCACTTAGGATTCTGGCTCGAAGCCCTCGTTTTTAAAGTTTTGCCGGCAGCCGATTGGTCCGCCCGAATTCCCGGCCATTGCTTCTACGTGCTCTTCTTGGGCCTAATATTCTTCTTTGTTCGCAAACTAAGCGGAGAGAAAACTGCAGTTTTCACGGTCTTACTGCTTTGGCTTTGGGGACGCTTCGCAAACTTTTTCTCCACGTTTTACCTCGATCCCGGAGCGCTCTGCTTTGGATTCGGCGCGCTCGTAGCGCTTTATACCGCGATCGAAAAAAATTCTGCGCGTTGGGCTGCGCTGGCCGGCCTGGCACTCGCGCTCTGCACCCTGCAAAAAGGACTCACCGTTCTAGGTTTCGGTCCGGCCTGCGCCCTTGCCGTCCTCCTGCACCCCCGGCCCCTAACCTGGGCCCGCCGCTTTTCCCTAGCCTCCATCGCTCTCCTTACGGCCTTAAGCCTGGTGGGATTTTACGCCTGGATTTTAAGCCGCAGTTCCGTGCCAAACTTCTTAAGCATCTACTGGGAACGTCAAATGACCCATCGTTTTGCGGGCCTGTGGTCATTCGCCGGGGTATGGCATAGTGATTTTTGGCAGCAGCTACAACGCGACACCCTTTTGCTGCCTCTGGCCTTTGTAGCCATCTTTTTTGTCGGCCGCGGATTGTCCGTCACGCTGCCACTAACGCTCTTTTTCTCCTTCGCCGCCATGTACGCCCCCACTCATCGGGTAGGTTCGCAGTATTCCCTCATGATTCTGCCCTGGGTTGCTTGGTTAGTGGCAACGGTGCTCGCCGCAATTCCTGGGCACTTCGTTACCAACGCATCCTGGATTAAGTATTCCGGTCGACTGGCACTGCTTGCCACTTTTGTTGTGCAGTACATTCCCTTCCGCACTCACACCTACGAGCCGGGGCCAGCCCTACTCGAGTTACGCGCACTCCGAGATCACAACGGGGTAACAACGGCTCAGTTAGACACTGAACGCCTTGATCAAAATTTTATCACCAGTTGTCCGCTCGCTTGGTACGCAGACGTGCGCGTGGAGTATCCCAATCCCGACACCACGGATGTTCCCATCGCAACTGCCGATACGGCCTACCTCGTTGCGAGCTCGCCTCGCCGCATCGCCAAAGAACCATCGCTACGACAACGCGGCTGGTGCCTGCACCGCGACTACGGCCGCGATTCGATTTGGCTCGCCTGCACAAAATAAGCGCCACCGGTTAGACTGGGGGCATGAGAAATGCCTGGATGCCCACCCTTATTGCATCGTCTATTTTCGCCAGCTCCCTAGCCTGGGCTTGCGCTACCGGTGGACGCAGTTTGTCCGCCACCCAGGTGGCCGAATTGAAATCTAAATGGACTTCTTTCAACGATGTGCTTCGCCGCGGACGTATGCCGGCATCGAACCCCAAGCCACCCCAACTTCCTACCTACGGCGGCGCAGGGGACCTCACGCCGTGGGGCGGCGATGACTTTGCCCATTGGCGAGCGGAGGCTATTTGGGCCAATGCCGCCTCGCTCGCCCTAAACGATGGATGGAATCAAAATGAGGCCGCAGAAGTCATCGTGTCGGCTCCAACCAAATTTTACGACAGCGGCTGGCACCCTTACGGCGATGGACAATCGAACGCCAAGATTTCTTTCGAAGGCTGGAAAGCCCCACGACCACCTCTCACGGCTACGTTAATAAAATTTACCAACGGGAAACTGAAGGTCTATTTGCGCTTCGATCGTCGCTTCGAAGCTCCTACCAACAAAATTGAAGTCCGCTACAAGAATGCAGCCCCTATCATTTTAGAAGGCACGCGGCAGGGAAACGGCGATCTGGTGGCCGAATGGAACGAGGTGCCCGCTGCACTCGAGTGGAATAAATACTCGCACCGCCATGTGGCATATATGCAGCCCCAAGGCTCAACGATCGGCTGGCTACCCGTTTACTTCCGCATCCCCACACAAAAAATCGAAGAGCTTCTCCTGACGGTTCCCCAAGACAAACGTCGCTTCGGCGACGGTGCTCCCATTGTCGATGGCGGCCACGTAAGACCCAAACACAACGGCGAACTCACAGCCTTCGAGCGCTTGCTCGGTGGAGCCCTCGATGCCAAGTGGAATCCGCACGAACAAGGACGCCCCTACACGCCGCCTAACATTCATGCCATTTACAAACACGAAGGTGAATCCGACGCCCAGGGCGAAGTTACGGCCGTGGGCATGGGCTGGACTTGGGTCGCCCAAGACAAAACGCCGTTTAAAATCATGTACACCTGTTTTGATGCCCGAAATTTAGCTGGCGAAGTGTCCGCTCCCAATGGTGGAGTGCCCAGCGGAGGCGGATGGCACGCCATCGGAGACCTTGCCGAAACAATTCTAAACTCGGTCGAGCTGGAATCAGCCACGGTGGGAGCTGGATTCACTGCTCCGGCCAGCTACGAGGATTTTTCGACTCCGGACAACAAAGTGGCCTACGGGTTGAACGATATCGCAGTTGTGCGCTGGCTACGACCGGGCGAGGCTTTCACCACCGTAGCGGCCAACGAACGCGAACAGAAAAACTACCACTGGTTTTTCTTCAACCAAAAACGTCCGGTATGCACCGAAGAGTGGGTGCATCCGTGCCGCCCCACTCACGATGCGCCGGACTTTAGCTGTCAGTAGAAAGCCGTCAGCAATAAGTTAATTTGCGCCTTGTGATACTGATACTTGGTCGGCACCGATGAATAAGTTGCCGTACCGATAAACTGCAGCCGCGACTCAAAGGACGAGGACCAAAGCTTAGAAATAGACCCGGTGTAACGCAAAAGAGCGTCCTTACGACTGGCCGAGCTTTGATAGTAGTTCGAATACTGCAGCGCCAACTCTTGGTTAATAAACATCTGCAGTGATTCCTCGCCCAACGGGAAATCCCATTTTCCGAGCAGGGTTCCCGCGTAGTAGGAAACGTCGCTACCACGCGCCGGACGCACTTCGAGGTCCAACCCGGGTCCCATCGTTTCTCCGCCCTTCAAGTGATAGTTCTGCCGGAAGGCGACCAAGTAGGAGGTGGCGTAGGAATCGAGTTCCGCTGAACTTGCCATTTTGGGGCGCGCTAAACTCACCTTGCCCGACAAATCAAAATCCGAGGTGGGATTTTCCACGGCCCCTTGGACCTGTTGCCAATTCACTTCGAAAGCCGGCGTAGCCAAGTACTCGCCCGAGTGGCCCCAACGGCCCTTGTAAACGGAGTTGTAGCTAAGCCCCATGCCTAGGTGATCTTCCTTCGTGGGCTGAAAGCCCACCGAGGTGCCAATTTCGTGCGACTTGATGTCGTTGCTGTCGGCAATCTCGCCGCGCGTATAGTTCAAAGTCAGAAAAGTGTACTTAAGTTTCCAATCGGCCGAACGAGTCCAAGGCGGCCGAACTTCCGTGTACAAAAGGCCAAGCCACGAAGCCGATGCTTCGTTCGTAAGGGCGAAGTCTGCCGGCGAGACCGACTGCGGTAAGCCCACCACGTTGGTGTCGTAACCTCCCCCTAAGGTGGCCATAACCATGAACCACTTGCTCTCGAAGTCCTTTTGCGCACGCAGCTGACGCACGTTCTCGAGGCGGGTCTTAGCTAGGCCCACCAAGCGTTGGTCCTGAGCAAAGTCGATGGTGTCGAGGTACGAGGATTCTGCATCGTCATAGCGCTCCTGATTTTCGGCCACCACGCCTAAGAAGAAGCGACTCGATTCACCGTATTTCGCACTCTGCATTTTTGCGAGTTCGGTGAATTGCTTTTCAGCCGCGGGGAATTGCTTGGCCTCTACGAAACACATCCCACGATAGTAGGAAATATCTTCCTTATTACTGGGGTTGCGTTCGGCGATGCGAAAATCTTCCTCTAATTTGGCGCAGCCATTCTGGTGAAAGCTCGAAAGACCATGCCCCAAGTGCGCCTGAGCCACCTGTTCGGCGTCCAGCAGATCGCCCTTCTTAATCAATCGCTCAAAGGCAATAACACCCAAATCGTAGCGTTTAGCGGCAATCGCGCGCCAACCAATATCGAAGAGCTTGCGAATGTCGCCGCCTTCCTGGAGTCCTCGGCGACGAGCCGCCTCATCGGCCGTAGGCGCCGGCAATCCCGTCACCGTAGTCTCGTTAGGATTCAGCGCACGACCAGCCTTGCTGTCGAGCTTGAAGACGATGGGACCATTCTTAACCCGCGGTGCACGCGGACTGTAGCCCAGCTCGCGCCAAATGGGTTGATCGAAAACCAGACTGCGCGTCAGCGGCGAGCCCGTTGTAGAACGAAGCGCCTGCGGCGGACTCCGACGTTGCTCGGAATCCAGAATACTGAATTCAGGTTTAAAGACTTGGGTTTTAGGATCGAGCAGGTCGCGCACTTCTTCGGAGCCAATAAATTCTTGGTCCGCAAGGTCGATCACCTTTTGCTGACCCGTAGCTTTATTTACGACCCGAAGTTTTCTTCCGGACTTGCGAAGCTCCTGGGGAACTTCAATGCGATAGTCGCTAGGCACTTTGGTCTTAGCGGGCTGCTGCGCAAAGGCTGCGGAAGAGAACAAAGACAGAGTCAAAACAGCGAATTTAATGTTTTTCACCGTTTTGATTGTAACAATAGAAAACCCCAGAAGGGAGAGCCCTTCTGGGGTTTATATCGCAATTAAGCGATCAACTAAGCAGGTCTACAATTAGAATTTGTAGATGCCGGCAACGTTGATGTAGTGCGTGGTGGTGCCCGTAGCGCCGCTCACGTCAAGCTTTTCGTTCTTCAAGCTGTAGTCAGCTTTGAGGGTGAAAGCTTTGGTGACCATGTACTGGGGACCAACAGTGAAGTCGAAGGTCTTGGTGAGCGAGGTAGCCGTAAGAGCGCCTGCCTTCATGTACTCACCGCGAGCGCCAACGCTCAACATGTCGCTAACAGCGTAACCAAGTTGAAGGCCGAAACCGAACATGGTGTCGACATTTTTGACTTTGCTGATAGCAACGTCGAGGTCAGCCGACATAGCGCCCATTTTGGTGCCAGCCGTGATGTCGAAAAGGTTGCGGGTGGTGCTTGCAGCGACTTCCGAGTACAACCATTCGATACCGAACTTCATGGCGTCCATTTTGCCAGCAACGCGAGCGCCGAAGTCGTATTTACGATCAGCAGCGTTCGGAACGTTGGTATCAGAGTTAGCGATCATCAGGTTCACGCCGAGCATGTCACTGAAGTCGTAACCAACTTTGAAACCAGTGTGAACGACGGGCCGCATGCCAACCAAGGGGCTCGACATAGCGAACATGTGGTCGACGGCGTCATTGCCTTCGTAACCCATGGTCGTGTCGAACTGACCGAGTTTCCAGTTCATGCCCATGTCCATTTTGTGGCCAACGTAAGCTTGTGCTTTAGCACCGCCAACGGTGAAGGCTTGGGTCGTGCCGCCGGTAGAAGCGAACGGGATGTCCACGAACACTTCAGCCATGTCAGCCGAGTGGCTGATGTACAGAGCGCCGTCCATCAGGCTGAAACCATTGCTGGTGCCTTTGGTCCAGTTGAAGCCCGGGGCTGCGAAGCCGCTGACTTTCGTGCCGCCCATGCCCTGCGCGGAAGCCACGCTTCCAGCGAGCAGCATTCCGAGAACAGAATAACGTTTAATATTTTGAGTCACGTGTAGCTTCCTCCTTGAGTTAGGGTTTTGGGCGAAATGCCGCACGACCCTAAGTTGCGAAAACATCATGGTCTTCATTATGTCATCCCCGGCAAAAACGGCAAGTTATTGTCATGACACGGTGTTTCCAGCTTTTTTGGGGCCTTAACCCAGCTTTCATTCTATATACAGAAGGCATCATGTTTTACGACTCAAAACGCTTTTGGATTGTCATGGGCATCCTGGTTACGGCCGTTCTCATCGGCATTTTGGTCTCCGAGCTGGCCACCTCCTGACGGACTTCTTGACTCGGAAAACATTCTGAGTATTTTGCGCCGATGGCCAAGAAAAGCGATCGCATTGTTGTCACCCTCGAATGTACGGAATCCCGCAAAGAGGGAAAAACTCCGAGCCGTTACATCACCAAAAAGAACAAGAAAAAGACCACGGACAAGCTTGAGCTCCGCAAGTACAACCCGTACCTGCGTAAAGTTACGCTTCACCGCGAAGTAAAAAGCTAAGTGTAGTTTGTGAACGAGAGCTGATTTCGTTCACGACTGCCCCTACACTGGGGACATGACACTTCGGCAATTTTCTAGGCGCGAACGATCCGCACAGATCGAACAACTTCGCGCCTCCTCCCCCCATTTTGATGTTTGCATAGTTGGCGGCGGTGTTACCGGCGCAGCCATTGCGCGCGACGCCGCCCTGCGGGGCTGGAAAGTTCTTCTCCTCGAAAAAAACGATTTCGCGAGCGGCACTAGCTCGCGCTCCTCAAAACTCGTCCACGGCGGCGTTCGCTATTTGGAACAATACGAATTCGGTCTCGTGCGCGAGTCCACGCGCGAGCGAGCACGACTCTGGAAGCTAGCCCCACAACTCGTCACTCCGTTGGCCTTTTTGTTCCCCGCCTACAAAGATTCGCGAGTTCCCCTGTGGAAGCTCAATCTGGGCCTCTGGCTCTACGACCTGCTCGCCACACTCCGCACTCCTACCCTGCATCGCCGTTACGGACGCCAGCGCACGCTGCAAGAAGAACCCGGCCTGCGCGGCGAAAATCTCAACGGCTCTATTTTTTATTGGGACGCGCTGACGGACGACGGCCTCATTACCCTAGCCAACATCAAAGACGCCGTTGCCGTGGGGGCAACCGCCCTGCCCCGCACCGCCTTTAAGTCCATTCGGTGGAACAAAGATGTCGCCACCAACGAGTCTGCCGCACACACCGTACAGGCCGAGGATTTACTCACCGGCCAAAGTTTTGAGGTCAAAACCCGCATCCTGCTGGTGGCCGGCGGGCCCTGGACCGACAAAGTCCTCACCGAGGCCGGACACGCCCCCCGCAAGCCCCTTCTGGCCCCCACCCGGGGCTCGCACATCGTGGTGACGGCCGAGCGACTACCCGCCAAGCACGCCATCGTCATGACCCATCCGCAGGACGGACGCGTGCTCTTTGTGATTCCCTGGGGCGACCACTCCATTATTGGCACCACCGATCTTTACGACTCGGGCGACCCCGAACGCACGGTGTGCAATCGCGAGGAAGTGGCGTACTTGCTAAATTCCGCGAACCATTATTTTCCAAAATCGCAGCTGCGCGTGGAGGACGTCATTAGCACCTGGTCCGGATTGCGCCCCTTGCTGGCGCCGCCCGATCAAGCCTCGGCCTCGGACGTATCGCGCGAGCACCATATTGAGTGGATGACCGACGGCCTGCTGGTTATTGCGGGCGGTAAACTCACCACCCACCGCGAAATGGCCGAGCAGGCGATTGAGCGCATTTACCGCGAGACCTCGCACTGGACGCGAGTTCCCGGAGGTGCCTATGCCGCTACCGAAACGCACCGCCGCCCGCTGCCCAAACTCCTTAACAACCGCCGCGACTGGCGTGCACTGTGCCGCGAAGAAATGGTGCTGTCGCTTGAGGACCTGCTCGTACGCCGCACCCAAACTTTTTACAAAGATTCGCTGAACGGCTGGAACCTGCTGCCCGAGTTGAAACCCATTCTTTGCGAGGAGCTAGGTTGGGACGACACCGAATGGCAGCGCCAGGTATACGCTTACCGCGCCTATTTAATGCGCAATGTTTACGAACCGCTCGGACGCGCTTTTCCGGGATCCCGCACGTAAATCGCCAGCTCTAGCTTGTGCATGCCCGCGGGCAAAAAACGTGCGAAGAGCAATTGATCGCCCAATAGTTTTTCTACGCCGTGCCACTCGGCCAACTTAAACTCGCCCACCCCCAGGCCCAGGTAAAAAGCCGGCACACTGGAATCGCCCGCGAAATATTCCGCTAACTGCGCGGGGTTTTCGGGCCAAATTTCGGCCACCGTTCCGCGCTCGAAACCCAGCACGTGCGATACGGGCAAACGTTTAGCGAGCGCCCACGCGCACCACACGGGCGACCAAACTTGGGTGGACTCAAGCTGTGGCAATAAATTTTGAAAAGCGGCGTGGCCTGCACGGGCTTCGCAGTCGATGTCCGCGAGCTCATCGCGCTCCAGCCACAGCGTGAGATTCAAATCAAAAAACTGCACGAGGCATTTTTGCGGACGCGATTCGATCACAAAGCCCAGGGCCTGCGAGCCCAGCGCGGCCACGTCGTGGCCCAGTCGAGCCAGCATGCCATCGCGCGCCGGCACCACCACCGAGCCAATTGCAAAGGGCTCACCGCGGGCGACAATTTTTTTCATGCCGACCATTCCAGGGCGCGCATGTATTTGAGGGCCGTGGCTACGGTGCGCTTGGCCTGCGCGGGCGAACCAAGCACCGGAGCGACCTCGACCATGTCCGAGCCCACCAGCGGCAATTCGCGCGTGAGGCGCTTGAGCACGCGCGTGAGCCACGGGGCATTTAAACCGCCCGACTCGGGTGTACCCGTGGCCGGAGCGAACTTGGGATCCGTGCCATCGATATCGTGCGTAACGTACAGCGAATCGCAGCCCAGTCGCTGCCAGTCGGCGAGGAGTTTGTCGGCGAATTTGTCGGGGTCCATGCGAGCGACTTCTTTGGCCCAAATCTGGCGCAAACCAAATTTGCTTTCCCAATGCTTTTTGCTTTGCCCACTAACCCGATTGCCTAGCTGCACCCAGGCCGCCGGATTGCCCACGCGACGGACGGCGTGCGAGGTCCAGGTTCCAAAGCAGTGCTCCACTCCAAAACGATCTTCGAGCAAATCCGTGTGGGCATCGAGGTGGAGCACCGCCAAATGGCGAGCGCGACCATTGCGCTCGAGCGCCGAAAACACCGGCCCCGACACCGAGTGGTCACCACCGAGCATCAGCAAACGAAAAGAAGAATGGGCGTAAGCCTCGGTTAGGAAGGCCTCCAAAATACTGAGGGGCGCGACCGGACATTTCTCGGAGTAATCCTTGCCCCACAGACTCGTGCCCGAGCGGTGAAGCTGCATTTCAGAGAGCATGGAATCGTGCACGAGCTGCGGAATGCAGGGGATGTCACCCAAATCGCGCGCGCGCCAGCGCTTGTCGGCGCGGTACAGAGCCTCACGCAGAGCCAGAGGACCATGAGCAGCGCCACGGCAAATGCCTCCCCCAGAATCCGAAGGAACACCCAGCAAACACGGCAGCGCGGACGACTCCGCAACCCGAGATTCCACAATCCGGTGCCACTGGACCGGATCCTGTCCCCGAAAATGCTTGGCAAAGAAGCTACGGGCCCCGGCCGAGCCGGAAGTAACCGTAAGTAGACCATAGCCGGGGGCGCGAATGACCGAAGCGACGCTGTGACCCATGAACGTTACCCTATCCCGACTCGTCCTTTATTCAAATCCAAAGATATGTAAGATCCGTCCCCATGTCGGACATTCGCAATATGATCATCATTGGTTCGGGCCCTGCAGGGCTGACCGCCGCTATTTACGCTGCCCGGGGTGGACTCAAACCCCTCATTATCGAAGGCTACCAGGCGGGCGGCCAACTCATGCTCACCTCGGAAGTGGAAAACTTTCCGGGATTCGAAAAGGGCATTATGGGCCCCGAGCTTATGAAGGAAATGCGCGCCCAAGCCGTGCGCTTCAACGCCGAAATCATCACGGCCGACGCCACCAAAGTGGAACTCACCGGCAAAGTGAAAAAAGTTTGGGTCGATAAAACTGAGTATCAAGCCAAAACCGTGATTCTTTCGACGGGTGCTTCGGCTAATTTGCTGGGACTCAAAAACGAAAGTCGCCTGATGGGTCGCGGCGTAAGCACCTGCGCCACCTGCGATGGATTTTTCTTTAAGGACAAGGTCATCGCAGTCATCGGCGGCGGCGATAGCGCCATGGAAGAAGCAAACTTTCTTACTCGCTACGCGAGCAAGGTTTATTTGATTCACCGCCGCGACACCTTCCGCGCCTCTAAAATCATGGTGGATCGCGCGAAGGCGAATCCGAAAATTGAAATGCTTTTGAACTCCGTTCCCGAGGACATTCTGGGCGAAAACGACGTCACCGGCATTCGTGTTAAGGACACCACGAGCAACAAAACGCGCGACATCGCCCTGGAAGGCGTATTCGTGGCGATTGGCCACACTCCCAACACGAAGCTCTTTTCGGAGCAAATCAAAGTCGATCCCAAAGGCTACGTGCTGACCTCATCCGAAAAAGCTCACATTTCCGCCACGAACATTCCCGGCGTCTTTGCTTGCGGCGACGTGCAAGATAGTCGGTACCGTCAGGCCATTACGGCTGCCGGCAGTGGCTGCGCAGCGGCACTCGATGCGGAACACTATTTGAACGAGCACGGCTGATTTTTATCAACATTCGGCTTATCTTGATTTTCCAGGAGGATCTTTATGTTGAATCACTTTGGAAAATTATTTGTCGTCACGGCCCTCGCGGCTTCGTTGACGGGTTGTGGCGGTAAATCGGGAAGCGCAACTCCCGGCGGAAAAGCCACCAAGGCTTTCATGGGCTCCACGAGCGGCACCTCGTCGTTCAGCAGCCAGCAGGCCCGTCAGGCCCGCGCTCTTGCACTTAAAGTTTACGAACGCGCCCAGCACTTAGCTACAACGGCTCAATTCGCAAACAGCCGCGGGAACCGCCCCATGAGCGATGCGTGCAGCGGTTTTTCGATGTCGGATGCTGGCGGCAGCGGCGCCACCTGCACCACCCCGACCTGCACCTCGACGGGCGAAGGCACGACCAATATGTCCATTAGCTACAGCCAGACCTGCACGGCCGCTAGCTCTACGGGCACCTGTAAAGACGTGACCTTTACGGCCACCGATCTTTCGGCGGACGTGGCCTTTGACCTGACCCTGGATTCCACGACGGGCTCGGGCTCGGTGGTTATCAAGGAAGACATGAACATCGGCTCGGTTTCGGCCAGCGACAACAGTTTTTCGGGCAAAGTGGCCTGCAAGTTCGGCTTTAAGCAGAGCTTCAGTGCTTCCAGCTCCTCGTCTTCCGAACCTAGCTGCGCGGACGTCGATTTTAGCTGCACTGTGGGCGGCGAAACCCTGTCCTGCCAAGACCTCGTGGCTTCTTCCAACAGCTGCTCTTAAAAAAATTTGATTTAAATCAACGGTTTCCATGATTAATGACCAAGGCCTCAGTATTCTGGGGCCTTATGCACATAACGGACGTGCAAATTTTTCTGGCCCAGGAGGACCGACTCCGGGCTTACGCAACGATCACCATCGATGCCTGTTTTGTTGTGCGCGACGTGAAAATTATTCAGGGTCACGAAGGTCTCTTTGTGGCCATGCCAGCTAAAAAACGGAAGGACGGAACCTTCCGCGACATTGCCCATCCGCTGAACCAGGAAACCCGCGAAATGTTGGAGAAAAAAATACTCGAGGCCTATGAAGGCCATGTTTCAGGCCTTGCGAGATAGCTCGTCTGTGTTAATACTTGCCCTGTCGCTTACGCGTTGGTGCGTCGACAAGTGGTAAGTCAGCAGATTTTGATTCTGCCATTCCCAGGTTCGAATCCTGGCGCACCAACCATTTTTTTTGATCCCCCCTCTATAACCGGATACCCTGAACGGCATGAGCAACTCCGACCCCATCCGCGACGCAGAGGACGCTGGGTTCGACATGAATCTCATTGATTTAAACCTGTCCCTGA
The DNA here is from genome assembly GCA_018266335.1 of Bdellovibrionales bacterium. The sequence continues at coordinate 53,966 of JAFEAR010000090.1, forward strand.
GCCCCGAGCAGCGCCTGGAAGCCCACCAGGGCGCCTTGGATTTAGTTTTAGAACTCGAACGCATTCGAAACGCTCGCATCGATTTTGTCGTGGTTGGAGGTTTTGCAGGCGTGCTTCATGGCTCAAGTCTGGTGACGCGCGATTTAGAGGTGTGCACTCTGCTGACCCCCGAAAACACTGAGCGCTATTCAGGCGAAGAAAATTTAGCGGCGGCCCGCAAATTCAGTCTCGAAGCTTTCCACGTAGCGCTTGTCCTGTAGAGTCACGAATACCGTCCTATTGTCTTTGCCGCCAAAGGTGAGATTCGTGGGGGCTTTACCGGAGAGTACGACTTCACGCAGGAGCTTTCCTTGGGGACTCAGAATATCCACCGTGCCCTTGTCATACCGGGCCACAAAGAGTCGTCCCCGCAAATCCACCCGCATACCGTCGAGGCCAAAGTCTTTGAACTCGTGAAAAAGCACCTTGTTCACTAAACGCCGATCCTTCTGAATGTCGAAGCGCCAAATGCGCCGCTGCGCCGATTCTCCCACGTAGAGATAGCGATCGTCCGGGCTGACCTCGATGCCATTCGTGGTGCCCATGTCGCCAAAAAGCAGTTGCGCTCGGCCCTGCGGATCCACCAGCCAAAGTTGGCCCGTGTTGTTTTTCCAGTTGGGATCCGAGGCGTAAAAAAAACCATCGGTGGTTACGGCAAGATCATTGGGCTGATGGAATTGATCGCTGTGCGCAAAGACGCTCCAAGCTTTGGCACCAAAATTGTAGCGAAGTAAATTGTGGGCCTTGTAATCGGCCACCAACATATCGCCGCTCGCATTGAAGCGAATGCCATTGCCAACGCTGCCACGAGGCAGTTCGGCGAAGAGCCGACACTTCCCACTCCCATCGACGGAGCCAATTGTTCCACTCCGTCGATAGTTCACAACGTAGAGTGTGCCATCGGGTCCCACCGCCGGCCCCTCGATGCCTTCGCTGAACTCGGCTTTGGTAAAGGGACTCGATCGGTAAAGCTCCGCGCGGACGGCCCCAGAGCCTATGAGCAGCGCAAAAAAGATTGCCGACTTTTTCATATCAATTTAAGCGTGGCTCCCCCATGGGGACAAGCGCCGCCGCAGGCCTCGGGCACCCATAGATAAAAAAACCGTATTCACAAAAACGGTGGTCAGAAAACCCACACTCCCACTTCTTCTGTGGGACACAAACTCCATAGTAGTTGCAACGCGAATAGCTCTACGCAAAACAGGCAACAAAATGGACTGCAGCGCGAGACTAAGCTGGGCGGGCCACGCAGACGCGAGCAGTCGATTCAAACCAAATATTCCAGCTAAGAAAGAAAGCCAGATAACGACCCGGAAGAGCACTCCATGCATTTACTGTAGATAATCGCGCCAATCGAGACGAGATATATGCAATTATTCCACTGCACAAATGATGTTAGGCTTTGGGCAAGCGAACAGTGAAGCAGGTGTTCGCGTTCTTACGATCCAAGAAGAGCTCACCATTGTGAGCGCGCACAATCCCCAGCGCCACGCTCAAACCCAGGCCCATGCCGCGCCCTACTTCTTTGGTGGTGAAAAAAGGTTGGAAAAGCTTCTCTTCAATTTCGGGGGATAGGCCATTGCCGCTATCAATGACCAATATTTCGAACCATTTGGCTCGCTCTACCACGCGCACTTGAATCCACTTTGATTTCATCGAGGCAACAGCGTCGCGGGCGTTGTCCAAGAGGCAAACTAAAACCTGAGATATCTCAACTATTCTCCCCGCAAAGAATAGATCGCGCTCGAAGGGCTCTAGTCGAAGATCAATTCCCTCGCGCTCTAGACCAACAGCGCATAAGCGGCGCGCGTCCTCAATCGCTTCTTTAACGCTTACACGTTCCAATGGATCGGAGCTGGGGTCGCGAGCAAACTGCCGCAAATTTTGGACAATGCGAGCAATGCGATCGATCGTTTTGGCCTGCGTTTGCGCCAATTTGCCCAGCAACTCCCGATCCGGCGAATCGTCCTGAGCAATCTCGCGAATTTCGCCTGCCAGCGCACCCAAGATAGCGAGAGGATTATTCACCTCGTGCGCCATGCCATTGGCCATTTCACCCAGGGCGGCCAACTTAGAAGCCTGAGCTAATCGAGCTCGTTCTTGCGCAAGCTTTTGCTCGGCCGAATCCCGCAAGATAGTTCCCACTAAAGTGAGCGCGGAGGCTGTCATAAAATAGATAAAATTTCCTATGAGGCCTGTATCAACCGCCCCCGTAACATGGAGCCGGATAAAACCAAACGCCGCTACGGTTACCAACACGACGCCCAAGGTAAAACGAGCCGAAAGCACAAGACCACAGATCAGCACCGTGAGTCCGAACCACATGGTACCGCCCAGAATGGTGACCAAAGTGGGATCTTGAACACAAGCGGCAGTAATCCCAACAATGGATTCAAAAGCCACCAAAAGACAGGCCCCATTATAATAGCGCCAGCGAGAAAGACCGTAAGACAACACACAGTTAAAGATGGCCAGCCAGATTACCCTTTCCGTGAAAGGGGTCAGAGAATGTTGGTGCGAGAGAAATGCCAAAAGTGTAACGATGGCAAAAAAGCGCCCAAGGAGCAGAGCAGACAAAATGCGGGCCTTAGAGCGCTCAAATTCACCGACAACGTGGCGGGACGGCGATAGGAGCAAAGAAGAAATCACCTCTTCACAATCGGCAGAAGCCATGGAAAGTTAAGCTCTTTCACCCAACCGCGGCGTCAAAAAACCACTTTATTAAGGAGCGCATGGCCAAGACCCACCTCACCCTTCGAGCCGCGGTGCCCAAAATTCTTCGCCGAGGCATGCTTTTGGTTTTTCCAATCGCCAATGCGCGAGAACCGGCTTCACTTTGGTGCGAATTTTTTCCGCGCAAAAAAATGCGCTGGGAATGGGACGAAGGTGGCGATGCCAGCGTTTCCGATCTTTGGTTCCTGCGCGGCAAGCTGTCGAACTGCGGAAAAGTTGTTTACACCAAATGGTTTCGCGGACGCGCCACGGTCATAGCGCCCGATCTTTTCAGTGCCCTGATCTACCTGTTCAATTTTCCGGCCCGAAAATTTAAACCCCTCGGCGCGGAAGCGCGACACATTCTCGAATCCTTAGAGGACAACTCTCCCCAATCCCCGCGCCACCTCAAAGCCCTTACCGACTTACGAGGAAAAGATTCGGAGGCGATTTACAACCGGGCCCTCAAACAGCTGTGGGACCGAGCTTTGATTGTGGGATTCGGAGAAATCGACGACGGGGCTTTTCCCTCGCTCGCGCTGGGATCCAGTCGACTGCTCTTCGAGCCGTTGTGGCAAGCAGCGGCCGCAATGACCGAGCAAGAAGCTCAGGCGATTATTGAGAAGAAGCTTCCGCCGAACTCGCCGTTTCGGCAGTATTTGGATCGGACTTTGAAGGCTTACTCCGCCGTTTGAGTTCTTTTTTGGCCGCTTGCGCTTCCCATTTCTCCACCTTCGCGCGAATGCGCGGCGAGAGACAAGCCTTCTTATCGTCCGGAAGTTTCATCTGCTTAGAAATATTGTAGAGGTACAGCTGAAGCATATGGCTGTCGTACCAGTCCTTGTAGCGAAACAATTGCGAGAGAATAGATTTGGGTACGCGCTTGTGCGCCGCCTGTCCTTCCATGAATTTTCCGGAGGGCTCGTAGTACCAGAGATCATCCTTCATCGTGCGGTAGTGCATCGCGAGTAGCGGCACGAGGGGAACAACGTCGCGACGGTTCACGCAACGAACTGAAGTACAGGGTTCAGGATTTTCGGGATCGGCTTCGGACTGTTCGCGAGTTAAATCCATCAAACCCTGGCTATAGTTCATGAATTTTTCATTCCCCATGCGCGCCTCACCCATGGTCACCCCACCCCGGACCTGCCAAGGTTGCCCCTTAGGATTGCTCGTCTGAATCTGGAGCGCCTTGACCATGGCTAACTTGGCACCATCGGCGCCCATGCTATGCCCCGTGAAATAGATGTATTTGGGATCCTTGATGGCCGCCAAATGCTTTTCAATATCGGGCCAAACGGACGAAGCTGTACCGTAAAAACCTTTATGCACCTTGCCGCTGGATTTATCGGGGCCAAAATCTTTCAGCCCCGCCTGCAAGTCCGTCTTAATATCGATCGGTATCGGAGAACCGCGTTTTAAACCATCGGCCTCGGTACCCCGAAAAGAAACGACCGCGTAGTCACTGCCCTCAATCCAGTAGGCCTCAGTATCCACACTCACCGTGTGAAGGATGCCCTTGCGAATTTTTCCGCCAACTTTTTTGGCGAGGTTTACCGAATTCGAAATGGGGTTTTGGCCCATCCAATCAATTTTATCGTCGGTCGCATTCTCAATGGTTTTCTCGATATAGGAAATAGATTTCACGCCGGCCATTTTCATGACCGGATTCGCGTACTCCGGCGGAAAGTAAACGAGCCAATTTAGGATTCCCAGCCAGTAAACGTTCGCGGGCGTGGCGTTGGGCTCCTTAGGATCAAAGGGAGGGAGCCCCTTGGCAAAACATTTCATTTGCTCCAGCTGTTCGCGGAAAGATTCGGGCGCATCTTCGGGAATAGAGTCTACCGGCGAATTGCTGCCCGCAGGCTCTAACGAAGAAAGTGGAAAATCAGAATCCGGCTCCGGTCCCGGAGAACTGCCATGAAGGCCTTGCGCTTGTGCGGCCGAAAGAAAAAACCAAAGAATCGCTTTCGACCCCACCATTCCTTAAATGGTGACGGAGACAACACAGAGGGTCAAGTCAGCAACTTGGAGAGTGTTACTCGAAAGGTACCAAAAAACCGTACTTTATGGAAATTTAATAACATGTAACATATTGATAATATTAAATAAACCACAATTGTGTAAAAAATATTCAACAGTCACCACCGTTCATCCTTAAACTCGAAAGAACCATGCTAAGTGCTGCACGTTTCTTCAGTTTAGGAGTCCTCGGCGGGATTTTGTCCCTTCAAGCGTGTACGCCAGCGAGCAATAAGGCCAATGCCCCGACACAGGTGCATTTTAATCTGCGCACCGCACACTCCAAATCTAGCAGCCGGGCCCTGAGCTCCAGCGCCGACTCCACCACGAGCTTCGAACTTTCCGCCGATTACTGTTACGCCTTGCACCTTACCGGCGACCACCCTCAACTTCGTCGAGTGGCTCCGCCCACTACGGCCTGCCCCAACGGCCCGGCAGGATTAGGCATTGCTCTAGGCCTCTACGAAAAGGGCGACACGATTGAATCCGATATTCCGGCCGGACCGGCACGCCGATTTGATTTGCTCGGAATCCCCAAGTCGAAGGTCCCGGGAGCCAGCTGCGCCAACGTTTTGAAGGTGGAACCTGGCGTCGACGCCCAACATCCGAACATTCAAATTGGAGAATTAACGCTTACTAACTTTGACCAAATTCGCCTCATTGCTAGGGGCACCGCAGACATCAAGAGCGGCACCACCAACGAGGTTGATTTAGTCGCCGTGAACGATGCCACATCGGGCGTTACTTACAGCTGTGCGGGCGAAGCAAACCATGTACCCGTGGCCACGGACCAATCCATTTCAACCAGTGAAGACACGCCTAAAATCGTCACGTTTAGTGGAACCGACGCCGACAGCGGTGACACGCTCACCTACAGCATCGCCAGCCAACCTTTGCACGGAACCCTTACCCTCGTCGGAAGCGATTGGATCTATAAGCCCACCGCAGATTACAACGGCAGCGATCTTTTCACTTTCGTCGCCAGCGACGGCAAGGACAGCTCGCTACCGGCCACCGTCTCGGTAAGCGTAGCGGCCGTCGACGACGCTCCGACCGTGGCGAACATCATTCCTCCGGCCTTCAACCAAGATACGAACTCCACCATCACCCTTCCCTACTTCGACGCGGATGGAGATTTAGCCACCAGTTGCTCGGTCACGAACTTGCAGCACCTAAACATCATGACGGCTTGTGCTTGCGACGGAGCGGGCGTGTGTACAGTGACGGTGCGAGGCACGACCGCGTACTCCGGACCAGCTAGTTTTGACTATGGAGTCACCGCGAATTCGGCGGCCTCGGCCACGGGAAGTGCGGCCATCACTGTCATCAACACCACGGTGCCTTCGATCACAATCGGCACGGCTTCTTCGAGCCTCATCAACTCGGCCTCCACCCTGACCTTCCCCCTTACTTTTACGAGCGCAACTTCCATATCGCTCAATCCTTCGGATGTGGTGGTCGACAGCACCGGCTCGGTCGCTTGCGCGAGTCCGACGGTTTCGGGTACCGGACTTTCGGCACGAACCGTTACGCTCACCGGATGCGCGGGCGACGGCACCGTAGCCATTGAAATTTCGGCCAACGCTGCCCAGAACGGCTCGAACCCAAGTGCGGCCGTGAGCCCTTCCGCTACAGTTACCGTAGACAACACGCCTCCCTCCATTAGCGTAGGCACTCCTTCACTGAGTCTTGCTAACAACTCGGCTTCCATCACGATCAACGTCACCGTGAGTGGAGCGAGCAGCGTGAACGTGATTCCCGCCAGCGTAGGATTTTCTGGCGGTCCCACCTGCACAGCGTCGGTGGCTTCAGGCACCACCAACAACCCCGTAGTTACCCTGAGCGCCTGCACCGGCGACGGATCCATGCAAGTTCACATCAACGCGGGCTCCGCTCAGGATTCCGTGGGAAATTCCAATATCCAAAGTAGCAATAGCAGCGCCATCGTTATCGACAACACCTCACCTACGGTTACCTTGGGCACCTACCCTAATCCCATCGACGAAATTTCGGTGGACTACGCGACAACGCTTGCCGGCACCTGCACCGAAAACGGCGCAGCGGTGAACGTCAGCGTCTCCTCTAGCGGAGGAGGCAGTCCGATTGTGTTTACCCCCACCTGCTCGGCCGGATCCTTTGCCGTTAACAACGGCGACTTGTCGCCGTTGCCCAACGGCACGCTGACCATAAACCTTTCGCAAACGGATGCTGCCGGCAACACGGGCTCGGCCGCACCAACGACGACTAAGAGCACTCACCTGGTGGTGCAGCCCGTGTATCCGGGATTTGCACACTGGGGTCAGTACGTGCAGAACAACGGAACTAAGCCTTGGAACGCCAGCGGCGCCACATGTACATCCACCACGGGTGGATACAAAACTTGTGTGCACTCGGGCGAATTAATGAAAGTTGAAGTCCGCAGCCAAACGAGTTGTAGCAACGTTGTGCTGACCGATAGTTTGAGTGCCTTTCGCTGGATCTGCGACACAACGTCGGGATTCGTAACTTTTTATTCCACCGGGCTCAAACCCGGCATGCACCTTAGCAACCTCATTAACTTCGCCGGTCCCTCGTGGAACAACAACAGCGTCACCGCCGTTATAACAAGTCCTAGCTGGTCGCTCTCGAGCAATATGCTGCCCTGGTGGTCTACACCCGTGACGAGCTCGCCCGCACTGAGCGCGGGCGCTTCAACCAACCTGTCCTCCGGTCCCGCCGTTTACGCGGTAACTTCATCGCAAACGACCGGCGGCATCGTGCTGAATGCGGACTCCATCTCCGTCGTCGTCGCGCCTAACGCAACGCTCACCCAGGGAATGAGCTTCGGCACTCTGGTCAACCCCGGCGCCAACTACAAATATCATTGGGTCGAAGGCCGACTGAATTGCAACAACATGAGCAGTTCGTACGGAGTGAACCTGGGCAGTGCCACTTATTTCCAGGTCCTGGACGGACTTAAAATCACCAATTGCGCCTCCAGCGGAATAGTTATGAACGGAGGAATTAACTCGCTCACTCGCGACGTGACGGTGGCCAACTCAGCAAAGGGAATTCACCTGAACTATACTTCCTACGCCACACTCGATAACGTTCGGGTCTTCAACACCACGGCCGCTAACCCCGGTATTCTACTAACGGATGCTAGCAACAACGTACTCAGCCGAATCGCTGTTTCCGGTAACGCGGGGGACGGCATTGAAGTTAGTTCCTCTGGAGCGAGTTATGGAAGCAACAACAAAATTGTTGCTCTTACAACGGCTCAAAATTCTGGCGATGGCCTATGGATCCACGGCGCGGCGGGCACGGCTGCCGGCAACATTGTGCATAGCTTCGTTACGCTCAACAATTTTTACCGTGGCATGCATCTACAACAAGCCTCGCAGTCCACCGCCAGCCAAATCGTTGCCACCAACGGCGGCACCGAGGGCGTCCGGCTAGACGGCGCCAGCAACAATAAATTCACCGGAACACTCATGGTTGGGAACAACACATCAGATTGTTTCGTAACCAACGTAACCGGTACCGACGGACTTATTAACACCTCCTGCACCAACACCGGTGCGGATGGATCCTCTGCCTACACCGGCTCCACATCCAATGCCGTTTTGCGCACCACTCGTAGCTTGGCCTCAAGCATCGTCGGTAAAGTCACCTCTGAAGGAACCAACGTGTCGGGGGCATCGGGCAGTTCTGGTCTCACGGCCATTAACTCCTCCGTTTTAGATTGGACTCGCTTCGATAACGCGCTCCGAGCCTGGGGTAAATATGGCGCAGCGGCCCTGTTTAGCTCTACCCACCAAGGCTATTGCAGCACCGGCACCTGCCAAATCTGGGACTGGTCGCTGAAGAATACGGACACCGTTGTGCTGAACAGATCCGGGAATGGCAGTACCCCTAACAGCACCTTCACTCCGGGCAGCGCCTGCCCCTCGGAGGTAAACGGCACCATCACCCTCTCGTCGCAGACGGGTGGATACACCTACTTGGCGAACGCCATCGAAATGCTAGGCGAAGAAGGCAATGGCAACGGTCTTTGCGAGAGCAACGAAACCTGTATCTACACGCCGAACTACGGCGCGTATCAAGGGCACGGCACGCTCAACAGCTGTACCTTCAGCAACGGCATCGTGACCAACGTGAAAATGTACGGCTACTCCATCAACGGCTACTAGCTAGAGTGAAGAGCCCTAAAAATTCTGGAAGTAGCGCGCACCCGGGTGCGGCTTCGCAATCACTTTCAAATCGTAGAGCTGTTTGGCGAGTTCGGTCCAACGCGCTTCGGTCATTGTTCCCAAGCCAGCTTTTTGCGTGGCTTCGGTGCGCACTAGAGGGAGCTGAGCCTTGGCACTCGCATCGAAGGTGGCCAGGTCCATGGACGGATTCAACGCCTGCATGCGCAAGTTAGTTTCTTTGGGCGCCTTTAAATAATCTTCCCAACCGGCCCGCAAAGCCTTTACGACTTTTTCCACCACCACGCGATTGTGTTCCACGTAGTCGCGCCGAGCCACCAGCACCGTGGTGTAGGGATTGTATCCCGCTTCGGCAATCAGAAAAGTTTGCGGATCGGCACCGATGTGTTCGGCGCTCAGGGGCTCGCTCGTGACGAAGCATTGCTGAGCAAAGTTGGTATCCTTCTGAAATTGGGCGATTCCGCCAACGTAGGGAACAATTTTAACCTTCTTCTGGCTGAATTTTTTTTCCAGGAAGAGCGTGTACGGCACGCCCTTTTGCATCGCTAAGGTTCCATCCTGCGCGAAAACCTCCGCCAGCGATTTTAGACCGCGCGATTTGTGCACCATGATGCCCTGGGGAAAAGTTTGGTAACTCGCATAGAGCGCCACCAAATCCAAACCCCGCTCCTGACCCACCACAACTTCGTCGCCGGTGACGACGCCGAATTCCACCTTGCCCGAAGCCACCAGCTGCGAAACGGGAGCTCCAGCGCCTCCCACCATGAGCTCGACGGGAACCTGGGCTTTGAGAAAGTGGCCATTCACATCGGCCGCGTAGAAGCCACCGAACTGCGGTTCGGGCTTCCAGTTAAGGGCGATTTTAATCTTAGAAGTTTGCGCGCCGGCCGAAACCGAGCACGCCAACAGTGCGGCTACAAAATATTTTTTCATGGCTGCATCTTACCTTGAGAGTTCAGAGGAATGCCAGTGCCCCAGCAAACGCCGCGAAACCCAATTGAGGGTTGCAAACGCGGCCCAACCCAAAAACGAAGCCAGCAGCACGCAGGCAAAGACTTTATCCACCCGGTACTGCGTTTTAGCCACATCAATGACCGAACCCAAACCGGTACCACTGATGAACTCTCCCACCACGGTGCCAATCACGGCCAAACCCGCCGCAATGCGCAGCCCCGCCATGACGTATGGAAGCGACGAGGGAATCGCCAACTTGCGCAATTCCGTCAGGCGCGACACCCGGTACAAGCGAAACAACTCCTGGTGACCGGGGTCCACGGACAAGAGCCCCACCAAACTGTTCGCAATGACGGGAAAAATAGAAACAATAAAGGAACACGCCACCACGCTGGGCAGTCCGTATCCAAACCAAATCACCAGCACGGGCGCAATGGCCACCACGGGTACCGTCTGAAAGAACACGGCGTAAGGCAAAAACATTTTACGCATCAGCGGAAAAACCGAGAGCAAGAGCGAGGCTACAAAACCCAAAAGCGCGCTCGCCAAAAATCCCAACAACGAGGCCAGGGCCGTAGTGCCGAGCGCGCCCAGAAGTTCGACTCGGTCGGACCACAGCACCACCGCCACCTGCGACGGTGCGGGCAGCAAATAACTGGCCACAATTCCACGCTGCACCAGAGCTTCTACTAGCAGCAATCCCAACACCAACGGCAACAGAGGCCACATCCACCCGGAGCGCAATTTCATACGCTTCCTCCGGCGGAATGAATGCGATCGGTGAATTCACGCAGCTGACCGGCAAACTCGGCGCTAAGACGCCAGTCGGGAGCTCGCATCTGTCCCACGCTTGCCGCCACTACGCTTTGATCCGAGGCAACTCTGGCCGGACGTCCTTCGAGGGCCACAATGCGCTCCGAAAGGTACACGGCCTCCGAGAGCGAGTGAGTCACAAAAACAATCGTCATTCGGGCTTCCACCCACAAGCGACGGAGTTCCGCATCGAGAGCATAGCGTGTGGGTTCATCGAGAGCGGCAAAGGGTTCGTCGAGGAATAAAACTTCGGGCTGAGTCACCAGAGCCCTGGCCAGAGAAGCGCGCATTTGCATGCCGCCGGAAAGTTCGCGCGGGTATAGCTCAAGCGCTCCACCTAGTCCCACTTGATTCAAGGCCACGCGCGCACGCTCAGCTCGCTCCGCCGGAGCAACTCCCTGCAACTCCAGGGGCAAGGCTACGTTGTCGAGCACCCGGCGCCAAGGCAAGAGGCGGGCCTCCTGAAAAACGAAGGATCGCCGGGCAAGCCCCAGGCTAGCCAAAACGGAGCCCTTCACCTGCGTGTCGAGCCCCGCCAGGATGCGCAGCAAGGTGGATTTTCCACATCCCGAGGGTCCCAGGAGTGTGACAAATTCGCCACGTTCAATTTGGAGGCTAAAATCGCGAAAGACCGCTTCGGCGCCGAAAGTTTTAGTTACGCGGTCGAGCGACAAAGCAAAAGTCATAGGTTCTGAGCTCACCATAGCGCAACTTTTTTGACTCCGCTGGCGTCGTCAATTTAATTTCAACCGCACTCAGAAGCCCCGGTTATGATGATTGGACATGACCACGGCCGCTATCCGCAGGGCCTTCGCCGCCCTCTTATTTCTGGGAATTCATTCCTATGCGCGCGCGGGTTTTCTGATGGAAGGCGAAGGCACCTACGGCCTTTCCAAACTCAAAAGTTCTACCGAATCGAGCGCCACGAACGCCTACGGCGGATTTTTCGCCGGTGCGAGCGTGGGCAAGAAACCTGCTTACGTCATCGGATTCCGCTTCAACTATCTTCAGCAGGCCTTTTCGTCGCTCGATGCTTCCTCCAAATCAAGTTTCTCCGCTGTGGAATGGGGTCCACAACTGGGCATCGTCATGGGCAAGTCGCAGTCTTGGTATCTCGACGCCAGCTACCATCCCTATGTGCGGGGCAGCGTTTCGGAAAACGGAACTAGCCTGGGCAACGTGTCTGGCTGGGGCTATCAGGCCAGTTTAGCGTACGCTCCGCAAATTACGGAGTCGGTCCGGCTGGGACTCAAGCTGGTTTACCATGCCGCAAATTTATCTTCGCTCATCACACCGGCCTCGGCCGAAGAAAAGGTGAAGTTCAGCTCGAGCGAAGTCATGCCCGTTTTGTTTTTAAGCATGCTCTTCGGCGAAGATTAAAATTTTATGCGGTAGCGGCGTGCCTGGTGCACCAACACTCCCACCAAAGCCAAACTCAAAATAAAAATGCTCTGATAAATTTCCAGGGTCTCCGACAACCAGCGACCCGCAATGCCTCGTGCACTGAGTCCCATGACGAGCGCAAGCACCATGACAAGTTTTCGCTCGCGCGCATTGCCGATCACGTAGGCCAGCGGAACCAACGCCGCCCACAGAATATAGGTATGCTGCCAGGAAAGCGGCGAAGAAGTAACGGCCAAAAGTAGCAACGCCCCTACCGCGGCCGCAAAAGATGCCGGGGCCCGACGCGGACTCCGACCGGCCGCGAACAAATCGAATTTAGGGAGCGCTGCAATGACCGCGGCCGCGATCGGGATAAAAACCAAGAACGGAATTTTTGAGCGCTGATCTAAACCGAAGAAGTTTCCGCTCACCCCGTAGAATCCCTGGTACACGTAAGTCCGCACGCTCGACACCAGCAGGGGAGTAGTGGACTCCAGTTGTAAGCGCAGGTCGCGCCATAAGGTCAGACTCGGCACGCAAGCGAGCGCAAAAACACAGACCACCAACAGCAGCAGAGTGCGCCAAGATTGCTGCCGCACAAAAACTCCCCACCCTAAGAAGGGGTGAAATTTAAAGAAGGCGCCGAGTGTGTAAAGAGCGGCAGCACCCCAACGCGACCGGCGCGAAGTACTAGACGTCCACATGCCCACCGCAGTCCAAATGAAGCACAAACTCAGGGCGTTGATCTGCGCGTTGTAGGCTTCGCCATCGATAAAGCGCAAACTTGCAACGAGCCCTAGCGACAAACCCGTTACGATGTCTCGCGGACGCATAGCCAGTTGCGCGTCACTCCGCACGGCGCGCAAGGCGAGCCACGGCAAAGCCAGCACCGCACAAAAATTTACGGCAGCAAAAATCCAGAGCACCAAGGCCTCTGACCCCCAAGCGAGCGGCGAGAAAAGCAGCAAAAGCGTGGGCGCATATTTATAGGCTTTGTAGTCGCCCGGCACGTAGGGATTTTCGCCGGCCCAAAAACGCTGCGCCGTTAATCGGTAAGCCAAAAAATCCTGTCCATGAATAGATTGAATGGCGAGTGTTTTGCTAACGAACACCGCCCCCACCACGAGGAAGGAGACAAATAAAAAGATTTTTTCAGCGCGCGACTTCAACATAGGGTTTCCGGCGAAGATGCCAATATAGGAGCGCCGTGGCCAGCACCAGCACGCCCAGAGATTTCACGGCCGACGCCACCAACACCAAGCGCAGCGCCCGCGGAACCAAATCCGAATAGGCCAGCGATACCAGCGCCCAGGAAATCCAAATCACCGCGCGCCAATAAATGCGGCCCCGAGGCTCGGGCGTCATTTCCCACTGCAAAAAACCCGCAAAGAGCAACGGTGCGTAGCCAATGAAAGCCGCGCTCTGGCTGAGGGGCGAAAAAGCTAAACTAAAGGCCGCGCCAAGAGCGGCGGCGTAGAGCAAAGTTTCGCGCCGATCCCGCATTCGACAACGCGCAAAGTAAACGGCCAACCCCAAACCAACGAGCAGCGACGTCAGCCGGGCCCCCTTCCAACTCATCGTGAAACCCGTCAACGCCCGCCCCAGAACGAATAGGTGCTGAAAACTCAGCCAATTGTCGTTCTCCAATGTGAAGCGAGTGAGCGTCGCCGACCAAGTGCGATGAATCTCCATCAACGGATCCCAGCGCAACACCAATAGCGGAGCTAGCGTCCACAAAGCCAAACTACCCAAAAAAATAGGAACGAAACGCCGCCTAGGGTAACCCGCGCGAATGGCCACCACGCCCAGGAGGCCCGCAATCGGGAGCGGAGAAAACTTCCAGTTCACAATCATGGCTAGCAGACAGGCCGCCCAACCCACATGTTGGCCCTCGACCAACCAGGCCACGGCGAGCAACACACAGCCCGTCATCATCAGCTCCACCCGCGCGTTGAGGACCGCGCCAATGAGCTCGGAACTCAGCAAAAACCAGAAAAGCTCGCGCAGATGCGCCCGCAGGGGAAACGCTCTAAACAGGGCTATCAGGCCGGCGGTTAACACGGCCCAGGAGCTCAATATATAGAGAGCTAGACCCCAACGATCCGGCAGCCAGGCAAAGAGACCAAAATAGAAGAGCCCGCACGCGGGCGAATAGAACCAGGGGCCCGAGGGATAGCTAATGCCATGCGGATTTTGTCCTGCCCAAAGGAGTCGGGCGGACTGGCTAAAGATATCGTAGTGCCCGGAATGGGGCTGACGCAGCAGCGCCACAAACGAAAGGACAAAGGCCAAGAGCCAAAAGAGCCTTCCCCAAGCTTCTTGCCACCGCGTCATGCACGTGCACGTTAGGCGCTCGGGTTCAAATTGCCAATCCACCTTCGCTTCGATTAGCCATGAAGCTACGATGTCCGATTCGAACCACCGTTCATCCGTCCACCTCTCCGCCCGCCCCTTCAAAGTCTTCGCCGGATCCTCGAATCCTTCGTTGGCCGAAGAAATTGTGACCCTCCTGGGGTCCAAGCTGGGCGAGCGAAAGCTTTCTACTTTTTCGGACGGTGAGATTCAGTGCGAAATTCGCGAGAACGTACGCGGCTTGGACACCTACGTGGTGCAAAGCACCTGCAACCCGGCCAACACGCACCTCATGGAGCTGCTTATTCTGGGCGACGCTCTCCGCCGCGCCTCCGTGCGCTCGGCCTGCGCCGTGATTCCCTATTACGGCTACAGCCGGCAAGATCGCAAAACGGCTCCGCGCACGCCCATTACGGCCAAACTCATTGCCGACCTCATCACGGCCGCCGGCTTTAACCGCGTCATCGCCGTAGATCTGCACGCCGGCCAAATTCAGGGCTTTTTTCATTTCCCGGTGGATCACCTCTTCGGCAGCCCCGTGATGGTGCCCTACCTGAAACAGCAATATTCCAACAAAGAAGTCACCATCGTTAGCCCCGATGCTGGCGGTACGGAGCGCGCACGGATCATGGCTAAATTCATGGGCGCCCCCCTGGCGATCGTGGACAAACGCCGTTCGGGCCCCAATGAGGCCAAAGCCATGAACCTCATCGGCGAGGTACGCGGCCGCGTGGCCATTATTGTGGACGACATGGTCGATACCGCAGGCACCCTGACCGAAGCCGTACGACTGCTCCGGAACGAAGGCGCCGCCGAAGTTGTGGCCTGCATGAGCCATGGCATTTTCTCGGGCCCCGCCCTGACCCGCCTAAAAGACGCGCAACTCAATGAAATCATTGTCACCAACACGATTCCCCTGAGCGAGGGTATCAAGAACCTTAGCAATTTGCGGGTGCTCACGGTGGCTCCCATGGTGGCCGAAACCATCCGTCGCATTCAGTGCAACGCCTCGGTGAGCGCTATCCTCGAGGGCGACGTTCTTTAATTGTAAGACGCCGTCTACAAAAGCCCTGGTAAATGTTTGCAAATGTTGCTAAGGCTTCCGTCTCGCACGCTTTAAAATAAAGGGTTTGAAAATGAGCACCGAAACTACTGAATCGAAGAACTTGAATCTCACCGTGACCGGCCGTACTGGTCAGGGCAAAAACGCTTCCTTCCGCATCCGCCGTTCCAACATGGTTCCGGGCGTGATCTACGGGCCCAAAATGAAGGGTCAGCAACTCGTCAGCGTTGTTCCGAACGAACTGCGCGAAGTTTATAAAAAAGTCGGTCGTGCCGGCATCGTCACGCTGATGGCGGGCGAAGGCGCTCCCAAAGAAGTGAACGGTCAAAAAGTTCTGATCAAAGAAATTCAGACCCACCCCTTCAAAAACCTCATCACGCACGTCGATCTGCACTCGATCGATTTGACCAAGAAAATCCGGGTCACCGTACCCCTCGTGTTTACGGGCAAAGCAAAAGGTCTCTCCGAAGGCGGTATTCTCTCGATCATCGCTCGTCAGGTCGAAATCAAATGCTTGCCGACTGACCTTCCGAACCACATCGACGTCGACGTTACCGACGTGGGTCTGACCGAATCGATTCACTTGGAAGACCTCTCCAAGAAATACGCAAAAGAACAGGGCGACAAGATCGAGTTCATTTACGAGTCGAACTACGTACTCGTGGCCGTTGTTCGTCCCGAAGAAGAAGAAGTCAAAGCTGTGGTCGCTGCCGATCCTGCTGCTGCGGGCGCTGCCCCGGCTGCTGGTGCAGCTGGCGCCGCCGCTCCTGGCGCAGCTGGTGCAAAACCCGGCGCAGCTCCTGCAGCTGGCGCGAAAGCTGGTGCAGCTCCCGCTGCTGCAGCCAAAGCTCCTGCCAAGAAATAATTGAGCTGTATGAACGCGGACGCGGTTGTTGTCGGACTCGGCAACCCGGGTCCGCGTTATGCTTTTACGCGGCATAACGCCGGATTCATCGCCCTCGATCTTCTAGCCCAGGAAATGGGCGCTTCCTTTACTAACAACCGCAAACTGAAAGCCGAAGAGTGCACCATCGCGTGGGGTTCCCACCGCGTACTCCTGCTCAAACCCCAAACTTTTATGAATCTGTCCGGTGAATCCGTGCAGGCGCTCTATTCGCAATACAACCACCTACGGGAAAAGCCACTCATCGTGCTGCACGACGAAGTGGATATTCCCTTTGGTCAGGTCCGCGCCAAACTGGGCGGCGGTGACGCCGGCCACAACGGACTCAAGAGCTTGCGCCAGTGCCTGGGGCACGGCGATTACTACCGCGTGCGCATAGGCGTGGGGAAACCCCTGCAGGGTTCACCTATCCCCCTGGCGGACCATGTGCTGGCGCAGTTTGGTGACAATGAGCGCGAACTCCTCGCCAAAATGCTCCTTCGCTCGTTGGATATCACCGAGCTTTTACTCAATAAGGATTTAGAAAAAGCGCAAAGACTTGCGGCCGCTCCCCTTGGCGGGTAGTGAGATCTTTATGGGTCTCAAATGCGGTATCGTCGGCTTGCCGAACGTCGGAAAATCCACTCTTTTCAACGCCGTTTCCACTACGGCTAAGGCCCAAGCGGCCAACTATCCCTTCTGCACGATTGATCCCAACGTGGGCGTCGTGGAAGTGCCCGATGCGCGCCTGAAAATTATCTCTGACTACGTGAAGCCCAAGAAATTGGTGCCGACACACTTTGAATTCGTCGATATCGCCGGCCTCGTCAAAGGCGCCAGCAAGGGCGAAGGCCTCGGCAACCAATTCCTAGGTCACATCAAAGATTGCGACGCCATCGCGCACGTGGTGCGCTGCTTCGACGACGGCGACGTCGTGCACGTGAACGGCAGCGTAGACCCGCTCCGCGACGTCGAAATCATCGACACCGAACTCATGCTTGCAGACCTCGCAACGGTCGAGAAGCGTCTCGACCGCAGCGCAAAGGCCGTTAAGACGGGCGAAAAAAATGCCGCCGCCACGCTCAGCATGCTCGAGCGCATCAAGAAGGCGCTGGAATCGGGCCAAGCCGCACGCACCGTTACCGCCACCCCCGAAGAGTGGACTTTGGTGCACGATCTCCACCTCATCACCCAAAAGCCCATGCTCTTCATCGGTAACCTGGACGAAGCCTCGGCCGGCAGTGGCTCCGAAGAAGGCAATTCGCACTACCAAAAGCTCAAAGAGTACGGCAAAAAAGTGGGCGCCGAAGTGATTCCCATTTGCGCCAAAGTAGAAGCCGAAGTGGCGGAGCTCGATCCGAGCGAACGTCCTTCTTTCTTAGCCGACCTCGGCATCAAAACGGCCGGACTGGATAAAGTCATCACGGCAGCTTACCGCTTGCTGGGTTTGCGCACCTACTTCACCGCCGGCGAGCAAGAAGTGCGCGCCTGGACGATTCATGCCGGTTGGAAAGGCCCCCAGGCTGCGGGCGTTATTCACTCGGATTTCGAACGCGGCTTTATTTGTGCCGAAACCTACCACTTCGACGACCTCGTGAAGTGTGGCAGCACGCAGAAGGTAAAAGAAGCCGGCCTGCTCCGCACCGAAGGTAAAGAGTACGTCGTTAAAGACGGCGATATTCTCCTCTTCCGCTTCAACGTGTGATTCGAAAGTTAAGCTCCCTTCTTTGCCTAGCAATCGCCGTGACGAGCTTTGCTCCGGCGCGCGCGAATTTAGATGGCGCCGATTGGATATTTCACCACGACGGCAAGGAGTATCGCTTTAAGTGGCTAGCCCGTACGCGGGGAACTCCCGTGATTGCGCTGGCCGATTTGGTACAGACCTTTCACCTGGATGCGCAGTTCGACCCCCAAAATTTTCGGGTCACCCTTAAAAACCCCCACTCCGGCAGCACCGTTACTTTTCACACGCACTCAAAAACCATTGAGGGACGACTCAAAGTTCCCGGCTCGATCTCAGGCTACACGATTGATTTATCCAAAGCTCCCCGCTTCGAGGGCGTGCGTTTGTGCGTGCCCCTCGATTTTGCAGACCGAGCGCTCCGTCCCCTGCTAACGGGCATGCGTCCCTCCAACCCTTTGGTGCGATCGGACGTGCGCGCACAAATTACGCTCGATCCCGGCCACGGCGGCAACGACTACGGTGCCAGCTTCAAGCAATCCACTTACTTCGTGCACGAAAAAGACGTCACGCTTTCCCTCGCTTGGGAGCTGCGCCGCGCATTGGAAAAGCGGGGACTCTCCGTGGGGATGACCCGCGAAGACGATAGCTATCTGGCCCTGCCCGAACGCACTCGCCTGGCTAACGCCCAGGGGTCAAGACTCTTCGTCTCACTCCACCTCAACGCCGATTCCTCCGATAAGCAGAAGGGCTTTGAGGTGTACGTGCTATCGCTGGTTCGTAGCGACGAAGGCGCTCGCAAAGCCGTGGCCGCTGAAAACCAATTCATTCCCGAAGATCTTTCGGAAGAAGTAGACCGCGCATTGGCCGAACTCCGGGCGCAGGCCAACTTCGAAAAATCGCTCCAGTGGGCCAAGAAAAGTTCTTCGGCACTCAAAATGGGCGGACTCAAACCGGCCCACTCTCCCGTGAAGAGCGGGCCCTTCTACGTGCTCTATGGAGCCGATATGCCGTCGCTGCTGGTGGAATGGGGCTACCTGACTCATTCCCACGACCGCGAAACGCTGCTTTCGCCCGACGCACGGGCCGCGTCCATCAACGCCCTGGCCGACGCCATCGCCCGAGAGTTCAAACCTTAAGACAGAGACACTTTTCCGCGCTAAGCATAATGGCCATGAAACGTTCTTACGGTCGTCCGCCCGAAGGTCTTCGCCCCATTTCCATTGAGCCGCACTACTACGATTACACCGAAGGCTCCTGCCTAGTGTCGTACGGCAACACGCAAGTGCTTTGCGTGGCCACGGTGGACGACGGAGTACCTCCGCACGTGCGGGGTACGGGCCAGGCCTGGGTTACGGGCGAATACTCCATGCTGCCGCGCTCGAGTCCCGAACGCATTCGTCGTGAACGTGACAAGGTGGGCGGCCGCACGCACGAAATCCAGCGCCTCATTGGCCGGGCTCTCCGCAGCGTGGTCGAACCCAAGGGCTGGGGCGAAAAAACCGTTATTTTGGATTGCGACGTACTTCGCGCCGATGGCGGCACGCGCACGGCCAGCATCACGGGGGCCTTTATTTCGCTGGCGCTCGCTCTGCGCAAAGTCAAAAAAGAGGGTCGCATTCAGGGCAGCGCCCCCTTTCCTATTCGCGAATATGTTTCGGCCGTATCGGTGGGTATCGTAGATGGCGTGCCCGTGCTTGATTTGGATTACTCCGAAGATTCCACCGCCGAAACCGACATGAACCTGGTTATGACCTCCACCGGAAAGATCATCGAGATTCAGGGCACCGCCGAGCGCGAACCCTTTTCCGAAGAGCAATTCATGAACATGCTGGCGCTGGGTCGCAAGGGTTGCGAGAGCCTATGCCTCATTCAGCGCGAAATTCTTGGGCCCCTGACCTGGTAGCGCATGCGGTCGCTGCGTAAGCTCTTCATTGCCACTTCGAATCCGGGCAAGCTGCGCGAAATCATTCCCTTTGCTCAACAATTGCTGGGCGGAGATATTCCCATCGAAGGCATCGCACCTCCGCTCGACGAAGAAAGTGGCAGCACCTACCTCGAAAACGCCGCGCTGAAGGCCCACGCCCTAGATGCCGCGCTCCGGTCAAAGGGCGAGAGCAACTACGCCATTATTGCCGACGACTCGGGGCTCGCCGTAGATGCTCTCGGGGGCCGTCCCGGTATTCATTCGGCCCGCTACGCCGGCGACCATGTGGCACCGGAGCTCCACATGCAAAAATTATTGCGTGAGTTACAGCCCGTCAAAGAACTCAGCGCACGAACGGCTCGCTACCACTGTGGCCTGGTGCTCCTCGTTCGCAACGACACGCTCACCGAGCTCCAGGCCGAAGGTACCTGCGAAGGTCTGATTAGTTTTGGCGCCGAAGGGGCCTCGGGTTTTGGTTACGATCCGATTTTTATTCTGCCCCAGTACGGTCGCACCGTGGCCGAGCTCGATGAAGCCACCAAGCAAGCGATTTCTCATCGCAAGCACGCTTTTGATTTGCTCCGAACACGCTGGAGTCAGCTGAGCCCATGAGAGAGACGCTGGAACAAAAGAAACGCCGGGGAGCCGAAATTGTTCGCCGCTTGCGCGAAGAATTTCCCGAACCCGAGTGCGCGCTGACCCACGACGGGCCCTTTCAACTTTTAATTGCCACTATTCTGAGCGCCCAATGCACGGACGTGCGTGTAAATTTGGTGACACCGGCGCTCTTCGCAGCGGCACCAGATGCGGCCGCAATGGCGAAGCTAGGCGAAAGCAAAATTCGCACGCTCATCAAAAGCATCAATTTTGCTCCCACGAAGGCCAAGAATATTCTGGCCACCGCAAGGCTCCTCATCAAACACCACGACGGCCAGGTGCCAGCCAACATGGATGCCCTCACGGCTCTGCCGGGCGTAGGTCGCAAAACGGCCAACGTAGTACTGGGCAACGCCTTTCATGTTCCCGGAGTGGTGGTAGACACGCACGTTCGCCGCCTGGCCAACCGCATGGAACTCACTCGGCACGACGATCCCGTGGATATCGAAAAGGACCTAGAAAAACTTTTTGTGCCCGAGGAATGGATCGATCTTTCGCACCTGCTCATTCTGCACGGACGCAAAACCTGCGCGGCCCACAAACCCCAATGTCCCACCTGTCGGGTGAATAAATTCTGCCCCTCGGCATTTAAGGAATTATGATGATGAAACTACGTATCGCTTTTCTGTCGTTCCTCCTTCCTCTGGCCAGCGGCGCCACGACGCCCTCCCACTTCGGTGAGTTCTATAGTCAGCAAATCGAGGCCCGCCGGGCCGAAGCCGTGGCCGTGGAGCCACGATTGGAGCGCGACACACCCGCGGAACAACAGCTAGGAAAGGTGAAAGAAGTTCGTGCCCTCCTCAAACTCTATGCAGCGGCGTTACCCGCGGGAACTTACATCTGGCGCGCGGTGGGCCTCCCCATGGAACTGCGGATGCCGGCGGCCGGCGGTGCGGCACCGGCCTTTTACAATACCCATTTGATTTGGGCCTATTCGAATGGCAAACGCGTGGCGGGCTTTCGCCCCGTAGACACAAACACCGGCTGCGACTCGGGCTGCGCAGAGCTTGTGTACCATTTGCGTTTCGATGTCAGCGGCAAGGTGAGCGACATTGTCGAAGAAAAGCACCATCCGCTAGAAAAGTTAGGCGGCGCCAAGCTGAGCCCCGAGGACAAACAACAGCTCATTAGCATTGCTTCCACACTACCGCGCGCGCTCCGGGAAGTGCGCGAACCTTCGGAGCTGGCCGATCAACACGAGACCCCTCACCAAACATGGACCTTCCTGAAGCCCTTTACTGTGAAGGGTGCGGCGTACTCAAGTTACCGCGTGTACCAGTCTGCCTTGCAGGTCTCCCAATTTTTACACCCGGAAGAAGCCGGCGAGGTTGCCGAAGCCAGCGCCGCCTTTGCCTCGAGTATTTTGCGCACGGAATGCAGCGACGTCGATGCCAGCAGTAAAAAACTCGCTCAGGCTATGAACGACACGAAAGAACAACCGGCCATCCGCAAAGTGGCCTTTCAACTCACTCCATTCTTTTTCAATTGGTCGCTCGCCTGTGAAAGCGGCACCTCGGCCGAAGATCGTGCGCAGCAATTGCTCAAACACAATGAATTTTCGGGACCACTCCAGAAGAACTATTGCACGGCTAAACGAGCATGGGTGGGGTCGCCCGCCGGTAAAACTTTGCTACAACGCTTGGCTAAGGCCAAGGACTCCTCCGCAATTTCCGCCTGCGACGCAGCGACCGAAGCGACCCTCACCTATTTGGCGGCCAACCAAAAAGTAGAGGCCGCCCGTGCTGCCGAGCTACTGCAAAACGCCGAAGACGATCCGGAACTCGTCATGGCCATTGGACTGAAGGCGCAAGCGAATGGCCTTCCTGCCGTTGCTCGCCAAGCGCGGGCCATTTTGCAGGCCCAGTTTCCGAATCGCCCCGCGCTCGAACTCGCGGCTTTGCCGGCGCCCACGCATGAAGAAGTGCAAACGCACCTCCAAAGAAGTCGGAGCAAGTTGCTCCACACCCTGCCCCATCTGCGCGAAGCTATGCCCAAGCTACCCGGCAAAGTAAAGATCGGCACGCAGGGATCGCAGGCCATTTTGTTCTTTGCCGCTTGGTGCCCCCACTGCCGCAATGTCCTTACGCAAATTCAGCGAACCGGACTGAATGCCGTGCTGGCGCAAAAGCTTCATTTCGTAGAAGTTTTCCCCCGTGATTTTAACGGCACGGGCCGCCAACTATGCGACTCGGTCGGATTCAATCACGAAACCTGCGCCCGCTTTCAACGCATCGACGAGTCCGCAACCGCGCAAACTTTTTACGATCGTCTGGCGCTCTTTACGGTTCCCCGCCTAGTTATTCTCGATCCCAAGCAAAGAATAGCGCTGGGCGATTTCGTTCTCGATTTTGCCGATGGACGCTCCCCACTGCGCGACTTGCAATGGATTCTTGAATCACTCGACAAGGCTAAACCCTGATGCGCTTCCGCAACTTACTTCCTGGCTTAACGCTACTGGGGGCCTGTTCAAGCCACCAAAAAACTCCTGGCCCCGTCGCCGCCGCACGTCCTAGTCCGAATATTGTCTTTAGTTCTATGGGCACGGTGTGGACCCTGGACTTCGTCGCTAACGACCGCAGCGTGGATACACGCACCCTCCAGGACGCGCTCATGCGCGAAGCCCTTGCGGTGGACCGGACATTTTCGGAGTGGAGCGAAGACAGTGAGCTCCGGCAACTCGAAAAGGCCAAACTCACGCGCGCTAATATCAAAGCCAGCCCCCTTTTCATTCGTGGTTTACGCTTGGCCCAAGACGCCTGGAACTTGAGCGATGGCGCCTTCGATATCACGGTCGGTGCGGTGGTATGGAAAGCGGCGGCCCAGCCCGTGGGGCTCGGGGAGCTGGTTTGGAAGGGCGACACCTTTAGCTTCCGCAAGGATCCGCTCCGCCTAACCTTCGCCGGCATCATCAAAGGTGCGGCCGTGGGTGAGCTCGCCGCTAAAATTTACAAATCGGGCGTGAAGCGCTTCACGCTAAGTGCGGGCGGCGGCAACGTAGCCGTAGCGGGCCCCACGCACATCGAATTCATTTCTCGGTCCCAGTCGGACCAACATGGAGAGCAACACGTTTTCGATCCGAGTGCCCCCACACGCAAACTCGAGCGCAGCACCGAAGTAACCTGTACCTCGTCCTACAACGCACCGGAGACTTGGTTTCATATGTCGGGAATTGCCGACGCGCTTTCTACGGCACTCATCGTGAAACCGCAGCTCGATAAGCTTCCACAGAACTGCCAAGCCAACCTTAAGCAGCTCGCCAAATAATTATTTTTTAGTGACTGTGGTCGTGACCGTCGTTGGCCGAATGTCCTGCAGGAATTTCGGGCAATACGGCCGGCCCCGCGGGGCCCATTTTACCGAACAAGGTTTCTTCCTTAGCGTCGCCCGTTAAAAAGCGCCCTTTTGCTTCGAGCAGGTCTACTTTAGCATCACGTCCCGTGGGTTCATCAAAGCGACTTCCCACGCGCGTTTGAATATAACGAATGCCGGGCGATTCCTGCTTCACCCGAACCTTGCCCACTTCACCATTAGCCAACACGTAAAGCTCATCGGCCGAAAAATCGTAGGACCAAGCTTCCGCTTTGCCACCCAAGTCGGCTTGCAGCTTTTTACCCAGCTGAGTTTTGTAGAATTCATCATCGATGGGCGTGAGATTAATTTTTTCACTCTCAGACATTTTCGCCCGATCCGCGCGACTTCCCCCAAAGACTCCCGGCATCTTGGGCAAAGGTCCTTTGGCTTTATTTTCTACGACCCGCAAATTGGCCGGCAGAGTCTGGAGCGCTTCGAGAATGCTGGAGTTTGCTTCTACCGATAGAATAAAAACTAACTTGCGCACCTGGCGCTGACGATCCTGCAAGGCACGGTTCTTAATTTCTAGATCGCCCCGATTTTGTAAATCCGACAGGGGCGTTTCATCGAGACGCTTTTGTTTTTCTTTAAGTTGCTCGTCCGTAAGTTTCTCTAAACGCCGGTAGTTCAGATAGTCCGTATTGAATTGCCGGTACCGTGCTTGCAAAACTTTTTCGGGCAGACGCTCAACGGCGCGAGGATCAACATCGTCAAAAGTCTCCGCGCCCTTGCTGAGCGTCTTAAAATTTTCGGGATAACTTTTGTAGGCCTTCAGGAGTTCAAAGAAGACAGCTTTCGGAGCGGCAGCCTTGGGTTCGGCCGCCCATGCGGAGCTGCCCAGAAACGCAATCACAAAGAGTAGGCGATGTACCATCTGCTTAAGATGATACATCGAAAACCCTGCCCTGCGGCAGCCCCGGGAATCTAGTCTTTTTGGCGCTCAACTATGGAATCGATGGCCACGGCCAGAATCACAATCGCACCCTTCATCGGCATTTGGTAAAAAGTGGGCACGTTCATAAGACTCATGCCGTTGTTGAGACTTTCAATAATGAAGGCCCCAATTAAGCTGCCGAGCACCGATCCCTTACCACCCCGCAAGCTGGTTCCACCAATGACCACCGCCGCAATGGCATCGAGCTCGAAGAGGTTGCCGGCCGTGGGCGTCGCACCGTTGAGACGCGCCGTAAGAATAACTCCGGACAGGGCCGCCAGCACACTCATCACCGCGAAGACGGCGAAGATCACACCGCGAACGGGAATGCCGGCTAGGCGCGCTGCCTCAGCGTTTCCGCCGACAGCGTATATGTAACGTCCAAAGCGCGTGCGGTTCAAAATCCACGAGCCCGCAAAGGCCACCACACCGAAGACCAAAACGGGAATCGGCAAACCTTGGTAGGCCGAACAAATCAAATAGGCTCCAACCGCCAAACAGAGAATGGTTCCCACTTTACCCGCCACTCGCCAGGTGGGAGCAGCAGACTTTTGCGCGCGGCCACGCTTTTCATCCCACAAGGTGTAGAGAATCCACGCCAAGGCGCAACCCATAAGAATCATGAAAGTGGTGGAGTTCGAAAGGTAGCCAGCGCCAAATTCATTGAGCACCGGACCCATGGGCGAAATACTGCCGCCATTGCTGAAAATCATGGCCAGACCGCGCGCAATCACCATCATCCCGAAGGTGATGACGAAACTGTGAATGTTCAGTCCGGCAATCCAAATGCCATTAAAGGCACCCACCACGAGCCCCAGCAGCAAAGCCACCGTGACCGTCGTAAGCACTCCCGGCAACCCCGACGCGCCCCAGCCCCAGGAGGTCTGCGCAATCGCCACCACAATACCGACGAGAGCCGAAACCGAGCCGACCGACAAATCCACTCCACCCAGCAAAATAACCCAGGTCATGCCCACGGCCAGAATGCCGTTAATGGCGGTCTGGCGCAGAAGGTTAGAGAGGTTACGGGCCTCAAAAAACACTCCGCCCGTTAGCCAACTAAACACCAACACGATGACCACCAGAGCAATGACCGTGGATATTTGTTTCTTTTCCATGCTCGAGAGCACGATCGAATTCTTTTTCGCAGTAATCATAAACCTTACGCTACCTTCTCAACGCCCGCGGCGAGCTTCATGACGCTCTCCTGATTGGCTTCGTTCTTGTTCAACACTCCGGCCATGGCTCCCTCGCGCATAACGAGCACGCGATCGCTCAGACCCAATACTTCGGGCAAATCCGAAGAAACCATCACAATGGCCACGCCCTGTTCGGCGAGCATATTGATGAGGCCATAAATTTCTTGGCGAGCTCCCACATCGATCCCGCGCGTGGGCTCGTCCAAAAACAAAACGCGCGGACCAATGGCGAGCCATTTGGCCAACACGATTTTCTGTTGGTTACCGCCGCTGAGCGTGCGCACTTCGGTTTGCGCGCTAGGCGTTTTAATCCTTAGCCGCTCGATGTATTCACGCACCACCTGGCTCGATTGGTGCCGGTTCAATACGTTCATCGGCGACATGCGCGGAAGCGCTGCAAGTGTAACGTTTTCTTCTACACTCCGATCAAGCAGCAAGCCGGTGATCTTGCGATCTTCCGTAACCAGGGCCACACCCCGGTCAATCGCGTCGTTGGGCCCATAAATGTGAGTCTTCTTCCCGTCTACCCAAACATCGAAGCTCACCCGCCGGCGCGACATCGCGCCGAAAAGCGCCGAGATAAGCTCGGTACGCCCGGAACCCACGAGACCCGCAATGCCAAGAATTTCGCCGGCACGCACCGAAAACGAAACATCCTTCACGGCGGGAGTGCTGGCATTCCGTGGACGAACATTGAGGTGCTCCACGCGAAAGGCTTCGGCACCTAATTTCGGATGGCGAACGGGATAAAGATCGGTGATGGCCCGTCCCACCATCATGGAAACAACTTTTTCGGGCTCAAAAGCACTGCGCTCGATCTCGCCGACGGTCTGACCATCGCGCAAAATTACGATGCGATCGGCTAGCCGAAAGACTTCTTCCATACGGTGCGAAATATAAATAATGGTGTGACCGCGGCCACGCAGCTCGCCCAGAATACGAAACAAGGTTTCCGATTCGGTTAGGCTCAGCGCCGAAGTAGGTTCGTCGAAAATAAGCACATTGGCATTCGTCGCGAGGGCCCGCAAAATTTCTACCAGCTGTTGGTTGCCCACACTAAGATCGCGCAGCGGCAAGGTAACGTCCACTTCCACGCCAATATCGCGCAACCAGCGACGCGCCTGCCGATCGCGTGCGCGCTCGTCGATGATGCCCAGAGCCTTGAGCGTGAGCGGCTCCATCGAGAGAAACATGTTCTCTGCCACCGTCATATCCGGAAACAAATTCAGTTCCTGGTGAATGATGGCCACGCCACGCTCGCGTGCATCTTTGGTGGATTTGAACTTTTGTTCGGCACCATCCAGCAAAACTTGGCCCTTGTAATCGGGATAGGGAATAACCCCCGACAGAACTTTCATGAGCGTAGATTTACCGGCGCCGTTCTCTCCCATAAGGGCCAGAATTTCGCCGGGACGAGCGCGAAAATTAACGTTGTTGAGCGCCTTCACGCCCGGGAACTCCATGGAGATCCCGAGCATTTCTAGATGCCCTTTGTCGAAACTAGCGGGTGACACGCGAACGCCGTACGTACCGGATTATTTCCGGCCGTAGATCTCCTCGCGGGTGTGAAAGCCCGATTTAATAATTTTCTCTTCGATGTCGGCCTTTTGAATCGGAAACACCGGCGTGTTGAGCACGGGCACCTGATTGCCGCCGCCTACATCAACTTTGCCTTCCACGGTTAGGGCTTCGCCCTTCGCCAACTTCACCGCCGCTTCGGCCGCCGCATCCGCCAACGGTTGAATTGCTTTCAGCACTTCGAACTGTTGACGATCGGCCACCAAGTTTTTCATGGCGGTCAAATCGGCATCGGCGCCGCCAATGAACACCTTGCCTAGCAATTTTTGTTCGGCGAGGGCCTGCACGGCGCCGTTGGCCATGCCGGAGTTGTTCGCCAGGATGGCGTCGATTTTATTCTTATGCACGGTGAGTGCGTTCTCGACGGTCTTCATGGCCAGGTCGGGCGACCAGCCCGCATGGGCTTGATTCACGACCACTTTGATATCCGGGAATTTCTTGAGCGTATCTTCTACGCCGCGAGTGATTTCGTTGGCCACACTGTGACCCGATTCACCGCGCAGAATGATGTAATTGCCCTTGCCGTGCGTGAACGCCGCCGCAGCTTCGGCCTGCAGCACGCCCACTTTGTAAGAATCCTGAGTAACGTAAAGATCCAAGGGAGCGTTGTTGATCACGCGATCGTAGGCGATGACTTTAACACCGTCCCGATGCGCCATGGTCACGAAGCTGGAAGCCGCATTCGAGTTCACGGGCTGCACCACCAAAACTTTGACTCCCTGCGAGAGCACGTTCTCTACTTTGGCGAGCTGTTCCTGTTCGCTGTTGTTAGCGGCGGCGAAGACCACTTCGGCGCCTAGAGATTGGGCTTTGTCTTCGAAGAATTTCTTGTCCTTAGCGTAACGCTCTTCCTGGAGCGTTGCCAAAATGAAACCAACTTTGACTTTGCCGGTGGTGGAAGCCGATTTTTTGCCGGTGCAACCGACCAACGAGGCAACGGTAACGAGCGCGGCGAGAGACGATGCAAACATGCGACCCATAAGGATCTCCTTCGTTCTAAAACCCTTTGTTATCCCACCCCGGTCGCCTCTTATCGCGTCATTTTCGCGCAAAGTCAAAAGCCAAGCCTCGTTTCCGGAGAAGGCGAAGTATATAGTTGCAAGAGTGAGAATTCGTTCCGTTTCCCAGCTTATTGGCCTCGGTGTTTTGGCGGCCTGCGCCTCGAACTCCCAACGCTCCGAACAGGACCGCACCTACGCGCAAACTCACTTCGAAGTAGCCATTGGTTTTTGGCAAGAAGGTCATTTTCCGGAAGCTCTGGCCGAGTTTCAAAAGGCCCACAATCTAAACCCCGAAGAGCCCGACTACCTGATGCATCGGGGCATGGCCTACCTGCGGCTAGAACGCTTTGACCTAGCCGAAGCCGATGTGGCCCAGGCCTGCACTATGCGCAAGCCCTACCCAGAGTGCTGGAACAACCTGGCCTACGTACAGTTGGCGCGCAAAAATGCCCCGGCAGCGGCCATTTCGGCCCGCAAGGCCCTCGAAACCGACACCTACACGGCTCCCGAGCTAGCCCTCGGTAACCTGGCCAATGCCCAAATTGAAATGAAACAGTACGCCGAGGCCAAGGCGACCATCGACCACGCTCTGCGCCTAAGCCCCAACAACTGCGACGTACGTTTTTTACTGAGTCGCCTGGCCATTCGTCAGAATGACTACGATTTGGCCCTGAGCGAATCCAAGCGCACCGTGTTTTTCTGCCGACTCAACCCCACGGCTCACCTGTGGGAGGCTTACTCGTTCTACAAAATTGGCCAACGGGCCCGGGCCGAACGCAAATACCGCGACATCATGGACCTATTTAGAAAATCCGAAGCTGTTGACGCCAGCCGAACCGCGTTAGAAAAGCTGAACAAGCGAATCCCACTGGACGAGCCGAAATGAAGAGGAATGTAGTTTCATGAGTGAGACAGAAAAGGGCACTTTCGACGCCGTAACTTTTGGCCACTGGCTGCGCGACGAGCGCACGAAAAAGAACATCAGCCTCGAAGAAATTGCGGCCGTTACTAAGGTTCACATCACCCAGCTGAAGAACCTAGAAGACGGCATTCGCGATCGCCTGCCGGCTCCGGCTTTTGTGCGCGGTTTTTTGCTCTCCTATGCTCGCCACTTGAATCTGAACGAAGACGAAGTGCTCTCGCGATTTAAGGAAGGCCAACCCCAAGAAAGCGGCCAACCTCTCGGCCGCGCCATGCGCGCCGCTCAATCGAGCAGCCAGCCTAAAGTGCGCCTCGTGGAAGGCTCCCGCATCGGTCATGCTCCCGCTTCGAAAGATTTGGAAAAGCCTCAGCCTGCCCTGCTGAAGGGCAAGAACATCGCGCTGATTGCCCTCGGACTCGCGCTCATCGTGGGCGTGGGCATGCTCATCTCGCTCGGTAAAAAACACAAAAAGGCCCGCAAGGAAGCCGCTCAGGTAAGCGAAGTAGCAAGCACCCCCGTGCCGACCACACCCCCTCCCGCGGCTGCGCCGACCCCCGAAGTCCCGGCGCCCACCAAAGCCCCCGAACCCGTGGCACCTAAAGCCGCCCCCGCCGTGGCCGCCAAGCCGACCCCTGCCGCACCGGCCGAGGCAACCGCGCCCGGTAGCAAAAAGTTCTCGCTTGAACTGCACGCCATCGAGCAAAGCTGGGTCAACGTGCGTATCGACGACAAAGATTCTTCGGGCATGATTCTCGCCCCCGGCAAAGCCTATCCCTTCGAGGCGGACCGTCGCGTGATTCTCTCACTGAGCGACGCCGGTTCGGTAGAAATCAAATGGAATGGCACGTGGTACGCCCCGCCCGGCTTCCGTGGCGATGTACGCTCCCTCACTCTTCCCGATCAACTCAACAAGCTGACGCCGCGTGCATTGGCGCCCAAACCTAAAGTGCCCAAGCCCAAACCAGCAGTAGCTCCGGCCGAGCCCGTCCCCGAGGAAGGCAATGCCCTTCCCCAGGCACCCACGGAATAACTAGGGCTTGCTCTAACTGCTCGTTCCCGTTTTTTTGATGTTCGGAAGTCCACCGGGCGGAGGCAAGCCGCCGGGGGGCGTCTGCGCAGGAGGGACCGCCGTCAGCGGCCGCGTTCCGGCGACTCCCGACTGAGTTCCTCCCGAAGACATAGGATTCATGGCCAAGTTGGTGACCATGCTGTTCTGCTGGTTGTTCGCGCCGGCGTCGCGGGGCGCCCACTGCGTGAAGAGTGTTTTATCGTTGGCATTTTCCCAAGCATCGGGGCCCAGCACCGTGCCTGCCCGCACAAGCTCCAAGAGGGCCTGGTCCAAAATGACCATGCCTTCTTTGCGACCCGTCTGCATGGCCGAAGGAATTTGAAAGGCCTTGCCTTCGCGAATCAGGTTCGCAACGGCGGGGGTGTTCACGAGAATATCATGCACCGCCACACGGCCACGGCGATCCGCCGTGGGAATAAGCTTTTGCGAAATTACGGCGCGCAAACTCTCCGAAAGCATGGAGCGAATTTGCGGCTGCTGCTCGGCCGGAAAAGAGTCGATGATCCGGTCAATGGATTTGGGCGCCGAGTTGGTGTGAAGTGTAGCGAAGACCAAGTGGCCCGTTTCGGCGGCCGTAATGGCTAGCGCGATGGTTTCGGGGTCCCGCATTTCGCCCACCAGAATCACGTCCGGATCTTCGCGCAACGCCGCTTTGAGCGCCGAGGCAAAATCCGTAAAATGCGATCCCAGCTGACGTTGGTTCACCATGCAGCGTTTGGTTTCGTGCTGGTACTCGATGGGATCTTCTAGCGTCAGAATGTGCTGACGGTAGTTCACGTTGATGTGGTTGATCATGGCCGCCAAGGTGGTGGACTTACCGGAGCCCGTGGGACCCGTAACGAGCACGAGTCCGTTCGGATACGTGCACGCTGTTTTGCAGATAGCGGGCAAGTTAAGCTCTTCCATGGTCGGCGGATTTTCCGCCAGGGCGCGAAAGACCGCGCTCAAACCGTGGCGCTGGTAAAACACGTTCACCCGAAAAACACCCAGGCCCGGAACTTTGATCGCAAAGTCGGAGCTGCGCTTCTGCGCAATTTCGGTTTTTTGTTGGGGCGAAGTGATTTCACCGATCATCGTTTCTACATCTTTGGCGCTCTGCACGGGCACTTCAATTTTAGCCAGGTCGCCACGAATACGAATCATAGGACTCGCATTGGCTGCGACGTGCAAGTCGGAGCCTTTCTGCTTAATAAGTAACTGCAATAGAGGAACGACGGCGGCGGCCATACTTAAGATACTTATCGGTCGCCCGGGGCGTTAACTTAACAAACGTTTGACTCCCTTCGTCATCAACTTTCGCCAGCAATCACCCGTAGCGGTAGAAGCCATTTATGCCGACGGAAATTCTCATCACTAAATCTTCACGGGAAAGCCGCGTCGCACGCCTCGACAACGGCCACTTGGTTGAGTTGTTCATTGAACGGGCCAAGGACCGCGGAATCGTAGGCAACATTTACAAGGGCCGCGTGGCCCGCGTACTCCCTGGCATGCAAGCGGCCTTCATTGAAATGGGCCTGGCCCGCACGGGCTTTTTGTACGTTTCAAATATCATCGATCCCGAAGCCAAAGACATCAACGAAGACGGATTCGACGAAGATGGCGAGAACGCATCCAGCACCGAAAACGAATCCGAAGAGCCCGCGGAGCCACGCGATCGCGACAAAGCCCTGCCGAATATTTCATCGCTCATCCACGAGGGACAAACCATTCTCGTGCAGGTCATCAAGGAGCCCATGGGCACCAAGGGCGCACGACTTTCGGGCTACATCAGCTTGCCCGGGCGCTACCTGGTCTATTTGCCCGACACGCGCCACATCGGCATTTCTCGTCGCATCGAAAACGGCGACGAACGTGAACGCCTGCGGCAGATCATCGAAAAAAACCGCCCCGCTCAGGGCGGATTCATTGTGCGCACCGTGGCCGAGAACGCCACCGAGAAGCACCTCAAAGACGACATGGATTACCTGGTCAAACTTTGGGGTTCCATTAAGAAGAATGCCGAGAAACAATCCGCACCAAGCCTGGTGTACTCGGACTTGGATTTACCGAGCCGAATTATTCGCGACCGCGTCACCGACGACGTCGACCGCATTCTGCTCGACGACCTGACAACCTTTAAGCAGATCACCAAATTCATTCAGTCCTTTTTGCCCCGCTTTAAGAAGCGCATCGAACTGCATACGGACAAGACCCCACTCTTTGAATTACACGGCATCGAAACCGAAATTACGCGCGCCGTGGCCCGCAAGGTTTGGCTCAAATCCGGCGGCTACATCATCATCGACGAAACCGAAGCGCTCACCACCATCGACGTCAATACGGGTCGCTTCGTGGGTCGGCGCAACTTGGAGGACACCATCCTCCAAACCAACCTCGAGGCCGTAAAGGAAATTGCCTACCAAATCCGCCTGAGGAACCTAGGCGGAATTATCGTGTTGGACTTCATCGATATGGATCGCGTGCAAAACCGCGACCGCGTTTACCAATCATTTCTAGAGGAGCTGCGTAAGGATCCGGTTCGTACCAACGTCCTTCCCATCAGCCAGCTTGGTCTGATTGAAATGACCCGCAAACGCACCCAAGAGAGCCTCCGCCAAAAGCTGACCTCGGCCTGCCAATACTGCGAGGGTAAAGGCTTCGTGAAGTCGCGGGATACGGTGGCCTACGAAATACTGCGCGAGTGCCAGCGGGAGTCCGTGAACGCCCCCGATTCGCAAGCCCTCGCCGTCTATTGCCACCCCGCCATTGCCGAAATTTTTGCCGAAGAAGAGCGGGTTAGCATCGAAGAACTCGAGAAGAAACTGGGACGTCGCGTTACCATCAAGGTCGATCCCAACCTCCATTTGGAGGAGTACGAAATTTTTGCGCGCGACGTGTAAGCAGACACCACCTTACGCGCGGCAACATTGTCTATTTTCAGAGTGAAAGGGAAGAGCCTTTCACAAAAGCGTCAAAATTTTTGTGAAGCGTATTGACAGCATCTTATCCACAAAAGGCGCTGTAAGACGGAAAGACGAATCGCCCAAAACCGCTATAAACGGCATCGGAGTAAGACTTTGGTAGGCCGTGGATTGAGCGAAAAGCCTTACTTCGTCGCATAAGTTAAAAAAAGGCAAAACAAGCTGAATATGCATAAAAATATTTAAAAACAGACGAAATGCTCGTACTTTAATTATCCACATTAAATTGTGAGTGAAGTGGATAACACCTCAAGCCTCAAGAATTACGCGTAATGAAGAAAAGGCATGTGGATAACCTGTGAATAACTTGTGGATGAGCGAACTTTATGCGGAAAATTGCAATTATGAATTCCGCCGGTCGATGTCAAAAAACTGTATTAAAGATGCTCCTCTTCGGACCTTTCTTTGGGGGAGATCTTAACCGTGACGCTTATGAACGCTCCTGGCCCCGTGGCCGGGACGATAGGAACTGCCAGTGAAGCGAAAAGCCCTGAGTGGCTGCGCGCACTGCTTTCCGTGCGTCCGGACCTCTCCCAAGTATGCGAGCGCTACCTAAGCCAAGCTCAGCTCGAGGAAACGCCCGAGGGCTACATTCTCTCCGTACCCACCACATTCCAAGCTAACGGCATTCAGCCTCTCCTAGGCACCTTGGAAGACGCCCTAGGCCGCAATATCCTTAGCGTACAAATTCGTCGCGTGAAGGCCGATACGGCTGTTGCCCGCCAGGCGCATTTGCAGATGCCGCTCCCGCTCACCACGCGTCGCCCCGACGCCCCGAGCCCCCTTGAAGCAGAAAAGCAACGACGAGCCACTCCCCCTGTGCTCGTTTCGTCGCCCATGTTCGCCGAGCCGATTGAGCTGTTGAAGCGTTGGGCTTTCAACGTCAACAACGGCGCTCGGAGCCAGTGCCTTTGGGTACATGGCGCCAGCGGCTCCGGCAAAACCTGGCTCTTAAAACAGCTGCACACGCTCATCGGCCTCGACAAACGCATGGTGTTTGTCGATGTCATGACGTTCTTCCACGAGTGGCGCCGCTCGATGGAAACCAACACGCAGCTGAACTTCGTGCGCAAGTACCGTTCCGAGACGGACCTCTTCGTTCTCGAAGGTATCGATGAACTTCAAGGCAAACCCGGCACGCAGCAAGAACTGCTCATCACAGTGGGACGCCTGATTGACCGCGGAGCGAACATCGCCGTTTCCAGTCAAAGGGCCCCCCTCTTGCTACAGGAACTCATCGAACCGGCGCTCTTTAGCCGTCTGCACTCGGGCCTGAGCTTTGAAATGCCGGTTCCCGACCGCAGCTTCAAAGAAACGCTCTGGCGCCATTTGCTTTCGCAACACTCCCTTGCGGAAGCCCCCATCGACCTCGTCATTCTGGAACGTATCATGGCCATTCCGGCAGATACCGCCCGAAAAGTTCACTCCCTCTTTATCAACGTGATTAGTCGACTCTCCTTTAAGCAGGGGCTCGACATGTCGGACGTTACCGAGCTCGCACTCAAGCACGGTCCCGCACCGGTCGCCTCGAACTTCGGCATGGGTGCCCCCAGTGAAGTGATGGAACGCGTGGCTAAAGTTTGCGGCCTCGGCGTGGGCGCCATTCAGGCTCGCGGCCGCCGGCCTGATGTTTGTCTGGCTCGGCGCTTCGTGTGCCTCGCACTCTCGCGTTTCTTGGGACTCACGAATAGCGTGATTGCAAATCTGATTGAGAAAGATGCTTCCACCGTCAGCCACTCGCTGAAGACCATCGAAGACGAAATCGAAACTAACCGTAAAATTGCCCAGCAATGGAATTACATTTGCTCGCAACTCGGCATGCAACCCCACACGGTTGAAGGCCAAAGCCGGGTTCGTCGCCTGCCCCTAACTCAAGTCCCGCCGCATAACGCTTTTGTGTTGTCCGAGCCCCACCCCTTGGGACTTTCCCAACACCCTGTTATTGTGGGCGGGTGACTCAACAAGATAAAACGTTCGTCCTAGACACCAACGTTCTTCTCTTCGATCCCCAAGCTATTTATAAGTTCGGCGACAACCATGTTGTCATCCCGATTACGGTGATCGAGGAAATCGACCGCTTCAAAAAGGACCTCAACGAGAACGGCCGCAACGCCCGTCAGTTCAGCCGCATGCTGGACGCTCTCCGCGACAAAGGCTCGCTCTCCAAGGGCGTTGCCATGAACGGCAAAACCGGCACCCTGCGCGTGGTCATGTTCCACGAGAGCACCGAAATTCCCGAGGAGCTCCACAGCGACAAAGCCGACAACCGCATTCTGGGTGTGGCCTTTGCGGAACTCAAAGACAAAGGCCCCGAACGGGTTGTCTTCATTACCAAAGACGTTAACCTGCGCATCAAGTCCGATGCGCTGGGCATTCCAGCCGAAGACTACGAATCCACCAAGGTGCCCATCGAGGAGCTGTACTCGGGCGTAGGTGTGTTCGACGTCTCCGCCGACGACATCACCACCTTCTATTCCGAAAAGCGCTTGCCGATCGAAGATCCCGAGCTCTACCCGAACGGCTTCGTTATTCTGCGCGACCGAAACAACCCCAGCCACTCGGCCGTGGGTCGTTTTGACGTGCGCATGGGTTCCGTGGTTCCGCTCATGACCGCCACGGAAGGCGTGTGGGGCTTGCATCCCAAAAACGTGGAGCAAACTTTTGCTCTCGATTTGCTCCTCAACGACGACATTCAACTCGTTTCGCTCGTCGGTAAAGCCGGTACGGGTAAAACCTTGCTCGCCATTGCGGCTGGTCTGCAAAAGACCCTCGACGAAGGCAAGTTCCAGCGCCTGCTCGTGTCGCGCCCCATTTTTCCGATGGGTAAAGACGTGGGCTACCTACCCGGCGATATCGAACAAAAGCTGAATCCTTGGATGCAGCCCATTTTCGACAACATTGAATTCCTCATGGGTGGTTCCGAACGTCGGCACGGTCGCGGCGGCGCGGCCCGCGGCATTCAGGAACTCATGAACCAGGGCATGGTGAACATTGAACCGCTCACGTACATTCGTGGTCGATCCATTCCGAACCAGTTCTTGATCGTGGACGAGGCGCAGAACTTAACGCCGCACGAAATCAAAACGATTCTCACACGCGCCGGCGAAAACACCAAAGTGGTGCTCACGGGCGACTGCTACCAAATCGACAACCCCTACGTGGACAGCGCCAGCAACGGCCTCGCCCACGTGGTGGAACGCATGAAGCTCGAAGAAATCTCGGGCCACATCACACTGATGAAGGGCGAACGCTCGCCGCTTGCGGAGCTCGCGTCTAACTTGCTGTGATCGAGAATCGTAAAACGTATCGACTGCCCTTCCGCGCGAAGATTGTCTTTGCTTGCGGCGATAAGGTTTACGCCGGTAACAGCTCGAATATTTCGGCGGCCGGCATTTTCGTTACTCTCCTAGACAGCGCCCAGATTCCCCGCGAGTCCGAATGCCGCACGGTGTTCGGAATCGCTTCGCAAAACTCCCCGCTCGTGCTGAACGCCGTCGTCAAACGCGTCGTGGCGCGCGATCCCAACCCCGAGGTTTTGCCGGGGATTGCCTTTAGTTTTATCGATCAGCAACGGGACTTGGCACGGCTGGAAGACTTCATTCAGTCGAGTCGGCAGAATTTTGAGCTGGCCGCCACCATTTTGGCGAGTGGCGAGCCCGACCTTACCTCGCTACAACCCCTGCTGCAGGACATGCACTTGCCCCCGACTTCGGACCTCGGCGAGCTGCGCTTTCACATTGAACGCATTCTCAGTTCGGTTGAGCTCGTCGACGAAAGCAACTCCCTCCTCCCGCCGCGTCCCCCCAAACCCTAAATAGATCTGGCACAAAAACTGCTTAGGCCAACCCTAGCATCCACGAGGGAGGCTAAGGTCGGCCTAAGGACGGGCCCCGAAAGGGGAAACCGTATGGAACATGTAACCAGCATGATCCAATTGATAAGAGAAGTGCTAGAAACCGCAGTTCTCCTCGGCAAGTTGTTGACCAACTTGAGACTCCTTTGTGAATGCCTTTTCCACAAAGATTCCAAGCTAATTATACGGCGCAGCAGCGTTAAGTTCTGCGGCGAAAACTCCGAAGCAATGAGGAATGTCTCCTCGTGCCGATTCCGCAGCTTTTACCGGTGGCTCTGCCCGCTGTGGACGCTGCGCCGAAATTCTTCCGGATGAGACCCTCACCTACTGCCCATCGTGCGGCGTGCCCTTCTCGCGCGTTCCGCCCACGAACTCCTACATTCGCTTTGAAGAGCGTTTCTTTAAATACGCCAATGCCCGCCGCCGCGTTTGGACCGTGTTCCTTTCGGCCGCAACCCTCGTGGCCTGCTTTGCGCTGGTGACACTCCTTGATGCCTGGAGTGCCGGCGGAAAAAAACTTCCACTCCATGCGCAGCGCTCGCTCGTTATTCACTTCTACGACATGCCCGGCTACCCCACGCTCTCGCGTCCACTCAAGCGCGAGTCGGTGAACGTGGCGCTCCAGGCCTTCGAAGATCACTTCGGCGTTACGCTGCAGGACTACCACATCACCGAAAACACTCTGCCCGATTCTCTCAAGCCCTACTTCGTAGGCGCCGGTCCTACGCGACTCACGATTTGGGAAGAGCAAATTATTCCTCATCTGCTGGGCGAGTGGTCGCGCGATCCGAATGGCCCGCTCCACGCCGTGGTTACGAACATTCCTCTCTTCGTAGACGCCAAACAGCCCAACATCGAAACTCGCCACTTGAGTGCCTCCAAGATGATTTCGGGTTTGGGGCATCCGGCCCTCGTTCTGGTTTCAACCTTCCGCATGCTCACGGAACTGCCGGAGTATCGGGACAGCAAACTGCCTATTCAATCGGGTTCTGAACAGGCTCGGCACGTAGGCGAATACCTCCTAGCCCACGAACTGGGTCACGCGCTCTTGGGTTTTACAGACTTCGTCATTGAAAAGCCCGTCACTCCGGCCACCTTACGCGCGCCCGCATCCATCAAGGCAAGTTCTCCCTACTCCCAATGCCTCATGCACACGGACGAAGCCGGGGGATTCGGCGCCTGGGAAAACATTCGGCACCGCACGCTGGGTCAAAGATCCACTTGCCATGCCTATACGCAGGCGTTACGTGCCGTCCGATTGCATGAAGAATCCCTCGAACTGCTCCGCAGCGGTCAACGCAAAGAAGCCCAGGCCACGCACGCCGAGGCCATTACCGAAGCGCAACACTCGCTGAACCCTTGGGTGGCCGAATTGTGGCTGCAAGAACATGAAAGCTTTTTGTCGCTCGGTGAGCGTTGGAGAAAACGCCTGCTCATGTTTCAATAGGGGGCATGATCAATCTTGAATTGAGTGACGAACAAAAAGCTCTCATCGAACTCGCCCGTAGCTTTGGCGAAAAAGAAATGGCTCCCAAGGCCGAGCACCACGATCACACGGGCGAATATCCCATGGAGATTATCAAGAAGGCCCACGCCGTTGGCCTTATGAACACGCACATTCCGCAGGAATTCGGTGGGCTCGGGCTATCGACGCTGGATGGCTGTCTCATTGCCGAAGAGCTTTCTAGCTTCTGCAGCGGCATGTACACGGCGATCGAAGCAAACGGCCTGGCGCAAGCGCCCGTTATTGTGGCTGGCTCGGACGCCCAAAAGCGTGAGTTTCTCTCGCCCCAAGTGGAACAACCCTTGCTCGCTGCCTACTGCGTAACGGAACCCGCCGCGGGCTCGGACGTGCAAGGCATCAAGACCACGGCGCGCAAAGTGGGTGGTGACTACGTTATCAACGGTTCCAAAATGTGGATTACGAATGGCTCGGTTGCTTCGTGGTACTTCGTGCTCGCACACACCGACACCACTAAAGGCGTAAACGGCATGACGGGCTTTATCGTTCCACGTAACACGCCCGGCATTGAAGTCGGCAAAAAAGAAAAAAATCTCGGTCAACGTTGCTCGGATACCCGGGGACTTTCCTTTACCGACGTAAAAATTCCCGAAAAATATCGTCTCGGTGAAGAGGGCAAAGGATTTAAAATTGCCATGGCCGCCTTTGACCACACGCGTCCGCCGGTAGCGGCGGGGGCTGTAGGCGTAGCCCGCGCAGCTATGCAACACGCCATTCGTTATGCAAGCGAGCGCAAAACTTTCGGCGTGCCCATCGCTAAGCACCAGGCCATTAGCTTCATGATTGCCGACATGGCCATGAACATCGAAGCGGCCCGGGGCTTAGTGTGGAAAGCCGCTTTCGAAATCGACTCGGGTCGCCGCAATACCAAGTTCGCCGCCATGGCCAAGGCCTTTGCCGCCGACATGTGCAACAAAGTTTGCACGGACGCCGTGCAGGTTTTCGGCGGCTACGGCTACAGCGAAGAATATCCCGTCGAAAAGCTCTACCGCGATTCGAAGATTTTCCAAATCTACGAAGGCACGAGCCAGATTCAGCGCCTCATCATCGCCAAAGAAATTTTCGACCGTAACAAGTAATCCGTGCGCATTCGTCAGATGGCCTTCTCCTCGCGGCTGAAGGCCCACCGCAACTTGCTCACGCTCGAAACGCTGCAGTTCATCGTGGAATTTTTAGTGGATGGCAACGCACGGCAGGCGGCCATCCGCGCCGGCATTCCCGAAACCTACGCCTCCCGCCAGGGTGCTTGGCTCAAGAAGCAAAAAATTGTTACACAGGCGCTCGAGCGCGATTTCGACGAACACGATATTCGCAAACTTCAGCGCGAAATCACGCAAATTCACGAGCACATGCAGAAGTGCCGCGAGATTTTGGGCCTCGAAACGACAATTTAGTTATTCGACTGCTTTTTGATTTCGTCGAGAAAGCTGCGGAGGAATTCCGTTTGGGCGCGCTCCTGGAGCACGTGAATCAAGGCCTTGTGACGGAGCTGATCGATGATATCGCCGCTGGCGCGGAGGGGAAAGTTGTTTTCGTGTTCAAACACGAGGGCTTCTAGGACGTCTTCGTG
Source organism: Bdellovibrionales bacterium (assembly GCA_018266335.1). The sequence goes on from JAFEAR010000090.1 coordinate 94,601, forward strand.
AGTCTGACCGTTGTAGAACTCCACCCAACGCGTGAACATCCGGGTTTCGTCGTGCTTGCGCTTTAACTGCTCAAAAGAGATTACGTTGCTCATGTTCAGCCTCCAACTTTGCTAACACCACGTCTCAGATGGTGCGGCATTGTAGGGTATTTAACGCTACGCGTCAATACTTAATTGGACATCTGCAACATATTGATTTTATACGATATTATCCTTAAGTTGCCTAAGGGGGTAAAAGGTACCCCGCCATTGGATACCACCGCGCTTGAGGGTTAAGAGCGAAGCTCTCCACAGAATATACAAAAAGAGCCCCACGGTGACCGGGAAGAGCGGAATCGCCCAGAGGGTCACCCCCAGAATCCACAAGTGGGAACCGTAAAGGACCGCTAGAATCAATACGCTCAATCCATTCAACAAAAGGCAGCTCGCCGACAAATGCGGACTCAGCGCCAAACCCACCAGGGGCCAAATGAACAGGAGCAACTGCGAGAGCGACCCCAAAAGCAAAAACAAAACACTGTAGTTAAGACCGGCAAAAGAGTTCTTCTCCAAACCACGAACCAATTCGCCCAGCGACGCATACCATTCCACATGCACGAGCGCGGTGCCCACCACGCAATCGGCGCGGCCACCGGCGCGCTTGATCACCTTCGCTAGCTTCATATCATCGTCGGGCCGCAAACGAATCGCTTCGTGCCCACCGGCGCGATCGTAGGCTGTCTTACGCACCAAATTAAAGGCCCCAATGCCCACGTGGTCCCGGCTTTGCGAATCGCGCGCCTTCCAGGGCCGCGAATAAAAATTAAAGAAGAGCGCAAAGGCCGCCCCAAAAGCGCGTAACAAAACTCCGCGCATCTCCAGGCGAGGAGCCAAGGCAAGGTGATCGAGTTGATGCTCCCGCACGTAGGCCATAGCCCGGCGTAGGGTTGTAGGTTCCATGACCACATCCGCGTCGGTGAAGAGCAGAAACTCCGCGTCCGTGGACTTGGCACCCACGTGCAGGGCATGGCATTTCCCGAGCCAAGCGGCGGGCAGAGTGTGAATGCCCACAACCTTCAAACGCAAATCCTGGCGGCGCAGCGAATCCAAAATCGCACCCGTGCTATCCGTAGAACGATCGTTCAGCAGAATGACTTCTAAGTTGGGATAATCTTGCGCCAACAGGGAGCGCACGGCCGCTTCGATATTTCGCTCTTCGTTGCGCGCGGCCGCAATGAGCGCCACCCGTGGCCACTCGGCATCGGCCGGCGGCTCGACCTGATTAAGCAACTTGAGCGTGCGCGCGCCGGCCATCAAATCGGTAAAGGCCAGCAGAAGAAAGAAGCAGGCCAGAGCGCTGAGCGTAAGAGCCACAGCGCCCATCGCCATCAACGTTGGTTTTTGGAGAGACCGCGCTTACGAACGCGCAGACTCTTGGGCGTGATTTCGAGCAATTCGTCCGCACCAATCCACTCGAGGGAACCCTCGATGGTCACGCGGCGAGGCGGCGTTAGAACGATCGCATCGTCTTTGTTAACGGTACGGAAGTTCGTCAGCTGCTTAGCTTTGCACGGGTTCACGTCGAGGTCGTTTTCCTTCGCGCACTCGCCAATCACCATTCCTTCGTACACGGGTTCGCCGTGACCAATGAACAAGATGCCACGCTCTTGCAGCGTTTCCAGCGCGTAAGCGTTCGAATCGCCCGCACGGTCTGCCACCAGCGCGCCCACCAAACGATGCGGAATTTCGCCGCGGAAGGGCTCGTAGCCGGCCGATTGGAAGTTCAGCAAACCTTCGCCGCGCGTTTCCGTCAGGAAGCGCGAGCGCAAACCAATGAGTCCGCGCGTAGGAATTTTAATTTCTAAGCGCACCCGGCCCGTACCGCGGTTCACAATGTTGTGGAGCAAACCTTTGCGCAGCTGGAACATTTGCGTAATGGCGCCTTGCGAACGCTCGGGAATGTCCAGGATGGCCATTTCCATGGGCTCGTAGCGAACGCCGCCTTCTTCCTTGAACAAAATCTGCGGCTGACCCAGAGCAAATTCGTAACCTTCACGGCGCATGACTTCGGCCAAAATGGCAATCTGCAATTCACCGCGACCCATCAGCACGAAACGATCGGGACTGTCGGTGTCCTGAAAACGCAGCGCCATGTTGGTGAGGGTTTCCTTCATGAGGCGATCGCGGATTTTACGCGAAGTAACGTGCGCGCCTTCCTTACCGGCGAAGGGCGAAGAGTTTACCAGCCACTCAACCTTTAGAGTGGGTTCATCAACCTTAATACGCGGAAGCGCCAAGGATACGGGGTCCCAACGCTGCGAAGCCGGTGTCGAAGGATCGGCCGCGCCAACCATGGTGTCACCCAGGTGCAGATCCTCAATGCCCGCCATGACGGCAATGTCGCCGCAGCTCACTTCGTCGGCGGCCACTTGCTTGAGACCATGGTAAGTGAACAAGTTTTGCACCTTGGCCACCTTCACGGTGGGCTTGCCGTTAGCATCTTCACCCACGACAGCCGCGTACTCGCCTACTTTCAGACGACCCGAGGTAATACGACCCACGGCCAAACGGCCGAGGTAATCGGAGTAGCTCAAGTTAGCGATGAGCATTTGAAGTTTGCCGGCGGGATCCACGTTCGGAGGCGGCATGAACTCAATGATTTTATCGAAGAGGGGCACGAGATCTTTGGAATTTTCGCGATCCTCAAGATTGATAAAGGCTTTGCCCTCGCGAGCAATGGCGTAAACCACGGGGAAGTCGCACTGCTCGTCGGTCGCTTCTAAGTCGATGAACAAGTTGAAAACTTCGTTCAGAACTTCTTGCGGACGCGCGTCTTGGCGATCGATTTTGTTGATGACCACCATAACTTTGAGACCACGTTCCATGGCCTTACGGAGCACGAAACGCGTTTGCGGGAGGGGACCTTCCGCAGCGTCGACGAGCAAGCAAGCACCGTCGACCATGGAGAGGATACGCTCCACTTCGCCACCGAAGTCGGCGTGGCCCGGCGTATCGACGATGTTGATTTTGTAATCTTTGTAGAGGACGGCCGTGTTCTTGGCCGCAATCGTGATGCCCCGTTCGCGTTCCAGGTCCATGGAGTCCATGGCCCGCTCGGCAACGCTCTCGTTGGAACGGAAGGTTCCAGCCTGGCGCAACAGACCATCGACCAGGGTCGTTTTACCGTGGTCGACGTGGGCGATAATGGCAATGTTACGGATTTTATCTACGCTAAACGACATTGTGAGGGGCTTGTATCACGATCGCCTCACAGATACCAGGTGCGTTTCTCGCCTTTGTCCTCTTTCGCACAGAGGGAATAAGCATTGATAAATTCAACGAATTTATCCACGGCTTGGTAGTTCGAAAGGGCCGTATCAAAGGCACAGCCAAACTGCCAGTAACGGGTGCTGTTCTCTTCGGTCTCCATAACGCGTTTTACGATGATTCGGCACGGAAGGTAGGTCGAATTGGAGAAGTAAAAACGAAAGTCGAGCTCTTCGTCCAACGCGAAGGCGCCTTCGGAGTAGGGCATCCGGAAACTGCAACCGGATTTAGAGATGTCCAGCACCTCTACGCTCTTGAGACCGAGCTTTTCGATGTAGGTGTAAGAACCCAGAATGCGATTAAAGAGCACCCGCTCATACTCACGCTTGAGTTTTTCCTGCTTATCGCGACGTGCTTCCGAAATCTGAACGAGTTTTCCCTGGGACATGTCTTACCCTCCGATAGATAACTCTTCGGAGGGAGTCGGGGAAAACCTGAGTTCTCAGTTAACCGTTCGGCGCCAATTTCTTGGCTAAAAAACGCAGAGCGTGAATACTCGTCGTACGGAAGATGTAATGGTCCGCGCCGGGAAAAACTTGGGACTCGAAGGGGACTTTGTGGTCCCTGAGAATCTTCGAGAACGAGGCATAGCCCTCTTGAAAACCAAAATCATCCCGGTCGCCAACATCGAAGTAAATATCCGGAAAATAAGGGACTTTATTGTTTTGAACTAGCCATTCGGGGCTACTTTCGTCGCAAACGGCCGAATTCGGAAACACCACGCGGGCCCAGCGCAGTAGCCACATGCCCTTATCTACCCCAACGGGGTGACGGCCAAAGTAGGCTTCCCAAAGAGAATCCGGCGCATGGGCATTGTATTCCAGAATGGCCGGAGAACTCGCGGTTACTACCGAGAAAAGCTCGGGATGCCGGAAAGCCGTTTTGAGAGCCCCAAATCCACCCATAGAAACCCCTGCCACCGCGCGACACTTGCGTTCACTACAGAGGCCCAATTGTTTTTGCATGAGAGGCATGAACTCGTTAACGAACCAGGTCTCGTAGGAGAAGGGACCAAAAGCCACGTTGCCTACGTCACTAAAGTAGCTCGCTACGGCGGTATCAAAAGAAATGAAAGTCATGGCCGGAAAATGAGGATTCTCGGCCTTTAGCTTGGCGAGGTTTGCAGAAAAACCCTCGAACTCCCAGCTCGTGGAGTTTCCGCCCATGCCGTGCATGAAGTACACGACGGGTTCCGTCTTGGTGAGTGGAATTTCGGGCCGGCTACGCTCTACGCAAAAACCGACTTGCCGGGTTGTGGATTGAGAATAATACTTGCCGCAAACGGCGGTGGCCTGAGCCACTCCACTCAAGGAGAGTGCAAACAGCCCGCCCGCTAACCATGCTAATGTCTTCATAATAGTTCCCCTCTTTTTTGCACCGACTTCAAAGTCCAAGTGCCCTAAAAGTCCCCGAGGTATCTTGCAGCTCTCGCGTGGCCGAGCCCTGACACTCATCACCCACGAAATCTAAAGATCCTGGTTCACCCTGCCCAAACATCACCAAACTTCCGAACATGTGTCCACCCACCCGGTCGCTCACCACCCAACGGGCACCTGAACTAGCGAAAGGGTCTTCGGCTCCTTCCACGAGCAAGCCCTTGAGGGCTCGGCGCATGGACTTCTGAAAGCTCATGATTTCGGCGGGTTCTACAAGGGCTTCTCGGTTGATGTGGGCCAGAGTTTCGAGCTGATAGGTGCCTTCGCTCTCAAAAAGCGCGCCAATCAAAAGGTAAAGCTTGCCGGCGTGCCGGAAGGGCAAACCAAAAACGGTGCCCTCCGGGAAGCCTTCTTCAAAGTGAGGCTTATTGGCGAGCGTAAGGGACAGCGAAACACCGCCCCGGAAATCGGCCGCCACCATTTCGTAAACCGGGTTGGCCACCATAAGGGCATTGGCCTCGAATTTACCGTAAGCATTTTGAAAGGCCGTGATTCCGGCTGCCCACACCACACGGCGAGCGAGCAGAGAACCCGCGGGAGTTTCGAGCTGCCAACCATCCACCGACGTGTCCGTGGACCGAGTTAGGCGACTAACGGGGCTCGAAAGCTTGAGCGTGCAGGCTTCGGGGGTGGGCAGAGTGGACTGCAACACTGGTTTCATGGCCTTACCAAAGTAAAGGTCCCATTGCGGCAGCCGAGCAGCCCAATCTTTTTGCGTCCAATCTACTTCGGCGGGCGAAACCCATTGGCGCTCCCAACGGATTTTTGCTTCGCCCAGCTTAGGACCACAACGCAAACCAAAGGGAGCTTCGCTGTTGGCCGGCACCAAGTGCAAGCCCGACAGGGCACGCCCACCTGTGCGATCGCTCGCTTCCAAAATAAGGATCGATGCTTCGGGATTCTGCGCGCTGACCAAAGCAGCCTGCGCCAGCCCCGCGGGGCCAGAGCCCGCCACCACAACATCCCATACGGTAGGTTCAGTTACAGTTGCGGTCTTTTTACTCATTTAGTCTCCAACAGCTGACGTTTAACGACTTCGGGATCGAGTTTAAGGGGGCCTACGGCCGTTTGGCCCAGAATGCGCACTTCGCCCTCTACAGAGGACTGCAACGAAGACAGCTCGGTCCAAAGTTGACCCAGGTTTTTCTTCTTCGCCGACTGCAGCGCCTTAGCTCCGCCCTTCGAATAAATATCGAGGGCCTCCTGCATCTTGAGCGATTCGAACATGAGATTGTAAATTTTGCTTTCGACATCGCCGTAGAACATGGGGCCCGACATCACGCCGCGCTGCTCGTCGAGCGCCTTGAGCAAAGTCGCTCTCCAGGGTTGCGAACCGCGTTGCCATTCTTTCAAACCACGGGGGCCCATGGTGGCACTGCGACCGTAAAGTTTAAGCTGTTCAATAGCACCGGCCACTTCGCGCAGTTTGGTTTCGATTACGCCGCGTTCTTTTTCGGCGAGCGAGCTGCGCTCTTTCTGTAGGGCAAGTTGAATTTCGTTTACTTTTTCGGGCGTGGGCCAGGTGCCCACTTCGAAGTTCACTTCGCCCAGGAAGCCTTCGTGCGAGGCAAGCATCACGTGGTATCGGCCGGGCGGCAGTTCGGCACCCTCAATGTTGAGGGGCCCCACCGAGAAGTAACCGTCGATGACCTCCACGTTGAGACGCCAAATTTTTCCGACGGGCATGAGGTTGCGCTCATTGTCGGGATAAATGGCCACGCGCAGGGAGTTCGAGCGAATAAGCGGCGACAGCACACCCATGATGACCGGGTGCGAGTCGGCCAGCACGCGATTCGCAATGCGGAAGGGCGGGCCTTTGGGGTCCTGATTTTTGCGGAAATCGGCTAGTTCGCTCCAATCGAAGGTCTTGGTAGCGGGGCGCGTGGCTTCGAGCGTGGACTGACCCGTGGCCGGCGTTTGGGTGGCCGAGGGCGCCAGGGCCGGATTCGCGAGCTTCGCGGTGGGCTTAGTTTCGTTCGGCGTGGGCGTAGAAGCCATGTCGAGGTACTTCGAAATGCCCGCAATAATCACTACGGCACCGAGCAAGGTGTACAAAACGCCGCGACGAATGGCCGGCTTCTTAGCCGGTGCGGCAGCGGGTGCAGCCTCGGACTTAGGCACCTGCGCCGTAGGTTCGGATTTTTGGGTCGCCTTCTTGGTCGAAGCGGCTACCCCGATGGTTTCTTTTTGCTGGGCCGGAGCCGATTTTTCAGCCGAGGGGGTAAAGGTAGCGGCCGGGGTAACGGGCGCAGCGGGGGCCGGCGCGGCAGGCGGTGCCAGCACGGGAATTTCGTCCACGAGGGCCCAATCGCTCATACCTTCGGTAAAGAGGTACGCGGAATTATCCAGCTCTTTATTCTTAAGCTTGGCGTGAACATCGGCCTCGGAAAAAGGGCCCATCTCTTTATCTTTGTAATATACGAACCACTGGCGGTTAGGATCGGGTGTCATAATTCGAGTGAGTATAGCCTAGCTCGGGGGCTTTGCAGAGGGCCCGGAATCATGTAGGTTGAGCGGAATTTCGAATCGCCTGCACGGAGAAGTAGGATAATTGGTAATCCAGCAGATTCGAAATCTGCCGCCTTCACGGGCTTGCGAGTTCGAGTCTCGCCTTCTCCGCCAATTCGAATCTTGCTTCATCAGAGCAAGAGTTCGAAGAGGCTTTACGATTTCATATTCAACGGTTACCCCATTCAAAACGCGGTTCGATAGTAGCTTGTCCAGTAGGAGCTTGCGCTCTTGGGGTGATCTGCGATTCCACAATGATTCTGCGTTGGTAGCCAGTTCGATAATAGATTCGACCGTCTCGCTTGCGGCAGCGCCGATCGCGAGCTGGGCGTGCTTCATAAGGCCCGCGTATTCCAGCTGCTCTTCTTGCAAGCGCTTGCGCTGCCGGTTGTAGGTATCGCGATCGATCTCGCCGGCGTCGTAGCGATCGTAGGCGCGGTCCTCGCGCTCCTTCGCACCGACGAGCGCAGCCTCATAGCGGTCGAGGTCGTCTTTCACCGCCCGTCGCATCGACACCAATGTTTCGTTCACGGCGCGTATGAGCTCGTCACGGAAATCCTCTCGGATCGAGATCTGCCCAACTGCGCCACCGAACTGTTCCATCATCGAATCTTCCGAGAGACTGCGCAGCGTCTTGTGGACGTACTTCCCGTTGGAGCAGTGATAATACTTGTACGTCTTCACCTCGCCCGTGGACTTGATCTTCTTCGTCTTCGGATCAAAGGTCACGTCACAGCCGCATGCCGGGTCGGCGCACTCGATCCAGCCATGGCCAAAGAGCGCATCGGGATTCTTACGGCAGGGGATTTTGATACCGAAAGTTTCCTGCACGCGCTGGAAAGTCTTCGCCGGAATGATGCGCTCGTGCTTTCCGGGGTACTCGACACCATCCCAAATAAAACGGCCGTCGTAGAACACGTTTTTCAATCGACGTTCAATCGAGCCGATGTGATATTTCTTGATCTGGCCGGACGGAACGAGCCCCTCGGCGATAATGCGCTTTCTCACGTCACGCAACGAAGGCGTGGGGCGCTCCGCGCGCATATCAAACTCGCGCTGCACCAGCCGCACAATGGCCGCGCTGGGGTCGGGGACAATGATAGCGCCGCGGCGACGTTCAAATCCCTTTTCGGACTTCAGCTTTTCGTTGATGTACCCGCGTGGCGGCGTACAGCCCGGGAACCATCCCATCTCGGCTTTCGCCTGCGTCGACCTGCGGACCTTGGTGCTGAGATCGCGGCTGTAGTTCTTGTTGATCGCGGCTTGAATATCGCGATTGAAAAACTCGGAGTCGGGGCTGCCACGGTGAAGAATCTTTCCGTCGATGACGTAATGAAGAACGATGCGACCTTCGCGAGCGAGCTTCTCGTTTTTCTCGGCATCCGTCAGATTGCGCGCTTCGCGATCGTACTTATGAAAAACGACGTGCTGGATGTCTTTTTTGAGAGCCTTATCGAGCACCTCGCCGTACTTTTTGCGGAGCTCAAAGTCGCGGGCAGTCTCAACGATGGGCACGACCTCAACGAGCTCGAGTCCTAACCGCTTGCAGTATTCAACACAGTCGCGCTCTTGGGTGACGCGCGACGTGTTGCCTTCCTGCCCAAGGCTGCTGACCCGTAACGGCGCAATGGCCTTGTTGTTTCGTCCCATCCATTCCGTAGCACCCATAAGTCCTCCGCTTTGTAAGAGATTTTGACTCGCAACGCCATAAACATCGGGTTCGATAGCGTCTCGCTGTCCCCTACCAGTCGATCAACCCCTTCGCCCGGTCTTCGTTGCGCCACCGGAGGAGCAACTTGATGGCCTCTATAGCCTGCTGCACCTCATCACGCGTGTATTGGGACCTTGGCTGAGGATCGCTCTGCAAGGGCTGTACTTCTTCGTATTCACGGTCATTTTCATGCGGTCCCACTCATCGGACTCGCCTTCTTTCCATTGCCAGTTTTACTCGCGCCCTTCCCTGAGCCGGCTTTGGACCGCTCAAAATCTCCCTGAATCCCCCCTGATCCCCTCTGCCGTTTTTCAGCGACCGGGATCAAAACATACAGATTTGCGTCCTTTCCTGACTGAGGAGCCACCGCGATCTTGTAACCGTTGTAGATGCGCCCTTGCTGCTTCGAGAGCTGCTTACCGAGGGAGACCTTACGTGAGGCCTCGTCAGTAAACTGCCCCACTAAAGGGGCCAGGAAATCCGTTTCGCCAAGCCCCAGTATCTCAGCCGTCGTGACTGGCCGGCTCCCAAATTCTTCATGCCAAAGATTCACGAGCTCGATCCAAACGGCGCGGAAAGGATCGATGGCCATCTCAACTTTCCCCTGATTCGCCAGAAACCCTTCGAAACCAAGGTAACCGAGCAGCGATCTCATCGTGACGGACCAGCTCTCATAGGAGCCGTAAGTCTTGCCAGTCCCGGTAGGTTGGCCAGCGGCTATCCAAGACTGAATCGCGATCAGAATCACCTCAAGAAGGTGACGACGGTTTTCTTTCACCCACCTAAGAATTTGTGGATGCCGAAAACTCTTCTCGCTTCTCTCCCACGGACGTTCCATCTCGGCTTCGATGCGAATCGAAACACACCGCCGATTGAGCTCGAGACTCAGATTCGGATTGTTCCCCGTCATGAGCCACAGAGCCTCGTTCGGCGCCTGGACCATCCTACTCACGCCCAAAACACGATCCGTGTATAAGGTCGAGGTAAGGACCGATGCGAGCGAGGGGCTGTGAAGCTTTCCACTGTGAAAGCGCCCCAAGTTCTCACCCATGTCGTCATCGAGATTGTCGAGAAGCACGATGGGCCGCCCGCCAATGAGCTCCGACAAAAACATCTTCTTGCGCTCGTCTTCGTTACCGGACAACACGCGCGCAGGAGTTTCCTGCCCTGTCGCTACAACACTCGCGAGTTGCGCCGCGAGGGACTTGCCCGAACCAGGCGTCGCCGCGTTTATCAAAAGCATGGGCGTCGGACCTGCGATCATTTTACGCAGGGGCGGCTGAAGAAACGCAATCAACATGTGCATCCGATCGAACTCCTCCGCGAACGGAAAATCCGACAACAGCTCGAGCATCAAAAAATCAATCCCTGCCCGCGCCTCATCGGCGGAAACTGATTTGATGTCCTCAAAAGGCGATGCCCCAGACGGATAATTCAAAAAAATCTCGTCTTCCGCGTGATAGCCCGGCGCCACGACTAGCTGGCCGCTTTTACTGAAATAGGGACTCCCGGTGATGGTATTGAGCGAAGGGAGCCGAGGATCGGGAATCGCGGTCATGTCTCGGGGCACGTAATCCGGTAGGGTCGTCGGAAAAGTTCTCTCGTTCGTCTGCTTGAAGATATCGGCCGAACGAATGAGTAGCCCCGTCATTTTCACCGGCGCGACCTCGAGAAGGCTGCCGTTTCCGTAGTCGTCGAAGGTCGGTTCAATTACGAAGTTTCCCCGGCGAAAAATTTGAGCTTTCTGCTCGTTTCGGCGATGAATCACACGCCAGCAATCTTCAATCACCTCCCGCGGCTGACGGCCTGTCACGACGATTTCGGGCAGTCCAGATTCGCCATGCAATGCTTCGTCAAAATCTTCTCGGCCACTCTTGCGAAAGGTGCTCGCGCAATGCCGATCAACTTCGCCGGGATCGAACGTGGCGAGAAAGTCGCTAAGACCGCGAGAAGAGCAGTGATCGTGCTTACAGTGCCAACCCGGCCAACCGTCCTCTCTCGATTCAAAAACAACGGTCGATCCGTCGCCATCATTCCCGCTGGAATGCTCATCGCGCCAAGGGCATTTGACCGAATGAATGTGGTCCTTCACAGGGCGAACGTAGCTGCCATTTACTTTGCATAGCTCGACGATATCGAGCGTCGGCAGATTGCCCCTATATTGGGCCCAATCTTTTGCGACCGATCTCGTTGAACTCTCGCTTCCGGTAGCCGTAGCCTTTTTTGGGGCTACTTTTGTGCTCGGCCGCGATGCTGCTTCCTCGATCGTTTTCTGTTCATCTATTTCGGCGGCGTACTTTTCCAAAATATCGCTAGGCTCCGGCCACTGCTCAGGGGCGAAAAACCTTGCCGTCCGGTGCGGGCGTTCCTTGGTGTTCCCTCCCTTAACGGCCGCGGTCCCGTAGATTTTCCAAACGCGACCAATATCAAAGGTGTTCTCGTCAACCTTAGCGTGCTCGGTTCCGTGTTTTCTTTGAAAATACCGGAGAAGGAGCGCGAAGGAATGTTTCTTGTCATTCAATTCGTCGCTGTTGGGGTAGCTGATCGTCGGAATCAACAAGTGCAATCCGTTGCCTGAGAAAGCCTCGGCGGGATGAATGCCTTTGCTCAGGAGGTCCGCTCGTATGGCCTGACAGACATCAAACGCGCTTTCGATTTCTAAGTCACTGGCTGCGATTCTCGGCGTTGACCGAATGGTGTCGATATCAATCGGAAACAGCGACCGCGAAATCACGTCTTGAGCTTTTGCGCCCTCTCCGGCCGACAGGCAGTTCGGTTTAAGCGCGTGAAGAAGATCAGGCCTCCTCGCGTTGATGCCGACGAAAAGCGCTTTCTTGCCGTGATGGTGTTCACAATCACGTACGAAGGCATCGATGTTATCGTAGAAACCAACCTTGGTTAGCTTGTCGTCGTAGTATTGGGCTGACTTGTCTCCGATTGCCCGTAGCTCAAGACAGCCGCCGGCAGATAAGATCCGCCGAGCGAGCATGGTGATTTCTCTTGAACGAAACTTAGGTTTCGGAAATTCGGTGTTCGCGTTCGCGAGCAACGTCTTAAGCTGAGACTTCGCCACGATGCCGTGTGTTTCCGCTGGTATCACGGAAGAGTTCTTATTGTTTGTCATGGTGACTCCAAGGGTCTAGCGCGAGTAATGCCGAAATCTCTTCCGGCCACCCCGACAAGCTTGTTTTTCTCGAATTAACAAATCGACGGCGCGAGGATCGTAGGCTTCGACACCCCATTCGCGTAGAACTTTTATGCAACCTTCTAGGGTGCGCTTATTGATCCACGGAGGGTTGTTGTCATTAAAGAAGAAGACTTGCTCCGTGTAGATAATCCGGGCGTCAGGATCGATGGCAACTACGCCTCCTTCTTTTGGCTTAAGCCAAATCGCATTATAGTCTCGATTGAATAAAATCTGACTTCCGTTCATACATATCCAGATGCCGTAAGGGAGTCGGCACCGCATAATCTCGGCTTCGGAGATCCTATTCCGCCGCTCGCTCATTTGCCGCCTCCGCTATTGAATTCGACGGCAAGGATCTCGCGCACCCGACCAGCGAGGCCGCGATCACCGAGGGCCTTCAAAAGCCGCCCGCGAAGGTATTTCCAACTCGGACTAGCGCCAAGTTCCTGCTCGACCGGATCGAGAATGTAGCTGCGATAATGATCAATCGCCTCGAGGAGCACGCACTCCAGGCGGTGGACTTCAGGTGATTTCATTTTTGCCTCCTTGCCAAAAGCCGGAGGACTTGAGGGAACCAATCCGCCCATTCGCTCCAGCCATGCGCTCAAAAGAGCAAAGTGAAACGGGCAGGCCTATAAGTAAGAAAAAAGGTTAATTTAACTTCTAAGGGCGTTGGCCGGGACGATACTGCCCCGATCCCTCGAGAGCAGGTAGACCTTTGGTCCCAAGTGAACGCAATTGCTGGATCACTGCGCCAGAGGATTTTGCGCCGAAGATTTCTTTTATGACCCGAATTATCTCAAGCTTCTTCTTTCGCGGAGTCGTCCATTCGATTTTGTATCGCTTGCCGTTGTGCACGTAAGTTACGCGCTGGAAATGCTGCCGCGTTGAGGGGCCTTCAAGGGTCTTCCCCTCCTCTTCCATGAGCCGTTCGTAGCATTCTTTCATGCTACGATACGCGCGACGCTTTAGAGGCTTCACCTCAAGCCCAAACTGTTGAAGTGCTTCCCGCATTTTAATCTCAATTTTTTTCCGCCCAAGAAGAATTTTTTTTGCCGCCTGCTCGCGCGATCGATTGTCACGTCCCTCCAGAGTCCATTTTTGTAAATTAACCGATTGCTCAAGGAGGAATCGCAAAAAATCGCGTTCTGCAGCCGACAACCGTAATGCGCTTTTTGCAGATTTCATCTTTTGCAAAACGTGGTCCGCTAGCGTCCACGCTTCCAATGGTGGAAGAGTAAATCGCTTATAGGCTTCTAATTTCGCAGTAAATTCGCTTTGGTCCATCCCCAACCCTCCATTCCACGGCATTGCTCCTAAGCCAGAGTCCCCCGGCGCGTTGCGAGCAGTCAAGACTCATGGGATAAGGCCTGCCATGGCCGAATCTACGCTGCCGACCGGGTATACGATCCGCCCCATTTCAACCGCGGAATTCACGCCTCTTTACGAAACCCACGGCCCGCGCCTTTTTAGCGATCTCATGGTCCTCAAAATGATGAAGGTCCTCGGCGAGCGCGAATTGACCGTAGCTCATGGGTTCCGCGATATGGTGTCCACGCGATACCGATTGAACCTCGGCGTCTTTCACAAAGATGAGTTTGTCGGATGGAGCTGGGGCTATCAGACTTCGCCGCTCGAATACTACATGGAGAACTCGGCCGTGTTCCCCGAACATCGCCGCAAAGGATTGTATGCGGCCCTCGTGCGTGAAGTCATCCACACGACGACGGAGCACGGCTTTGCGGCCGTCTATTCGCTCCACCATCTCGTGAACAACCCGGTCATCATCCCGAAACTCCAAGCCGGATTCATTATGACGGGCTTCAACGTGATGGACCTCTACGGCACGCTCGTGCGACTAGACTATTTTGCGAATCCGATGCGTCACCGAATCATGGAGGTGCGCTGTGGATATCGCAAACCTGACGCCGAGATTCTCTCCTTATTTGGACAAGACGACCTGTAATAATCCATTGAGAGCGGCCTAGCTGGCAGAATCTACGAACGCTTGCATGAGCTCCTCAACGACTTTGGATGCAGGCAAAGTACCGCAGGCCTTTTGAAACGATTTGTAGAGCTTTTTGGATAAATAAAGCGATACCTTTCCTCGATCAGACTCTTCTTTCAGCAGTTTCTCACGGATGGCTTTGGCATCAATTTTGGTAGCACTCATATATGTATACTAATCGGTATTTTGAGGCGTATCTTTATACTCCTATTTTATCTTGACTTTAATAACCCAATGCATCATGATTAATGTATGACTCCGGGCTCTCAAGCCCAAGGACGGAGCACAGCCCAGGTACGGGCCTTGATTTATGCGCGAGTTTCAACGGCGCATCACGACCAAAAACCCGAGGTTCAGCTCGACGAGCTTCGCCGGTACTGCGCAGCCCGTGGGTGGACACCTGCCGAAGAGGTCGTCGATCACGGCTTCTCGGGCGGCACCGACAAACGTCCCGGACTCAGACACTTACTCATGCAAGTACGCGCCCGGCGCGTCGATGTAGTAGTCGTCTCAAAGCTCGACCGCCTTGCCAGAAGCTTGCGCCACCTCGTGGCCCTCCTCGATGAGCTCTCGGCGCTCGACGTCCAATTCGTCAGCCTCCACGATCAAATCGACATGCGTACCGCTGGTGGCAGACTCATGGTCCATATCGTGGCCGCGTTCGCGGAGTTCGAGCGAGCACTTATCAGAGAGCGAACGGTCGCTGGCCTGGCTCATGCAAGGGCGAAGGGCAAAAGACTCGGACGGCCACGCCGCCGCAATGACGCCGCCATCCTCCATTTACGCGCAAAAGGGCTCTCGTACACCGCGATCAGCCGTGAAATCGGCTGCGATCGAAGCGCCGTGTACCGCGCTCTAAAAGCTGTGGCGAAAACGTCTCCAAAAACTGCGTCGCAAGTCTTCGAAAAATCACGCGCGGATGAAAGGTAATTCCCTATGTCGAAAACGGACGATTTCAAGCCATCGGTGATTGATCTCAGAGCCATCGCCTGGAAGCTCGCAGCTCTTGCGCAATTGCTCAAGCGCTACGACTCCGATGATGCCCTGCCGGGTAAAGAAATTCTGGGCCTCGGTATCCTCCTAGAGGATTTGGTTAAGGAATTTGAGGTCGCTCTCGGTGAGGACCGGCTCGATGTCCGGTAGCTCGGACACAAAATCACTCACACCGGATTTAGTCGTCTGCATCGGATTTTGACTCACGAGGTCATCTCGAGCGCCGATACTCAAAGAGGATATGCGTCTAAAGGAAGAGCTAAGAATCCTACTCAAAGAGCGCGACCTGACGGCCGCTCAACTCGCGCGCGCCTCGGGCGTCTCACCCAAGACGATTTCGGATTGGCTTGCCGGAACGCCACCTCGAAACATTGACCAGGTCCGCAAGGTGGCGCGCGTCTTCGGCGTTACAGTCGATCGGCTATGCTTTGGCGAAACTCTCACTGAGAAGCCGTCACAAGAAGCCACTCAGCCCACCAGTGACCTTGAAACGCTCCTGGGCGATGGATGGATCACGGGGCTCTTTGAAGTCAGATTGCGGAGGGTGAAAAAGTGAAGAGCTTATCGCTTATCCTCGTCGTACCAAGCGCGCTGGCTAACGCCACCGAGGCAGTGTACTTCTCGCCCTCGGGCGGCTGTGAAGAGCGTGTCGTAAGATTCATCAACGAAACCCATAAGACTCTCGACGTCGCTATATATTCTCTCAACAACACTGCCATCCTCCAAGCGCTTTCGACTGCCAAGACGCGCGGAGTAAAGATTCGCATACTACTCGACCGGGTTCAGGCCAGCGGAAATCGAGCTGTGACGCTGGGCTTGAGGCGCAACGGGTTTGACGTGCGCATCCACAGTAAAAACAAAATTCAACACAACAAATTCGCAGTGAGCGACGGAACGCGGATCGAAACAGGATCGTTCAACTGGACTAATCCCGCAGAGCACAGCAACGAAGAAAATTGTCTCTTTACCGATGATCCAACAACATCGAAGGTTTTTGAACGTCAATTCAAAGATCATCTCTGGGTAGTTAACACTGAAAAGCGCAGCGAAAGAGCGTTTTTACGCCTTATGAAAAAACCTCTAAAGGGGGAGAGAAAATGACTATTGTTATCGTCGTAATTTTGAGCAGCATTATTGTCTACATCGACGCCAAAAAGCTTGGCGTAAAAAAGGGACTTGTTCCTGACGGACTCGATGCCGGTCCCTTCGGTTGGGCACTCGGCGTCTTATTCTTATGGATTATCGTGCTTCCCATGTATCTGTTTAAACGCAGCAAGTACGTGGCAGCTCAAAGCGGCAAAACACTGAACTCATAATGACATGAACTTTGCTCTTCGTTTTTAGAGGAATTTAAAGCGCCTTTCAGGTCGCAATTTTCGAAAGGAGTCCAATGAGACCTTTGGTATTAAGGTTTTTGTTCTTCTTTGGTCTAATTTGGCTGTGGGTCTATTCCGATTCAAGCCCCCACAACAACGGAGGACCATCGGAAAAAGTGGGTGCGCCATCATCTGAGGAAATTCTTGGCTATCAGGACATCTCATTCGGAATCGACGTGAAGAAACTAGCCAGCATGAAGAAATGCTCACTCTCAAAATTTAAAGACGCATCCTCGGCGAGCCTCACCACGTACGGCTGCCAAAACTTCCGATTCGGGGATCAGCCGGTGGCTGCCCTTTTCACCTTTGCGGACAACGAGCTTGTCCGCATGGAATTTATTCTGGGAGAGGTGACTTCTGGAGAGTCGATTCGACTTTATTCGAAGGCGCTCACGGATAAGTTTGGGCAACCTTACAAGCTCAATCAATCAGAGTTAGAAGCATTTGATGCAGGAAAAATCGATCAGGCGTCAGTTTCCTGGAACACAGATCAAGTCGCCTTAAAGGTAACTCGTATCGAAAATCACGTGATGGCGACGATCAGCTATTCGGACCTCTTTATTGAGCGAAAGATAGCAAGTGTCGCAAGGAAAGTGGGAGAGGGATTGTAATATGAATTCCGCCAGCTTCGTTCTATTGGGACTCTTCACCGCGACGGCCGCCTTCGCCGACGAGAACCTCCCTATCATCGAGTCATTGAAGGGCTTGAGGATGGGGATGAGCCTCGCAGCATTCGTTAAGAGGCCCCCCTGCGAAATCGTCAAACTTAGAATGGATGACATTCACCACTCCGGGAAGCCGACCGAGGACTATGCTACCGCAATCTGTCGCCCTGCCGGAAAATTCGATGTCTACCACTTCGTCGATTTTAAATTTTCGAATGAAAAGTTACACGAGGTAACGGCGAACATGTTCTTGAAAGGCACAGCGCTTGGCAATGATGGCTTGGGGTGCATTCCGGCGGAGCTCAATGAGTACAACGAAGCAGTGGTGAAAACAATCCAGGCGGGGTACACGCGCCTCGGCCATAAAAAGGACTACTACCCCCAAACGGCCACATGTCTCCACGTAAACCGCCTTGTGGCGAAGCCATCGAAAATGAGGTTCGAGGATTTTAAGGGAGAACTCTTCTCTAACCTTCAACCTAACGCAGCACTCAATGAGGGAGTTCGCGAGGAATCAGACAAGTTTTGGAAGCACCAACACGATACGGCGTTCTGGTTTTTCAGCACGAACGTACCGGGGGTATCCGGCGATATTTTCTACAATGGCGGGGAGCCGCAGATGATTACAGTAACGCTTAGGAAAAAGCCGTGACTAGCGCTTCGTGGAATTCTCAATCGCAGCTTTGAGCCGCGCCACCGCTTCTGCCAGCCGCCGTTCGGCGTCGAGCACCGCGCGGAGCGCTGCTTGAACTGTGGGGTCGGGCTGTTTGGTGGTGAGCGCCTTTTCTACTGTGTCATCGAGGTTCATGACCTAATTCTACAAGCCCTAGTAAAAAGAGCCAGCACTATCTCCACCATTCGCGCCCGACTCTCCCACGAAAGCCGACAATAGGTGCGGAGACAAGCCTCGGCCCACCGTGGAGCCGAATGAGGGCCTGGCTCATGGCATCCACACAGTCGTCGTGGGCGCCGTTCGGGAATGCTGCACACTCCTCGACGAAATACTGCACCCAGGAAGCTTGAGCCAGATCGGGCAACCACACGTTCCCGGCCTCAATCTCGGGGCTTGCAGCACTCGCGCGCGCTTCCTTACTCCCCTGTGGCTCAACCGGGATGAGTCCGCTTACCTCGTGCTTGAGCATTGCGATTACAGCCGGACCGTTGGCCTTGTCCTCGACAAGCTTCGTGCGCGCCGTGGGATATCGCGCCGAGAGCGATTTGATCGCACGCACCGTGGTCGGAAAATCCATGCGCTCGCGAATTTGATCGATGAGGTATTTGTCGGCGCCGATCTTGCCCCAAACCTGACCCACCACGAAGTCGGCCGTCTTCGTATCCTTAAACGAGAGGTCCCAACTCTGAATGATTTGGTCAAAACGCTGCGGAAGGTTCGTGTAAAACTTCCACCAGCCGCGTTTGAAGATGTTGCCCTCCTCGGCTGATGGGTGCTGTTGATAAAGAGCTTCCCACATCCGCGACCCGATCGCTGCGCGAATTTTTGAAAGGGCCTCGACATCGTAGCGCTCCGGGCAAAGCGCCTCGCCCGGAACGCGCTCCAGTGCATCGCCGTCTTCGGCCAGAGCCGGAAGCCTGATCTCTTCCCAATCGTCATCGTGTTCGTTGAGTAGGTAGCCGGCCAGATCACGTTCATGCCAACGCGTCATGAGAATCACGATCGAGGCACCAGGCTCGGCGCGCGTGTAGAGGGTCGAATTGAACCAATCGATATGGTTTTGGCGGGTAGTCTCGGACGATGCCTCCTCCCAGTTCTTCACCGGATCATCGATAATGATAAGGTGGCCGCCGCGCCCGGTGATGGGGCCGCCGATGCCGGCCGTTATCATTCCGCCACCCTGAACCGTGTTCCACTTGTCCGAGGCAAGCGAATCCGAGGCAAGCTCCACTCCGAGCGCGCTGGCGTTCTCTTGTAGGAAGTTTCTAACGCCGCGTCCCCAAGTCGCGGCGAATGTGGCCTCATAAGAGGCCAGAATGACGTTGCGGTTTGGCCAAAGCGATAAGAACCAAGCTGGCGAATAGAGGGAGGTGAGCCAGCTTTTACCGTGACGCGGCGGCATGGAGATCACCAGCCGTGCGCCGCCCTTAGCGATGCCCTGGGCAACCCTGCGGTCGAGGAGCCTAATGTGGGGGTAGCGCCGGAAGCGCCCTTTCGTCAGGTGCTCCGCCATGCGTGCTGGGCTCAGGCGCCACCGATCGTTGAAAAGTAGAGCCTCAGCAGCCTTCTTCATCGCCGCCCTCCAAGAGCTTGCCTTCGATCACCTCGAGGGCATCCAAAGCACTGGCATCGGAGAGAATTCGTTTTATGTTCTCGGTACGGTGAACCACTTCGATCGGGCCGCCGCCTGCGCCCGTGTGTTCGTGCTGGATGCGCGCCTGCCGTCCCCAACGCTCAGGGTGCTTTCGTTCAAGTCGCCACGCCGCAGCCGTCCATTCTCCCTGCTGGGCAGCCCTGTCGATGACGGCCAGATCACGTAGTTCAGCCGCGGCCATCGCTTTTTTTACTGCGTCACTCAATTTTTGGGTGAGCTCCGTTGCGTCATCACTCTCAGCTTGTTTTAGCCACCGATAGAAGGACTGTTTTGAAAGGCCCTCGAGCGCTACCGCGGTTTCGACGTAACAGCCTGAGCGAATCGATGCCGCGATACGTTCAATCACCTTAGCGGTGAGCTTTGGAGAAGTGCCTTTTGGGTGGCGAGCCATTTTATTTTGGCTCCTTAAAAAACTGTGCAGGTACCGTCGTCCGAATCATCTGCTCAATGGCCGAACTTTCGGTAACTTTGTTTTTTTTGCACCAAATCGCTAAAGCGCTTTTAGCAGCCTCAGAAATGAAGAAGTTTACGCGCTTTTTCTTTGGTTCAGCCTTACGAATCTCAGACAGCACACGAGCTTCTTTGAGCCTAGACATTAAGTATAATTATACACATGAAATTACACACTAAAAGGAGTAAAAAAAATCTTAAAACCAAAGCCTTCTTTATGTAATTCACCAGATGAAAAAAAGGGGAAGGGAGGAGATTCGGGGAGATTTTCTCCGTGCGCTTTAGATAACATCACCGCGGACAAAATGTAAAAAATCTGGGCAACGAAGGCAGCCCTAACGGCCAGAGCGAACCTTATCTATAGGCCTCAACTGGTTAAGGCAGGTCAGTCATCATTTTTCGAAATTTGTGCCTTCAGAGATTCGTCGATCGGGCGAGGCTTTAGTTTCTTTGGCGGATTGGATGTTACAATGACCGAATGAGCTTGCGCGGTAACCTGAATATTTCTCAGGACTTGAATTGCTTGTTTTAGGGACGGGTCGGCAGACACATCCTTGGATGCAAGACCTACAACCAAAGAAACTGCATCGGCCATCGAATTTAATTCGTGCCTCACTAAAGCTTCGCCTGAAATTAAGTCTGACACTAGCTTAATGAGCGTATCCAAATGAGTTTTCTTCAGGACAACAAGAGGATCTTCCCTAAGTGAAGAGTCTTCCAGAACCATCACCAAATCTTTGTTTGATGCCCAGCAAGCTCCAAAGTCCTTCGCGCTAGAATGCCGAACAGCAGACCATTTTGAATGATCAAATTTCCATACAGGGAGACGAAAGGCAGGCTCTAGGGCGCCAGTAAGAGCGAAAGAGGTCGGGGCTGGTGTTGGGGCATTCATAACCACCTCCTGCTGAATTTCTCGGATATTGTCATCGATTATCTTACCAAAAATCTCAGAAAAATAGGCAAAAAAACGATTTTATGCGTCAAAACCACATGATTTAGTGCATAAAATACGGCAAATTGTAGAAATTATCTATATAAATACTCAAATTGATAACAGGAATATATATTTTTAAAACTGCTCATTTAAAATTCAACTACTTACATTGATATACACTACACTATGGATTGACTCGGAATCCGCAACAGTTAGCTTATTCTCTATAAAGCTACTTGAGGCCACGCCAACGTCCCTTGCTAGAACAGCAAGAAGCGGCAGCTGACTAAGAGTAGTGGATGATCATCGCGTTCGGGGGGACGGGGGGACACAATGACTCAAAGCAACTCGGGTGAACAACAAACGGATCACGAGAAATTCGGCGGTATCTTATCTGCGCTAGCCGGAGACGCTCATGGCTCTCACCACATAGCAACACTTAAGGATTTCTTCGAATCGATGGGCACATCGAAGGCGGCGAAGATTCTTGCGAAATTTATGACCCAGGAGCCGGTTCGGTGGACAGAGGTTAAGGAACGGACGTGGCCGGAGGCGGGGAAAGCTGAGGAAAACCAGTTCTGGTTCATACAGGGAGATCTAATTTCCTCTCAGCTGGTGTTGTTGCCGGGAATTACGCCTTCGAGGCAGACGCACCCCCATTGGCTGGTGCTGTCGCCTACTTGCGATGTGATCCGAGCCGACTATATCAATTTAGCTCCAGCTTATGCGGTAAAGAAGTCCTTCAAGGCGGGGTCTGAGGATGAGAAAGATATTTACAACAACTTCAATTTAGCCGTGCGATTCAGAACATCGGCGTTTTTCCCCATTTCCTTCCTTAAAGAGGATGATCCTGATTTTTTGGGATACCTCGTCGATTTACGGGAGCCGGCTTTTTTGGGTCCCGATTCTGACCGTTCTGGAGTGGTCGTCATCGCTTCTCTAACGGTTGAGGGATGGCACCTTTTGAATATCTGTTTGAAGGAGCGCCAGACTCGGGCCAACCTAGAAGAAGAGATTTCGATGC
This sequence comes from Bdellovibrionales bacterium, assembly GCA_018266335.1. The sequence goes on from JAFEAR010000090.1 coordinate 116,526, forward strand.
GAGTTCAACCGGCTTCGTCATCCTCTATCAAGCCCACGGCTTAAGTGCCAGTGTTATCTTGGCAGCGAGAAGCTTCCCTCAACCGAAAGGTTGGTTCGATGTCGTCACGCCATTCCCCGCCCCAGATCGTATAAAATACATCTAGGCCGCTAGTTCGATACACTCGGTTATAAAGTGATCTACGCATGCCCGCCATTTTTTGCGGGCAAAGAGTGACTAACGTCACTCTTTGACGCAAAAAATCCCGAGTACGCTACCAAGGCCGGCGACGGCCGACTAGCGCACGCAGGGCCGAAAAGGCAAGGAAACCAAATCACTCCCACCGAAGCCCCTTCCGTACAATGCGACCTAGCAAGCGAAGCGAGCTAGCAGCACAACCAAAGCGAGATTTGAGCAAAGCGAAAATCAAGCCTATCAAAACCCCCATGACCGACGCACAACCTCTAGAACTCTACCAACTCTTCCTACTCCTCCTAGCCCTCCTCATGCTCATCGCCCATCTCAGCTTTTCAGCCGGCAAGTACGTTAAACACCACTGGCCCCAAATCAAACCCGAGGCCTCCGACTTCATTCCCTCCACAATTTTGGGATTAGTGGCACTCATCCTCGCCTTCACCTTCTCCATGGCCATTGGTCGTTTTGATCGGCGTTTAGAATTGGTAGTGCAGGAATCCAACGCCATTGGCACCACGTATCTGCGTTCTAAACTCATGGAACCTGCCCAGCGCGGACAAGAAGTTAGAGACCTGCTCAAACAATACGTCGACGCGCGCCTGGAATTTTTCGAAGTCGGAACAAATGCGGAATTGATCGAGAAAGCCGAAGCCAAAGCGCGCCACATTCAAGATCAGCTTTGGAATTTAACCGTTCAGTTCACGCAGAAGGATCGCGGTGCCGTGGCCGCACAATTTGTATCGTCGCTGAATGAAGTGATTGATCTGCAAAGCCAGCGGGCCGCCGCCCTTCGCAACACAATTCCCAAAATCGTTTACGTCATCATGCTGCTCATCACGAGCGCCGGCATTGGCTCTCTGGCCTTTGCGCGCGGTGCCCACAGCGAATCCAGCCGCTGGAGCATTTCGCTCTTGGTCTGCTTGTTCGTGGGTGTCTTTACCCTCATTCGCGATTTAGATCGACCGCGGGCCGGCACCATTACCATCAGCCAAGAACCAATGCGCGAATTGAAGCGCTCCCTGCAGAGCGATCACTAAACCGTTGCATAATTCTGTTCGGCACCCTTCCCTTCCCGCCAAGCCTCGCTAGCATGGGGAGAGAGGGAGAGCACGCACATGACACACCAATACCAATGGCTTTTATTATCCGCCGTTACCTTCTTTAAGCCAGTCTACGCGCAGGATTCGCACCCCGGGGACATTGCGGCCGACGAAGCCGTCGCCCCCGCTGCAGCCAAACTTCTGGACTGCCCCGGGTACGATCCCCAGAACGATCCGTTTTCGTTTAACACGCGCTTCACCAAAGGACCGAACGCTGGTCAGTGCATCGACATGCGCGTGCGTCGCCCCATTGTCACGCTCACTCCCGAACAAGTTAAACGGTACTTACCCAACCTTAAATTGAATCCGGGCGACCAAGTGCTCGCTAACGTTTCCGACGACACTCGCAACTACTACGCCGTGATTCCCGCGAATGCGGTTGAAAACATTGTGGTGCAAAAAGAGCTCTTCGATCCGGCCGGAGTCCTGGGTAAATGGCTCAACCACATGACGGGATTTTCGGCGCACATGCAGTCGCGCTTCATTATGAAAGACGGCAAGGAGGTAACCCTCATCCCGCAGAACGCGCAGGACCGCGCAAAGGGCGTACCCCAGCGCACCCTCAAACAACTCGTCGTCTCGTCCGAGGCGCTCACGCGGGCGAGCGGCGACTCGTTCGATCTAGTCAAAGGGCTGAAAGATTCCTTCGCCGTCGCCACGCGTGTCACCACGCTCGAGGCGAAGAAGACTAAGATGATCGAAAGCAAACACCGCATTCAGCAGTTCGAAGTTAATCCGGTCGTAAACACGCAACGAAACCCGTCCGACACTCCGGATAGCGTGCGCCAGAAATATTTCCAGTCGGCGCTAAGCCAAAGCTCTACCGAGAGCCAACAATTCGCCGCGGGCACCCCACTCATGTACAACACCCTGGAGCGCAGCTGTTTTACGCGAGGATTCGCCTTCTATGACGCCGTCAACAACTACAACGTTGAAATGCAAGCCATGTCCGACGCCTTCAAACGCAACCCCATGGCCTTGCGCGAATACCTACTTGCCCGAGGCATGCTGACACTGGATCCGGCCAAGCAGTGGCCAGACTTCGCAGTGGAATTGAAAAATAAGGGAAGTAACTTCGTTTACTAGTCGTTCAGGACGCACACGGAAAAGTACAGTAGTTGTATACGAACGTATGCGTGACTACTTCCGATATTTTTCCACCAAAATTGCTGAGGCCGTAGGCACGCCCCTGGCCTTCGGTCTCGCTCTCCTCACGGTCATCGTGTGGCTCTGCACGGGCCCCATGTTTCACTACTCGGACACTTGGCAACTCATCATCAATACGGGCACCACGATTATTACCTTTCTGATGGTGTTCCTCATTCAAAACGCCCAGAACCGCGACACCAAGGCTGTGCACCTTAAGCTCAACGAGTTGCTCGTGGGTGTGAAAGGCTCGCGTTCGGAGCTCGTGGACCTCGAAGAAATGAGCGACGAAGAACTCGAAACCATGCGCAACGAATTTCGCGCCATCCACGAACGTTTGCACAAAGCCATGGAGAAGCGCAAAAAATGACCAACGATTTGCCACTCGCCAAACGTGTTGATCACCTGATGATCGAACACGAAACGCCAGCCGCTCTGTTTACCCTGTTCAGCGAACAACTAGCCCTTCCCATCGCGTGGCCGTTTAAGGACTTTGGCGGCTACGAGAGCGGCGGCGTTTGCGCTGGCGACATCAATCTGGAATTTATACGCTTTAAGGAGTCGGACCCTCGCTACGAAAAACTCAATGCCGCGCGCATAACGGGCCTGGCCCTGGAGCCGGCCTTCGACTTTGCCATCCTCCAACAGCAACTCGCCACACTCAAAATTCCTTTCCGCCTGGGCGAACAGAACGAAACTTTTTCCGTGCTCATTGTGGAGGGCTTTGTGGCCGCGCCCTTTGCCGTGTTTTTTTGCCAGTACCATTTCGACGCCCCGGCCTGGCAAACCAAACTGCGCGCCCAACTAGCCGAAAAACACGGTGGCCCGCTGGGAGTGACGAACACGGCCGCCGTAACCCTAGTTCCCATGAATTCCGCCAATGATTGGAAGCAAATTCTGGCTAAATCCACCGAAAATCCGCGCGTGGTTCTGGCGCGCGGCACGCAAAGCAAAATCGAATCCGTTACTCTAAAAGTGCGCTCCGTGACTTCGGCCCGCAAAGGACTCACGAGCCTCGGCATTGAGCACCAGCAGATTGGCGACCAAGTGAAGCTCGACGAAACCGCCCTCAAAGGCCTTTCGATTTTTCTATCCGAATAGGGTCGCTAACTGCGCTTGATCCAAAATTCCAGCCGCTCGTGAATGGGCTGCGGAGGATAGACCCGCTCGAAACTCGAAGGCAAATCGCCGCCAAATCCGTAGTACGTCACCACTCGGGTGCCCGCCGGACAGGCCTCTAATTTTTCCTGAACAACTTTCACGTAACTCGCAAAGAGATCCGGATTTAATTTAACCTCGGTGTCGATTTGAATTTCGGGATCGATGTTTTCATGAAACGGATTGTAGAGGTATATTCCCTGGAACTCATTCCAATCTACCTCGGCCATGTCGCGCCACAGATACTTCACCCGTTGAATGCGCAAATTGCGAGTCACGGAGCGAGCTAGATCCACCAGCTTACGGCGGCGCTCCACCCCCGTAAAATGCGCCGCACTAGCCAAAGCACCCACCACGCAAAATTTACCCACATTCGAACCAATATCCAAAATGCGCCGGGCCCCGGGGCCATCCGCCGAATCGGCCGTTAGCCACGCAACGGCTTCGAGCGCAATGTTCACCGGCGTCCAATGAACATGCCCCTGCGATCGCGCGTCGACCGGAAAAATTTTATCAATGCGAGTATCGGGAACCCGCAGGCCCGCCTCTAAATCTCGCAAAAGATCGTCAAAGTCTTCCGTTCGGGACATAGGCGTTAACTAGGCCGATGTGTTGCCGCAGGTCCAGGGTGACAGTTGTTTCTTTTTGGTCGAAGATCCGGTGCCGTGAGCATCGAAGCACTTTTTCAACCTCTGCAAATCAAATCCCTCTCCCTCAAAAATCGTTTTGTCATGGCGCCCATGACTCGGTCGTTTTCGCCCCACGGCGTACCCACATCCGAAGTAGCTGCGTACTATCGTAGGCGCGCCGAAGGCGAAGTGGGACTGATTCTCTCCGAAGGCACCGTCGTCAATCGTCCGGCATCTTCGAACGATCCGAATATTCCTCATTTTTACGGAGCAGATGCACTTGCCGGATGGAAGCGAGTGATCGACCAAGTTCACGCCGCAGGCGGAGCCATGGCGCCGCAAATTTGGCATCAAGGCGTACGCCCCGATCACCCGTCGGGATGGAAGCCTTCCGCTCCTTTCGAAGGCCCCTCCGAACGCTACGCCACGGACAAAGTAAACGGCGTGGCCATGTCGATTCGCGATATCGAAACCACTATCGCTGCCTTTGCCCAGTCCGCGGCCGATGCAAAAGATTTGGGTTTCAACGCGGTAGAACTGCACGGCGCGCACGGTTACCTCATTGATCAATTCTTTTGGGAAGTCACCAACACGCGCACGGACGCTTACGGGGGCCAAACTTTGGCGGCCCGCACTCGCTTTGCCACGGAAGTGATTCGCGCGGTTCGTCGCGCGGTGGGGCCCGAGTTTCCGATTATCCTCCGCTTATCGCAGTGGAAGCCCGAGGATTACCAATTCAAGATGGCCCGCACGCCCCAAGAAATGGAATCATGGCTAAAGCCCCTCGCCGATGCCGGAGTAGACGTGTTTCACTGTTCACAACGCCGCTTTTGGGAACCCGAGTTCGCAGACTCAAATTTGAATTTTGCTGGATGGGCCAAAAAGCTGACCGGTAAAATCAGCATCACGGTGGGATCGATTGGACTCTCGAACGAATTTGACCGCGCTTTTCGCAAGCAAGATGCCGAAGCCCGATCGATTGACGATTTAACGCAACGCTTCGCCAAGGGTGAATTCGATTTAGTCGCCGTGGGCCGAGCTCTGCTTACTGATCCGCAGTGGGTGCAAAAAATTCGCACCGGAAAAACTTCGGAGCTCCGGGGCTTCGACAAAGAAGATTTAGGGCGCCTAACCTAGCTGGTAACGCTCGGCCAAAAACTTTTGCAACGCAACTTCGCGCGTTTCCATGGAGCCGCCCTGGGCAAAATACCCAGCGAGTTTAAGGGCCCAACTACCGCGCCCACTGATGGCCGCCATGTCGGCCACTCCTTGCGCTAGCGCCGAGGCACTGGGGGCGCGGTAGGTGTTTTCGTGAATCACCTGCTCGCGGGGCAAGCGTGGTCGATACTGGGGTGATTCATCGGGCACTCCCAGGGTTAGTGCCGCAAAGGGAAATACTTTGGGTGGCAATTGGATGAGCTCCGAAATTTCTTGGAGCGCATTCATTACTCCACCAATCCAACAACCGCGGTAGCCGAGCATTTCGGCCGCCAAGAGCATATTTTCGCCGGCCATGACGGCGTCGCCGATAGCGAAGTGAAGCGAGATCGCCGGAATAGCCCCCAAGCGAGTGCCTTCGGCTTTGAAAATAGCGTCGAGACGATGCAAATCGCCGCAAACAATGAAGGCCTCGGAGGCCGTGGCCACATGCGGATTGCCACTGAGCTTCGCAATTTTTTCGCGCAGTGCCTTATCGGTTAGTCGCACAATGCTGTACATTTGCGCCGTGGCATCGGTGGGTGCACGCTGGGCGGCATAAAGAATGACATCCAAATGTTCGGACGGCATCGAAACGGCCTTGTACTTGCGAACTGTCCAATGCGACCGAAAAAACTCGCGAACCGCCTCGGGTGATTGGGCCATGACTACTTTGCCTTTCTCCGTACGTGGATAACTTTATCGACTTCCGCGACGAGCACTCCATCGGTGTCGTGAATCTCAACTTTAAAGGTGGGCTCAATTTTTTCTTTGCCCACCAGGTCGAGTTTGATCTGATCAATTTGCTCTTGGCTTAGGCGAAACTTCGCGCGGACCAGGCCACGCCCGGGTTTACGAAAGCGAATTTGCGCCGCCTTGTCCCACACCACATACTCAGGGCCCAAGTTCTCGAGCAGCATAAGCATATAAAAGGGATCGGCCATGGAATAGAGCGAGCCACCATAGTGCACCCCCACATAGTTGGTGTTCCAGCGATGCAAATGCATTTCGACGTCCACCTCCCGAAAATCTTTAGAAAAGCGCTTCACGCGAATGCCCGCGCCCAGGAAGGGGGGCCAGAAATTGAGGAATTTAAGGAGAAGGTTTCTCTTACCCACCAGCGCACTTTACCCCTTCCTCAGGCCATTGACTCCTGTCGCGACAAGGCATTTAAACGGAGCATGAAAAATTTACTCGGTGGATTCATTGCCGCACTTCTCTGCCTCTGCACGAGCGCACACGCCAGCCAAGACCGCAGCCCTCAGGAAGTTGCCCTGACATTTTTTACGGGCCCCAACACTCCGATGCCCGAATACGAAATGTTAGTGCTTGCAAGCTTCAAGGGGCATACAGCGCAACAGCGGCCTTGCTATTTTCAGCTCTCCTCCGTAAATGGCGATCTTTTGGGCCAGGTTTTTTTGCCGGAAACAAAAGAGAGCGCCTCGATTCTGCTCAGCGATTTTCGCAACGACGTTACCTACAAAGTGAACGATGCCGCCGGCACACTGCAAATGCAGTCGCGTCCACACGTCGAAACGGATTGGCCCTGGGAGCACAACAAATATCCCTTTAATAAACTCGATGCGCGGCGGATTCAGCCCGAGCGCTTTGACGTTTCGGTTCAAGACTTCATGACGGACGACGGCAAGCCGGCAAATTTGGCCTGCACGGGCGCCCAGTTAGTGCACCCCGATGAAGATCACACCCCTCCCGCTCCGAAGGATGGCGCCGCCGCACCCCTGAAAATTGTGCTTCAGCACGACCTCGCCCTCTCCGCGAGTGCCGACCCTATTTACATTGCCAATGGCCAAGTGAGCGCGACGCAACCGCAAGGCGCCTTTTGCGAATTGACGTTTACGGATGGCCCCGCCAAAACGGTGCGTGCCGGACGTGAAACGGTAGCGAAAACGAGCATGGAGTCCGACCCTGCTACCAAGCTGGTCGCTTGTCAGGCCGGCGAAGCACGCTGCCAAGACGGATGGAAAACTCTTTACGCCGCGAGTGTTAGCTTTTTCGATTTCCGCAACGGCGAAGATCCGGACGCAACTTTTGCGCTGATGACTTGTTCGAACGACCGCTTTGCCGACACTCAAGAGAAAGCGCCGCTTCTGAGCTATGCAGACTTGCAAAACATCTTGAACGGTTTTGCACGCGTCTCGGCCCAATAGCGACGTGTACAATCCGCAAAAGTTTCATCCGCGGGACGACTCCGCCGCTTATGCACTTATGCGCGAGTTCAACTTTGCCACGGTCATAACGACCGTGGCAGGGCAGGCCCACGTGAGTCACCTGCCGCTTTTACTCCACCAAGAAAAGTTGAAGCTAGGAGTGCTCGAGGGGCACATGGCTCTAGCCAACCCCCACCACTCGGTGATGGAGGGCGCAGAGACACTCTGCATTTTTCACGGTCCCCACGCTTACATTTCGCCTAGCTGGTATGCAGATCCATCGGATGTCCCCACGTGGAATTACGCCGTGGTGCACGTAACCGGAAGAGCGCGGCTCGTTAAGGAAGCATCGGAATTAGATGCTCTGCTGTCGCGACTAGTGGTGCACCAGGAAAGCTCACGCACTCCGGCCTGGAATTATGATCAGGTGAATCCCAATTCCAAACGAGAGCTGCTGAAATACATCGTGGGATTTGAAATCGAAATTTCGCGGATCAATGCGAAGTTTAAGCTGGGACAGAATCGCGCCGCCTCCGACCGTCTTGGTGCGGCGGCAGGCCTCCTGCGCGAAGGCAACGAAACCGCGCAACAACTTGCCACCCTAATGAAAAACATTAAATAAATTAGCCAGATAAGTCTGGTGCACAAAATGCATTGGCCGGCTTGCACCCAGGGATGGGTACAGGCCGGCCAAGGACGAGCCCCGTAAGGAGGCCCGTATGGAATATGAAGCGATATTCCAATTTCTAAGGGACCTAGCGACAACGTTAGGTCTCCTCGACAGATTGTTGAGAATCTTGAGTCGTACTCGCCAAAGGAAATCGAGACGCCAAATTAAAATTCGGCGATCGAACTAACATTAGGTAATTCTTAAAAAAAAGAAGCACGGCAGCTTCTGCCCCGACCCATCCCTGGGGGCCTTTTTGCGGGAGCTATATTTATATTGATACGGCGCGTTATTTTGCTTATAGATCCCCTCGAACTCAAGGCCGAGTTCGCCACACTCCACGAAAGGACCTCGTTATGAACAAAATCACTCTCGCCCTCGTTCTAATGACCACCGCTACCCTGGCTTCTGCCGCCCCCCTTAGTTCGGGTCAGTTCAAACTCAGCTCGCTGAGCTGCGACGGCCGTGCGTTGAACGCGTCCGAACTTCCGAGCAGCTCGCTCGTGCTCACCAGCGACTCCTTAATTTTGACCGTAACGGACAACAAAGCTTCGATCATCGAAGACATTTTGAGCTGCACCACGAAGTCCACGCTCAAACCCATCGTAACCGACGCGCAAACGATGACTTTAAAAGTGATGCAAGCAACGCAGGTTTGCAAAACGACTTCGGGCGAAGTGACCGAAGTGCTCGAGACGACCGGCATGGCAACCCTGACCGTGAACTACTCAATTGCTAAAGATCGCATCACGCTCGACGGTCAATCGCTCGTATCGGGCTTGTGCGCCAAAACGGCGCGCACCGTAAGCGTGTTCGAAGCGAACTAAGCGGCCTTTAAAAATTCCTCTTCAGCTGCGGCTGCAAGGTAACCTTTGCAGCCGTAGACTTGCACAATGCCCGCCTTGCCCTTCGCGTGGGCTTCGGTGGGCCCTTCCAAATCGAACACGCCCATTGGCAGCAACTTGGCGGTTGATTCGTTAATCAGAAAATCAGTTTTTAATTCTTTGGTGAGCGATTCCATTCGGCTTGCCGTATTTACGGTGTCGCCAATGACGGTGTACTCCATGCGCGATTGCGAGCCGATGTTGCCCGCAATAACTTCGCCGCTGTTCAGACCCATTCCAATCGCGATGGGATTTTGGCCACGGGCGATGCGTTTTTTGTTCAACTCAACCAGCTTTTCGCGCATTTCGAGCGCCGCCCGTACGGAGTTCTCTGCATCACGCTCGGGATTGGGCGTAGGCATGCCCCACACGGCCATGATGGCATCGCCCACGTACTTGTCCACCACGCCATCGTACTTCTCAATAACGGCCACCATGACCGTCATGTACTCGTTGAGCATTTCGACGACTTCCTCGGGCGCCATTTTTTCTGAGGAGTTAGTGAAAGAGCGAATGTCCGAAAAGAAAACTGTAACCGGAATTCGCTCGCCACCCAAACGCACTTTGTCCTGCGACATGAGTTTTTCAACCACAGCCCGCGAGTGAAACTTGCTGAATACGGATTTTAATTTTTCTCGCTCCGCCAACCCGGCCGTCATTTGGTTAAAGGCCATGGTGAGAGTGTGAACTTCGTCGCGAGTCTTGGACTCTGTACGCACCGTAAAATCGCCCGCACTCACTCGGTGAGCCGCATCGACCAATGACAAAATGGGCTGTACTAGCGAATCGCCAAAGAGCACCGCCGCTCCCAGAGCCACGCTCAAAATCGCCAGCCCCAGTGCAAAGGAGCGAAAAGCAATCCGGCGCGGCGTCTCAAAAATGCGATCTTCGTCGATAACCACGGCTACGTAAGACTCGCCCACTCCGGCCTTAAAGTAAGAGCCGATAAACGTTTTTCCAGCATCACCGCCCCGCAACGACACTTGCCCGTTGGTGAGGGGATTGGACTTTACGACCCGTAAGAGTTCCAATGGGATTTGATTTTTCTGCGTGAAGGAATCCGTTGGAGCAACCTCGGAGTGGGCGAAGATTCTTCCCGAGGAATCAAAGAGCAGTGCTTCCGAAATGCCATCGGCCTTAAAGAGCGACCGCACGAACTTCGGATCCAAATAAACAATCATGATCTTGGTAACTTTGCCCTGATCATCCGTAACCAAGGGCGACACCAATCGAAGGTAAACGGCATCGCTCGCCTCCAAATATCCCAGCTGAACGCCACCTTCAGTGGGAGCAGAGTTTCCGGGAAGCTGCTCGAGCGTTGCCGCTTGCGCCGCCGCGTAGGCCCGAACATCGAATTGATTCGTAGCTAAATCGCGAACCTCAATACCCAAAATACTGCTATCGCCTTCGATAAACTTAGCCAAACTTGCTGATGCCTGCGTGCCGTCCTTAAGGCTCTGCACTACCCACGACCGCGCATTGTTAAGAACCTGTTGGGTAGCCTGGGCAAAGGTTGAGCTCAAACCGGCCGCCATGTCAGACGCGGATTTCAACATGAACATCCGCGAGTCCTTCACCTGAAGACTGGTGGAGATCCACACGACCGAGCCCGTGGCCACAACGAGGGTAAGCGTCACCGCGAACAACAACTTACGTTTGATGTAGCCGGTGAGAAACTGCATTTTCATTGCGATCTTCATTTCGACTCATTGGAACCGCATCTTTAGACGTAAATTTGACGACTTTTGCTGCGAATTGATGGCGAAAAGATCCGATACCGCCAACAGTGAAACAACCAGGCTTCGACATGTCTAAGGCGATGACAGTAACAACGGCGCTCGCCTTTGCGCTTATTTTTGTGGGGGCCTACTTCCGCGATATTGAGCAAAGCGACGTCGAGGCCAATGCCAGCCCCAGTTTGGGAACGGTGTTCTTGTCGACACGCGATGTTGCGCGCCGGCCAACCAGCCGAATGCTGTGGTCGGAGCTTCCGCCCCAGCATTCCGTGTACGCGCACGATGTAATCCGTACCGGAGCGGACTCCGAGGTAGGAATCGATCTTGGAGCTGCAGGCACTCTCAAACTCGGCAAAGACAGTCTGGTTATTTTAGAAACTCAGCGCGACGGCCTGCGCGTCAACGTGGCGAGCGGAGAGCTTTTTGTGAAGGGCTCAATTCTGGCCAAGGTGGGCGACACCGAGGTTAAGTCCGATGCCGCCGTGATGCGCATTAGCGCCAATTCAGCCACTAAAAATTTGCGAGTCGAATCGCAGAGCGGAAAAGTTACCGTCACCACTGCCGCCCAAAAGAGTGATGTAAAAGCAGGTGCGGTGCTGAACCGAGATGCCAAGGGCACTCAAACTCTTACCGACTATCCACTGGTTCGAACTCATCCCGCAGACGGCACCACCGTTGAACTTCATGCGGCCGATGACCCAGTGCCCTTTGCCCTAAAACCAACGGGGCCCGTTGGCCCCGGACCGTGGCTACTTCAAATTGCGAGGGAAGCACAGTTCAAACAACTCGTACGTTCGGCGGAGCTCAAAGCCCTCGACGATATTCCCTACATCACCCTGAAAGATGGACATTACTTTTGGCGTGTCCTGGCCACGGATCATCGCACGGCCCTTTCCTCTACCGGAGGATTTGAGGTCATCGGTCCGCAAACGATGGCCTGGAATGGATCGGGAGAGTTTCAGGCCGCTCTTTCCGCGCGCGGGCTGGATTTAAAAATGGATTGGAAGCCCGTACGCAAAGCAAACTTCTATAGCGTGCACTTTTATCTGAATGGTCAGCAAGTGGAAGAAGATCGAACAGACAGCGCGTCTCTCAATTGGCAAAATCACCAGAGTCCCCTTACGCAAACTTTGGCGACCCTACGCGACGCTAGCCAAGAAAAGATTTCCGTAGAAGTACGGGCGCATTTCGGCGGCGATCAAAGCACCTCGCTGCGCCTGCTGGGACACATACAATTCAAAGACGCGCGTGCCCCCCAAAAGCTATCCCTCGCGCAAGCTGAGCTTACGAATGACTGGCGAAATACCCAACTCACCTGGAAGAGCGAAGGACAGGCCACCAGCTATCAGGTACGCATAGGGAGCAAAGTTTTTAATCTCGAGTCGTCATTGCATTCGGTTACCACAACAGATTTTTGGGATGCTGAGCACGGATCTGGAGAATCGCCCGCGGTGCGCGTCATCGCGGCGTCTGGCGCTGCCGGCCCTTGGACAAGTTTTTCTTGGGACCAAGACAAATTTGCGATTGTTAAATTTGTGCGGCAGGCACCCTCGCCCGTCTATCCCGTGGATGGCACCAACTTTATTAAACGCAACACCCCCAGGGTCATCCTCACTTGGCAAAGTGAAGGCAGCGCGATGTACCAACCGCAGAACTACGAAGTGGAAGTTAAGGGACCCAACGGATTTCAGCCCGTCGTAGCTTCAACGACTCAACCCCGCTTTGACTTAGGGACGATTCCCCAGGGAAGTTACAGTTGGAGAGTGCGCAGTCACTGGAAGGACTTTGGTCCGGGCCCTTTCATGAGGGCACAGAACTTTTCGTTAGTCGGAGGCGCTCCGCTACAAGCCCCCAAACTGCGTCGACCCGCAGCTCAGAGGAACCAGGACGATGAATAATATGAAATACATTTACACCCTATTCATCTTGTATCTCGCGCTTCCATTCGCCAGTCGTGCCGATACTTTTCACCAGGAATGGGATGCTATTCCACAGTCGACATCTTACGAGTACGAAATTTCCGAAAGCCCCAAATTTGAACCGAGCCGGCTCATTCGCCAGGGCACGGTTAATCAGACCCAGATAGAAACAGAACTGCGCGCGGGCATTTACTACTTCCGCTTACGCGGTATCGAAGGAGACGGACGCACCGGCCAGTGGACCCCCGCGAATAAGGTGGTCATAAAGGGAGGAACTCCTGCGCTGAAGTCACCCCGCAAGGATGAACGAATTGAAGTTTTAGGAAGCTCCACGCCCATCTCCTTCGAATGGAACACCATTGAGGGTGCCACGGACTACGAACTGCGCCTGGAGCCCACCAACGGCGCAGCCAAGACTTACATTACTCCCGTGCCTTCGATCGCCGTGAAAGATTTGTCCAACGGCACCTGGCAGGCGCGCATCACCGCGCGAGTTAACGGTGATACTTTTTCGAAGAGCCAACCCGTGGCGTTTTCTATTGTCACTCGCGCCCTTCCGCGCCCACGTATTTTGGAACCACTAGAAAATAGTTTGCTCACGGCTTGGGAGCCAAGCTCAATTCGGTGGACACGATCCATGAAGGGCCAAAGATCCCGCGTGATCATTACCCGTGTAGATGTCGATCGCACGAAGGTCATGAGTGAGGAGCCTATTCACGGAAAATCGGAAACACGCACATCGGCGCTCCCCCCTGGGCGGTACCAAATCACCGTGCAAGATTTTCCCGAAGAGGGCGAAGAAAATTCTAGCGAAAGCGTTACCGTAACCGTGGAAGAGGATCCCATGGGCTACCATGCTGGTTACTTGGGAGCCACGCTTCGCTTTCCGTCAATTGAGCCCCTCTTTGGTTCATCGTCCATGACAGCGCCTGCGCTAAATGGAGAGGAACCGGTGCCTGCACTGGGCGCACAGGACAGCGGCCCCGTGGGATTCAACATCGAGGCCCGGTTCAGCACCCGAATCTATGATCGGTGGGGCGCGGAAGCCATGTTGGGCGGAGAACAACGCAAGTACACACTGCCCACCAGCAACAACGGATCGAACACAGACTTGCTTTCGTTCAGGGGTCGCGTGAGCGGCACTTATCGCTGGGAGCCCCTTGGCCCGACCAAGCCTGTATTTCTTAAGGGAGGAGTGTTCGGACGAGAGTTTAAACAACTCAGCGAAGTGGGATTGAATGCCAACGGCCTTCCAGCAAACATCGCCCGCACCTACGCGCAACAATACGGTCTCTCGGTGGGAGCAGAGTTCAGATACGGCGGATGGAATCCGAACTGGGACTGGTTAAGCGAAGCTCGAATGGACCTACCCCTTATGCTATTCGGCAGCACCGTTTCGGGATCGGGAACCAGCTTCTTCCCTCCGGCGTTGGTACTAGAGGCCTTTTTGCGTACAAAAATCTCGACCGATCTGCGGATGTTCCTCGGCCCCACCCTACACTACGAAGACACTAGCGCCGGCGACACTTCGACCTACCTAAAGGCATGGGGCCTGAAGTTTGGTTTTGAAATCGACTTTTAGAGTTTTAGCGCGGCTAGCGCGGGCAACATGGGCGTCAGAACCCAGTTCAGCATGTTGCCCGTGAGATCTTCATAATAAACCAGCACAATGTTATCGGGCGCGCGCGTGATTGCGAGCCAACCCGAATCGATATCGTCACAATGCTGAACGCTAAAACCACTCACCGTCACCAAATCCTTCCAGGTGCAATGCATAGTGCCCGACGAAGTGGCTGCATCGAGGTCGGCTTGAGTTGTTTTTTGAACCCAAACATCATCACTCATCGAGCTCTTGATGGTTTCGACTCCCCGGCGAAGATGTCCGTTGGGATCGAGCTTGTCTTCGATGCGCTGCCAGCCGCCGTCGACTTGGCGCGGACTCGTGATGACGCCGTTGGCTTGCGCCGCCGAGGCAAACAAAACAAAAATGGCTCCAAGGGCAAATAGGTTTTTCATGCGAACCCCTTTTCTGGCTTCTTATCCTTGGTGAGCGGAAAGAAGGCCAATGCCAGGTGGTACACCGAATCGGTCTCTTCACTCTGGGCGATGCGTTTGGCGAGATCCAGCGAAAACTGCCGGATAGCGGTCTGAACTTCGGGCAACATTTTTTTAGGAATCGCGAGAGTCACTCCGGAAACCTCACGCTCTTCGCGCGTGCCTTTGAAAATGGATTCTATCGCGAAGTCGAAGAACTGCCGGTGAATGTTACGCAGCAACAATGCCGAAATTTCGTCCTTGGTAGTTACTACGGGGTCGCTCAGCTTATACACGCCGTTCTCGTTGCGAATGAACTCTAGGCGCTCGAGCAGCGCCAAGGCGTCTTCGGCCTCGGCAGGCGTGATTTTGCCTCGCAGGCGGCTCGCAATCCACTCGCCGTTGGGTTCGAAGTCCGACAGCATGACCATCACACGAATGACCCACGGATGCCAGCTGCGTAGAATTTCGATGCGATCTTTGTCGATGGCCCGAACTTCGCTCGTCTTGCGCGAGCGGATTTTTAGCATCTCGTTGAGGTACATGGATTTGGCGTCGGCATCTTCGGCTTCCTGGTAGAACACCAGGCTCCGGAAATATTCGGCGTCGGCCTTGGACAAGCGCAGTCCACGTACGAAGTTGGGCAAGTTTTTGTCCGTAATGCGGCGATCGCCATCGATCACCAGCTTCAGATAATTGGGCGAAGTAAGTTTGGCGCGCAAAGCAAATGCGCGATAGGAAAACCCGGAGTGCAAATCTTTTTGGCGAGCGTAGAAATCACGCAAGTACGCACGGTAGTCGGCGTAATCGAGGATATTTAAATCCGCACTCGGCATTCGACTCCCCCCCTCTCCCAGTAGATATGTTAACACTGGGCGCCTAGAACCAAAGAGCTTGCATCACTTTGTGTATGTCAATTTTCTGATCCCTCCGGGCTAAGGAGGCAACTTTCGAAGTCTTTACACGTTTCCTTCACGGCGGACTTTTTGTGAAAACTGCCGAGTGTGTTAACTTTTGAGAACGTGATGAATGTTTATCGTAAATTCATGAGCGGCACCCTAGCCGCAGTGTGTAGTGTTGCGGGCAGCGATGCAGGAGCGGCCGCGATTTCTTTCTGCGACGCAGGGCTACTAAGCAAGGAATTGGATGCCGCCCGCACCCACTCGAGCGACCAAATTCGCCTGCAGGAAATCGATAAACTCTACCGTGAAATCAGCATGTTGAAGAAGGAAGAGCGGACCAACTCCGAAATCCCTGGCGGCTACATTCGCAACTGCATGGAAAAAAAGGAGCAGATGCTCCTGCAACATGTTTCCAACTGTTCCAGCTCGTGCGCGGCTAAGTATGAATACAACTTTGTGCTGGGCCAGTACTTTGAACTCCAGGGCCTAAACAAGAAGGCCTATGACCGATACATGGATGCTGCGCGCATTAACCCACGCGATTACGCGGCGCCCTATCAAGCCTTTAAGGTTTGGGAAAAGCTCCAGAGCGAACGCATGGATATCGCCGCCAAGGGCGAAAAGGGCCTAACCCAGAAGGACGCCGAAGAGGTTCTTAGCGAAATCACCCGCCTGCTGCAGCCCATCATGCAAAGCCCCACGGCTCCGAATGCGCTGCGGGTAGAAGCATACCGCACGCGCGCCGAGCTTATGTTCCGCGTGGGTCGTCTGGGCGAAGCCATGAGCGACTGGCGCCAGGTGCTTACCCTGGACCCGAAAAACATCTACGCGTTGTCGAGTCTAGCTTCGTTTGAAAAGCAGCGCGGCCGCAAGGCCGAAGCCCGCCAATACTTGGAATCTTTGGCCCCACTATCGCCCGATAACTTTAAGGTGCAGCAAAGTTTGATTGAGCTACAACTAGATGCCGAAGACTACACGGCGGCCTTGCGCACGAGCGAAGCGGTGTCGCCCAAGTTCAAAACCAATCCCGAACTCTCTGCCATGCGCGCACAAGCGCTAGCGGGCGAAGGCCGTGTGGCCGAGGCCACGCCCCTGGCCATGAAGGCCTACCAAGAAAATTCAAAGAGCCCGGTAATTAAGGCTGCGCTCGCGTTTATTCATCTGATCAACGGCGAAAAATGGGCCGACGATAAACTCTTTGGCAAAGCCTTGGCCGAATACGAAGCGGCCCTGGCTCTGAACCCGGAGAATCAGCGCCTGCGCAAGAAAATGGCCACACTGCTGTTCGAACAGCGACAAGCCACGAACTTTGAACCACGCGAACCCACCCGGAAAGATATGGACCGTGCCGTGCAGCTCCTAGAGCCGCTGATGAAAAAGGATTTTGTGGAACAGCGGATTGTAGAGATCATGATTTCGGCCGCCGCAAAATCTAACCGCCCCGCCCTGGGCGCCCCCAGCTGCGCACGCTACCAAGCCGACTTCGGCTCCATGCCCCACGTAGGCCTGGTGGTAGATTGCGCCAAGGATTTTAAAGCTGCGGGGGAACACGAAAAAGCTCGAAAAATTTTAGAAGATGCCCTGACTGACCCGCGATTCAAAGGAACCACGAGTCAGATTGCCGCCGAGCTTACGAACGCTAAGCAATGATCTCATTTTTTCGGCGAAGAAATTATTCTTCCTGAAACTGTCGAATTGATCACATTCGAATCTCTTGAATCGTAGCCAGGGGTCACTTCATTTTTTTGTATAACTTTTCCATTCACAGAAGTGCTGACCCAATTGGAATCACCGCCACTGTCACCATGGTCTCCGCCATGAACTACATGACCTTCGACCGAGGTATCAGCAAACACAGGAGCCGATTGCGCTTTTAGCAGCTGGGCGATGAGCGCGGGCTGAGTCATGGCCTTACGCCGAACGAGATCAAACAAGTCCGCGACCTGTTTGCAGTTCGAAGGAAGAGCCTCGCGCCCTTCACTAGACCCCAAAATCTGCCGCACCTCCGAACCAGTGAATCCGCTAAACTCGCTCGGGGTACTTCCACCTTGTGCAAGGGAGTAAACCGAGGGCACTTTCTTAATCTGGCCCAAGTATTCGAAGGTAAAGTTACTAACCTTAGCCTGCGAGGCCGCCGGATTAGCATCGTGTTCGAAATCGAACTTCGCCAGGTTCGAGGGCGAGAAGTAATCCAAATCCGCGGGACCGTATCCACACTCTTTCGCCTTGCGCTGCAAGATAGGAAGCAATTTTGCGGTGAGCTGAAGATCCTTTTGGAAACAAGCTGGATTTTGAATTTGAGCATTCTTGCTCAAACCCTGGAACCCTAGGAAATTTTGATTCCCGCCCGATGCATTCTTGGCCACACGATACTGCAGCCATCCACAAACAATATGCTTGTAATAATCTATTGAGCCGCTGGAATTAGAGCCAAATGCGACCTGAAATTTTGCTCGCGCAGCAGCCTCGGAGGCTTGTTCGGATTCCGTACCTTGAAATTGTCCTTTAAGAATACGTTGAACATTAGATTTGAACTCATTGTTATCGCCGCAAATATCAATTCCCTTATTGGCGGCAGCAACGGCCATGTTTAGACGCTGAGCAAAGGCATTTGTTTTGTGGGCCTCTTCGGCACTGCAAGAAGCCCCACTACATTTGCTCGCGTAATCACCTTTCATAGCGTTAAGCACCGCCAACGACTTACCCTGAGCCAGATTGATTGAATCAATCTGGCGGATTCCCTTCATGAGTCCCTGCAATTCTTGTAGCGGACTTGCGCACTGCTGAGCAGATGATCCCGGAACCCCGATCGAAATGCCACCCGTAAGCACAGTCCCCGCACTCGAAAGCGGAATAGAAAGTCCCGACGGAATTGAATTATCGGCAAGTCCACGTTGAGGACCATACGATGATCCACCGGAGCTTGGCGCCGGCTGGGCATCGTTGAAGCCCGTATCGATTCCATCATCATTCGCACCGTTGCCAGAAGCAAAGCTAGCTGGCTGGCGCTGGGCAGGAGCCGGACTGTCTGCGGCGGAGCTCGGCGTAGAGACCGGATCTTTGGTAGCAATGGGTGCAATGGATCCCGTGTGACTGCCGCTGTCTGCCAGGGCGGGTTGCGAAACCTTGGGCGCATTCACCACGGGCGCTTTGGGTGCTTCGGGCTGTGCACCAGCTGCAGGCGCGGGCGTCTCGGCTTTGGGTGCTTCGGGCGTGGGCGCAGCACTGGCCACGGGGGCCGGCGCTGCGGCTAAATTAGCGGGCGACGGCGTGTTGCTAGCAAAGCCCGAAGAGGGCGCAGATGCTTCTTCTTTTTCTTTGGGTGCATCTACGTCTTCGTTAATAGCTTTGGCGACAGCGCTGTCGGATTTGCCAGCGATGACGTCGGAAATTTTATCGAGAACAGGATTGCCGTTAGACGCCACGGAGCGTGCTGCGTCGGGCGATTCTTTGGGCAGCACGTTAGAGGCCACTTTGGTGGCAACATCTTTGCCTAGGTGATCGGCCACGGCGCTTTCGAAGGCGGCGTTTACGGCGTGTGGGTCGCCAAGTTTGTCTTGCTCGGCGAGTTTGGCAAAGCGCTCGCGTAAATCTTTTTTGAGTTCTTCGAGTTTGTCTTTATCTAGCGACTGGCCGGCAAGCTGCTCTTGCAGCGACTTCATTAGCTCTTCTACTTTGGGCTCGACTTTAGCTTGTGCAATATCGGTGTGAATGAGTGATTGGCGATCGCCCGCGATTTGATTTACGCGCGCCGAGTTCGGATTAAGCACGCGAATAAGGTTGCCCATGACCCCGCGCACTTGCTCCCACAGGGGCGTGCGCGGTTGTTTATCGAGTGTGGTTTTTAGGCTTTCGCCCAGGCGCGAAGGAGTGGTTTGGGCCGAGCCCATGCCGTTAATGCCGAAGGAATCCATTTGCTCGCCCAACTTTTGGGCCGAAACCTGAGCCGAACTAAACAGCGCCAACCCCAGGAGGAGTGCATGCAAAGAGCTTAGACAGATTCTCGAAAGTGAGAATCTGGCAAATTCGATAACTTCACGCGCGGCAGCAAAACTCCCGCGTGGTTTCGCCAAGTTAGGGCTTTTGAGCAAAACAGACATCACGCAATACATCCCTCTAACTTAAGAAGGCTGCATTTATGCGGCCAGCCCCCTAAGCCCGCCAATTGTGGTTGTGCGCGCCAAATCATTGTTGCGGATTCCCTGAAGAATTTGGCCAGGACTGACGAAAACAAGACTATGAAATTTGGGAATTGGATGGCGATAACTCTTTGCGGCGTTCTGTTAGCGGTGCCTTCAGCGCACGCACAAAGCGGCAGCAGCGCCCTGGCCGCACCGATTCAGCAAACCATTAAGCGGATTAACGAGAGCACCAAAATTCCCGCCGACTTTAAATCGAAGCTGGTGAGCCAGGCGAGCTCGCTGCTGCCCATGCTGTCCAACACACAAAACCTAGGTAGCGTGTCGGCCACGAACCAAAAAATTCTGCAAACCCTGAGCGAAGTAGAGGCCATGAGCCCGCGCCAACAGACGATTGAAAACTTGGCGCGCCTGTACGCCGAACGCTTTGTGAATCCGGGGCAAAGCAAAGCCGCGCCTACCAACAACGCCGTTGGCAAAATTGGCCAACGCGAAGTGCGCGAAAAACTTGCCAAGAAGTTATCGGCCCTGGGCTTTAACGTGACCGAAGAAAAAATTACCGAAATGGTGCAACGAGCCCCCAACTTTTTTAACATGGTCATGAACAGCGACCGCGGCACACTCAAAGTGTCCGACTTGCCGCCCAGCGAGCTAGCCTACCTAGAAGTAGCCCTTAACCGCGCACCGCTAGAAGACAGCGACCTTGCGAACCTAACCAAAGCCGTGCGTGGCGCCGTGCTAGACGACGGCAGCAGCCCCACCGCAGTTGCAGCCAGCGGAGGCTCGGGCTTTGGCGGCGGCGGCAAGGGCGGCAGCGGCCCCTCGAAAGCAGCTAACGACATTGCCAGCAGCGCCGACAAAAAAGCAGCCTCGCTCGCCGGCGACGACATTACACCCGCCGGCAGCGAAGCCGTGGCAGAATCTGCACCAACCACGAGCAGCGAAGCTAGCCCCACCGAAGAACCTCAAGCACCGCGCAACTACGTGCCCAACTACACACCCACCACTCCCACTCCCAGCACCCGCGCCCCCGTGGCAGCCAATGCCAACAAAGCACCCACCACCCAAGCCCCAAATAATTCCAACCAAAACAACAACGCCGGCCTAGACGACGGAAGCAAAGGCAGCGGCGGCGACGCCAAAGCCGCAAAGAACAGCCCGCAACCCAGCTTTGGCAGCGGCGACGGAATGCCAGCCGTAACCGAAGTACACGGCCGAACACTTGCCGGCGACAGCGGAAGCTCAAGCGGAAAGAAAGACTCCACAAGTTCGAACTCGGGATCGGCTCCTAGCGATCGCGATCTGTCGCTCGCTCTCGCTCGTCAGAAGTATCTTCAAACCATGTTGGATAAAATGAATTCGGGCGACAAGTCAGCTCATCTCAACAAATCACAGCTAAAGAACGAACTTGCCGAAATAAATAGCATCGTGAAAGGCGCGGACCAGGCAGCTATTAAAAAAAACATATCGGACCCATGTTTGGGCGTAAAAATTTCCGAAAATCCTGGATCTGCAGGATATACAGCCCAAATACAGAGCCTAATGAAAGATGCATCCACGAAGGCATCATTGCTGGGAGGTTATTTCGACGAGGCAAGCAAAGGATGCAAAGGCGCATTCTGCAAAAATGGCCTACAGATAGCATTCAGAGTCTGCAAAGACATGATTGCCCAGAAGTCCACCTCGCTAACACTACGATACAACGGACAAACCTACGAGAAGGGCTTTTCAGATCGGCAACTGGACACCATTCTGAACACATGCAATTCCGACGAATCAGACTTCGGAAAAAAAAGCCGAACCCCTGAACTAGTTGCCACGCAACTGCGCCTGTCAGGGTTGCAGACTTTTCTTAATCTATCAGTCGCAACAAAAAACAAGGAATCGACGGATATATTTTTGAAATGCTCCTACCTAGGTAGTAGCTCGCCAACAAAGGCACTGGAGCAAATGGAAAAAATAGTTCGAAAACTTTTATTAAATTGCGGCCCGTCATTTGAGAGAACATTGGCCTACAATGCCGGTCGTATCTTTGCGAATAGCGTTAACCTAAGATCGGAGGAGTTCGCAAAAGCCCTCGCAAGATCTCCGACAAGTGCCGCACCTCCAGGAAACCAAAAAATACAGCTCGGACAAAACATACTAGGATTGAGTGAAAAGAAGTTTTTTGAACTATTGCCGGTCACAAATGAAACACCCAAAAACTCAACCGCCGCCAAGTGCGATCAACTTAGAAAATTTGAGGCATACGCTCTCGGAGTCTTATCAAATGCCGACAAGAAATATAGCTTTGGGGCTTCCGAACAAAAAGCCACAGAGGACAGCGGAGCATCGGTCCACTAGTGACCGAATGTGGGTTGATTAAGATTGAAAGGAGTGCAGGAAGATGTGTCCACTGCAGATACAATTTCTCCACTCGGTCGACCGACCGAATAAAATTGAAGTCTTTTCGTGAGTCCTGAAACGCCTAAAGTCCCATTTCCCAGATAAGCAACCTTCTGAACCGTCTCATCGACCTTGGCACAAGATCTAAGTCGCAAGGAACTATCCAATACACATAGGCTCTCGCCGCCAACTCCAGCAGCAAACAAGTCATCTCCCGTAACTTTATCTTTACCGATATACTCAATATCAGAGCCTAAATTTTCGGGAAATGTGTATTTACCAAGAATCGCCCCCGAATTAGCATCGATTTTATAAACAGACTTATCACTACACGGGACCATCAAACTAGATCCCGTCCGAATAGACTTACGAGTTACCGCACAGGGCAAAGAAGTCCGAAATCTTGCGCGGCCCGTAGAATTTAGCGAAACGAAATCTCTACTGGAGTTATTCTTTAAATGAGATTTTGTTCCAAAAAAGAAATTCCCTTCAGAATCTGAAGTGAGGCTCTGCGGAATGAACTCCCCGAGGGAAATATCTGACTTTTTTCGAGTGCCTAAATCCACCGAATAAAACGTTCCTGAGCTGATAACATCTTCTTCTGAGTCATAGGAGGTCTTCGAGGCTATCGTGGCAAAGCTATCTGGGCCAACAGAAAAAATCCCAGTATCTCCTGTAAATTCCGCTACGGAGCCAGCATTCGATAATTTGAGCGTGAGCGGAGATCCTTGCGCCATTGAGGGTTGACCACTATCTGAAAACACCCGCACAAATCCTGATCGCGCTACGAAGGTAATTTTCCCACCAACCAAAGCCGGGGACATTTCAAAGACTTCACCCTTAGCCCTATAAGAGTGAATTCGGCGTTCGGGCATTTCAACCATAAGCATTTCGCCTGCGTTTGAGCCAACTGCAATCGTATATTTCGCTCCACCGCGCCCCACAACCAATGCCCTGCTCGAAACGGCACCTTCCAAGGAAAAGGAATCTTTAACTGAGACCGGCCCAGTCGCGGACGAACTAATTTCGGGAAGTAAACTCACGCTTCCATCTGTGCCGGTAAAAACCGAACTTCCATCAGGAGTAGGAACACCCGAATCCGAAGGTTGAACGCCATCCGGCAAATCGCAATAAGATTTTAGATTTAGTTTAATGCTCGCGTATTTATCGTATTGGACACAGGAAGCTAAAGATTCCCGACAAACTAAACATAAAATCAGGAAAAGGGGGCTCGCTAGCTTATTGGCCATTAGCCCCTATCCTTCATATATATAGACCGTCTAGGCTTAGTCGCACACTCATACAAATCTGACTTGATCACCACTCCTGACTCAATCAGTTTAAAGGTTCCGTCAGGGCAAACAGCACAGTAATCACTGGCCTTAATACATCCACCAAATGCGTTGTCCTTGGAACTCATAGTCGCACACTTATAGGCATCAATCCGAAGTTCTGCTCTAGTTTTGGAATCTCGCATCTTTAGATCATCGCAAGCCATACAACTCCCAGAAACTTGAACGCATTTAGGTGCAACAAAATCTAGATTTTTAGGGAATGCATCTAATGACACAAAAAAAAGAACAGCCAGACATTTCCACACTTCTGTAGTTTGAAAGATCACGGAATCAGGTTCAATGTCAAAAAACAGACTTCATCCCAGATTGGCGCCTCATCACATGAACAACTAGGCAAGTCGCAGAAAGTCCTGACACAACCATTCCAGCTAAAAAAATGCTACGAAACCCGACCACGGATACCAGGGAGCTAGCCAATAGGGCTCCCAAGGCACCTGCCACATAAGTAGCAACACCCCTTGCAGCGGCCACGGATCTGACATTGATACTCTCGATAGACCGGTGAAACATGGCCACCACCACACTTAAACTTGCACCAATAATAAAGGACAAGAGAGTATTGCCTAGAAGAAAATCAGAAGTGGATCGGGAATATGCGAAAGCCAAAAACACAGGTACCAATAAAAATCTGATCCCAATCGTGACTCTTTCCTGAGACTGTGCCGAAAAATACTTAATCCAAACTCCTGGTATAGATGATCCCAAAAAATATGCCAGATATTGAAGAATAAACAGAGCCGATATTTCAGAGGCTCCAGCACCAAACACCTTTGTAAGCGTAAAAATATATATGCCGTTATATGCATACACGGCCAACCCAAACATAATTTGCGAGAGCGTCAACCAAATCAACTTCCCTCGAAACAATAGTCCGTAGCCAGCGTGCTCTCCGGCATTACGACTCATGAGACCAAAAGCAGAATCAGCGAAAAGGAGCAGCAGAGAGGAGGCCACGAACGTTAGAGCATCGACGGCAAAGATGAATTCATAACGAAAAGAAAGAGAAAGAACTCCCCCGAGAAAGTAACCCAGGAGCATTCCACCAAAACGACCGCTCTCGACCTTACCCAGCAACCAAGTCCTGGCCGAATCTCGATTCACTTCAGAGGACGCGACATGAGCAACTAAACTCTCACTAAAACCATCATGAAGCGTCCGGAGAAACGCGCTAAAAAAAGTGCAAAGATACACTCCCACCAAAGGCTGTATCCGAAAAAATATTATCGGAAGCAACGCAACGAAGGCAGAAAGGAAATCGATCGATACCACCGCCGCTTTATCATTCGAAAACCACCTTACATGGCGAATTGCATAGCCAGAAAAAATTTTAGTGATAGCCAAAAGGGCCCATTGAAGACCGATGTGAATCGGCTTCACGCCCATTTTTGCCAAAAATAACGGAATAGCTAATTCAGAAAGCGCGGTGCCAGTAAAACTAACAAAACGCGCAAAGTAAATCCGGCGACCCAACGCCATAAATTTTTTGGAAAACATATTTATAACCCGGTTGGGTATTCCATATTGGTCAGGTAAACAACCCTTAGCTTACCCCGCTTAAGTCCCTGGCTTGTATCTGCCGTAAGTGCAGCCAGCCTATTCGCTCTAAGCTGATGCCTTACATACCCCATAAGATGTCTCATCAGACGAACTTGTTCTTCAGCTTGCTCATCGGAGAAATAGTTTAAATAAAGAGCATCGCAGTTCATTTTTTTCCAGTTTGAAAGATCTATGGGATCTAGCCCCGATGCATTTTCAGCTTGAGACCTAGTACGAGCAAAAACTTCTATAATCCGTTTATTATATGATTCGTCTATTTCGAAGTGAATGCTGCCAGCCTCGGGAAGATTTAGCTTTAGACGTCCGTCTAAATCAGTCGTGACAATATTCAGCTTTTTAAGTTCATCTAATTTAGCTCTCACTGCAATGAGCGATTCTTCTGGAAATCTAGATTCAATTTCCACAACCGATGACGGCTGTTTCAAAATATTAAAAAGATGAAACGCATCAGCAGTATCGCAAACTAAATCTTGAACTCGCTCCTCTAGATTCACCGAGGAGGCTACTTTATTAGATGCGTCCTCCATAAGAGTAGTTGGATGAGTCTGAAGAGCCACGGAAATTTTCTCTAAGTCCTCTACCGTAAGTTTGGTAGCTCCTTTGAGTAACTGACTTATAGATGCCTGTGAACATTCCAAGATCGAAGCCAAATCACTTTGACTTACCCCCTGAATCTTCATGATGCGTCGAATGGCATTCAGTAGTTGGGCCTGCAACATTTTATTAGAATAACGTATACAAACTCGATTTAATGCAGAGGTTATAACTTTTAGTTTGTTTCAAATTTTTGACTTCGCTACCAACGCAGACACGAAACAAACGTTCCAAACAAAGGAGGAAAAAGTATGAATAACTTAGAATTGGGCCTCGGCGGCCACGAACTGAAAAATATCATTAATGGTCACGAGCTACACATGAAGATTTCGTAACAGAAAATAAAAAAAGCCCTGACCTAGTGGATTTCGAGTCGCGATCTTTGCGGGACTACGACTTGAACTCCTAAGCCCAGGCCAGAGCTTCGTGCCCCTTTTGTGCCGAAGCTCTGTTTACCGGTCAACAAAAATTCTTGAAGGGGAACTCACTATGTATCCAGATCAGTCCATGTAACTTTGCATTTTCTCGGACGACCCTCCTAGGGATGGGAGAGGGCGTCAGTTTTTTACGATCAATAATAATTTTCAAACGGAAAGGGATTTCCCATGCACGCAACTCAACAACGCCAACTCTCGCACGAACTCACCATGTGGGCGCACGACATTCGCTCGCCGCTCCTGAGCCTGCAAGTTATTGCCAACACATCCAAAGACATTCACTCACAGCAGCGCGAGTTGCTCGAGCTCACCATCGATCGCCTCCTTAGCATGAGTCGCGACGTGCTGAGCAAAGTTTCGGGCGCCAGCTGCAACACGCCGGCAACATCTTTGGCGGAGAGCATCGATCGCGTGATTTCCGAAAAATGGATTCAGCTACGCACGCGGCCCGGCGTTATTTTAGAAACCCGCTTGTCGCCCCGGTGCTCGAGCACCAACACCACACTCGCTGGCTCGGCCCTGGAGCGCATTCTCTCCAACCTGATCGACAACGCGATTCATGCCATTAACAACGCCGGCCAAGTTACCGTTATGGCCTGCGTAGCTGCGAACCATGCGCTCATTGAAATTTCCGATTCCGGCACGGGCATGAGCGCCCAACAAATTGCCGCCGCCCACAATGGCACGCTCGCAAGCACCAAAATTCAAGGACACGGACTAGGTCTGTCGTCATCCATTCGGTCCGTACAAAATGTTGGCGGCCAGGTAGACATTGAGTCCTCGCCCAAAACCGGCACGCAAATCCGCCTGCGTATTCCTTTGTCTCACTTTTGAGACAAAGGGACTAACAGCGCGCAGCAGAGCTAAAATCCTCTGCTATACTTTTTCCTAATGAATGCCTTTTGGGCCGCGACCCTAGCGACAGTGTTAACCACACCGGTCACGGCCGCGCCTACTCCCGCACCGGCTCCCAAAAGCGAAGCCAAAAAAGTTCTCACCATCATCACCCCGGTGAAGGTTAAAGAGAGCCAAGACTCGAACCTAGTGCAGGTAGACCGCTCGGAATCGGACATGGAGCTTAACCTGTGGGACATTGCCGGCACGCGGCACTTCGATGTGGCCATTAACGTAACCAAAGTAAACCAAGCCATTCTTCCCACCGACGAACACGGCAAACTCACCAAAGACGCCACCACCCTAACCGAGCGCCCCTTTATTAGATTTTACGTGGCCGGCCGCGAGCCCGAAACGCACGACATCAGCTGCTCGCGCACCCAGTGCAAAGCCCTTTGGAAGAACATTCCGCTCGATGCCACCAAGCCCCAATCCTTTAAGGTGGAAGTCAACATTCGCGGATTACGCGGCAAAAACTGGACAGCCGGCTACAACCAACTCTTTATTAAAGGCACTCCACTCCAAGAAGTGGGCAAAGCTCCCGGCCAGCCCGACCGCACTATTTACTGGAGCCCCGACTTTTACTGGCCCCCCGCCGCCCTAGCCCCGTGGACAATTGAATCCTCGCCCGCTCCCGTGTTCGAAGAGCTGAACTTTAAGGAGGGCGAAAAAACACAAATGGGCTTTGGCAAATCCAAGCGCCTGATTCGCTTTGCCTTGATAGAAGGCAAAATGGCCGTAGAGGTTACCAACGGCGAGTACCTAGAAAAGCGCGAGCTCAACGCGGGCGAAGTGCTATGGATTCCGCCCGGGCAAATACTATCCGTAGAAAACTACGGTCCCCCTTACGCCAAGGCCCGCGCCTTAAAATTCGAGTTCAACAAGCCCTGAGCAGGGTGTAGAACATATCCCCAGATGAAATCGCTTGTGACCATTGGCAACTTCGACGGCGTTCACCGGGGCCACCGCGCGCTGATTGAATCGCTCAACGATCACAAACGCCACCTGATTTCTTCGGAATCCGTGCGCACCGTGGTGGTTACCTTTGACCCCCACCCGGCCGAAGTCCTTACGGGCCGCATTGTGCCGCGCCTTTCGACCGCTGCCGAGCGCACCGCCCTGATTCAAAACTTGGGCATAGACGAAGTTCGCGTTATTCCCTTTACCAAGGAATTTGCCGCAACCTCGGCACACGATTTTTTTGAAGGCCTATTAGTAAAAGACCTCAACGCCGGCTTCGTAGCCGTGGGCCACGACTTTAACTTTGGCCACAACCGCGAGGGCACGCCCGGCCAAATGATTGATTGGTGCCGCAAGGCGGGCATTGCCGCGCAATTCGTTACTCCCGTTGAAGCCGATGGCGCGCCTATTTCGAGCTCGCGCATTCGCAAACTCATTAGCGAAGGACTCATGATTCCGGCCAGTCGCCTGCTGGGCCGCGACTACTCGCTTTCGGGCGAAGTTATTCATGGTGACAAGCGCGGTCGGCAGCTGGGTTTTCCCACGGCGAATCTTATGCCCGTGTCCGAGGGGCACGGCGCGCACTGCATTCCCGCGCGCGGCGTGTATCTTTCGGCCTCTACTATAGAGGGCAAAACTTTTGCTTCGATTACCAACGTGGGCGTTAAGCCAACCGTATCGAACACGGGGGTTTTGCTGGTCGAAACCCACCTGCTCGACTTCAGCGGCGATCTGTATGGAAAACAGCTGACTGTCGAATTTAGCGACAGATTGCGCGGCGAACAGAAATTCCCCAACTTAGCTGCCCTCACCGAGCAAATTCAAAAAGATATCCACACTGCCCGCTCCCGCCTGACTAGGCTTTAGACGCTGGCGCGCGCTTTGCAGCTACCTGCTTAGGGTGGATTATGAAAAACGGTAATAAGCTTTATGCAAACGCTTTGGCTTTGGTTCTTGGGGGACTCCTGGCGTCTGGCTGCACTAGCCAACCCACGACGGTTGCCGCAACCAATACGGACCGTTTCACTAACCACATGCAAGAAACTTATGCGCAAGCGAGCGCCGTACTCCGCGGCGATTACTTGTTCGTTGTAGATTACAGCTACTCGATGTCCACTAAGATTAGCCATTTGCTCGACGCTATGAAGGGCTTCTCCGATGACCTCGTAGCTAAAGGCATTGATTATCAAGTGGGTATCGTGCGCGGTAACTTCCACGGCACGGCTTCGGGCGCACAAGTTAACGAATGGACTCCGAACACCTTCGTAGAAGGTATTTTCTCGGGCGAAACCAACAACGCTCTAGTCTCGAACATCCTGGATACCCTTAAAGTTGCCGGTAACGAGCTAGAACCCAACCGCGTGGTGTTGCTGGAATCGGCCCGCAAAACCCTGTCCGAGCAAAAATCTAAATTCCTCCGCAACGAAGCGCAGCTCATTCTGACCTTCGTATCGGATAGCAACGACGAGAGCGCCTCGCACGCTTCGCAGTACGGCTTTGCCGGCACGCCCGACGCGTACGCCGATGCTCTGGCTTCGTACAAAGTGCCCGGATACACCAACGCCCGCGCCGTAGTGGCCGGTGTGGATGGCTGCTCGATTGATGCCGCCAACAACGACGCCGCCGGTACCACGCTGGCCAGCGTAGCGAAAAAGATTGAGGCCAAAATTCCAGCTCCCGTTACGAATGCCCTGTGCATTTATAACTCCTTCGACCTGACGCTCTCCACGTTGGCCGCCAACGTGGTGCACCCCACCAGCAGCTTCGTGCTTCAAAGCGCGCCGCTGAACAACGCAGTGGTGGTGCGCGTGAACGGCACCGATGTTCCTTCGGCTGGCAACTGGACTTTCGATCCCGCTACGAACTTAGTTAAGTTCGCTTCGGGCAAAGAACCCGGGCCTTCGGCCAAGGTTGAACTGATTTACCAAATTGCCTTCAAGCTTTCGCAAACGCCCAAGCCCGACACCATTCAAGTGACGGTCAACGGCGCTAACGTTACCAACTGGACTTACGTAGCGAGCGAGAACCGCATTCAGTTCAGCACGCTGCCGCCTAACGACGCTGACGTTCGTATCACCTACGAGAGCCAGTAACATGAAAACGCTAGGTTGGATGACTTTTGTTCTAACGCTGACGCTGGCCCTGTTGAACCTGAGCCACAGCTCCTTTGATCAGCCCGCGCGGAATCTTTCGAGCACCGAGGCCGCGCGAGTGCAAATCATTAGCGAGTCGGCCGCGGCCGTAAAACCGCAAGCGGTCGAGGACATTCGCAACATTTCAAAGGTGCTGAGCGCCAAACCGGCACCCGCTTCGATGCCCACGGCCCGTTAGGGCTTGGGCATCCAGCTCTTCCAGTAATCCTTAAATTCGCAGGCCACGACGGGCGCCGAGTTGTCGATCTCCAGCGGATCGCGTGTGTCGATCATAACGGCGTACTCGTCCGTGCGCGTTTTTTTGAACTGATTCGCCAGCGCCTTGGGGTGCGGCCCGTGATGAATGCCCGTGGGGTGGAAGGTAATCCAACCCGGACGAATGTTATCGCGGCTAAAAAAATCGCCCGCGTGATAAAAAATAACTTCATCGTATTCCACGTTACGATGGAAGAAGGGCACGCGCTGCGCACCTTCTTCTTCCTCGAGCGGCCGCGGCGTGAAGGTACAAATCACAAAACGATCGGCCACAAAGGTAGAATGCACGCTGGGCGCCAAGTGAGCCCGGTGACTCATAACGGCGCGAATGGCCTTGATGGGTAGCTTGAACACGCACAAGTCACCTTTGAAGCCCACTACGTCCAGCGGATTGTAATCGTAGGACATGGTCGTGTAACGGTCGGCGCGCTTAATGCGAATTTGCCACAGTCCACGCTTAGCGTCCGTGGGCCCTTCGGTAGAGGGACCCACCGCCGGAATTTCCAGCACGCCCGGATCGTACAGCGCATGGTGCCCCAGAATGCCGCGATCGGGCTGCGTGAAGGTACCGTTGCTAGATTCAATCACCAACCGGCGGCCCACGCCCCGCCCCAAAAAGCGATAGGTCGCACAACGGGGCACGTAAATGTAATCGCCCGTCTGATAATTCAGTCGACCGAACTCGGATTCCATTACGCCTTCGCCCTCGTGCACGAAGTGCAGCTCATCGCCGTCGGCATTGCGCGAATACAGAGGATCGCTGCCAACTGAAGTTGCCATGGATACGCTCACGCTCTTGTTAAAAAAGAGTCGCTGCAGCTGCAGGGTGTTGGGCGCGCTGGGCCCCTTGAGCAAGTTAAAGTCGTAAGCGTGGGGCCGGCAGTCGCCCTCGATCTCTACCCAGCCCGTGGGCTGGCGCTGATGAAACAAATGCGCGGCGGGGCCAAAGAAGCCCTCTCGCCCGAGTTCTTCTTCAAAGGTTCCTTCGGGAACGTCAACGTGCGCTTGCTTGTTGTGGATGCCTTGCATGAGGGGGAATTGGAAAGGTTTTCTGAACGACATAGGCGCCAATTATCCACCCGCAAACGCCGACTGTCCAAAGTTTAGACAGCTGTCTGACGCGTGGAGTTTGAGCGGGCGCATCCCCCGCCTGATTTCAACGGATTGGTAGATTTTAGCCGCGGCCCGACCCTTGCAACCCTTAGGACAGGAGATTTGCGTTTATGAAAAACTTTACCTTCAAAGCTTTGCTGGCCGCTCTGGCCGTTTCGAGCCTCGTTAAGGTGGGAGTGCCGTTTACCCAAGGTAACCGGGCACCCTCGAGCGTAGATGAATCCTACGAACTTACGATTTCGAGCCTCGCGCTCGACGTTAACAGCCGGGTGCCGGCGATGGAAAACGTTTTCCTGCGTACGACCTTCGCTAAGAACCGCACGGTTGAGTTTGGTCGCAACGAACGTTGGAAAGTGGCTCGGGGCGAAAGCCGCCCACTGGCCATTAAACTCGACATCGAACGCAACTGGATTCAAGCCGATGACACCATGGAGTTCCGCGTAGAAGTTGTGGAATCCGGTGCCTTTGACACCGTCATGCTCCGCTGCACGCAAGTGGCCCGCGAAGTGAGCCAAGTGAACCGCAGCTACCAGTGCAGTATTCCCGGCGAGAACACGCCGGTGCTGAGCTACCGCCTCGCTAAAAAAGGCGCCGCTCCCGTAAGCGTTGCTCAGAAGTGATTTAGTTCTCTAGTTTCGTTAAGAAAACAAAGCGCTCCGGTCTCACGAGACCGGGGCGCTTTTTGCGTTGTGGATTTCATCTAAACTTAATTCTGCAGCGCCGGCGTTCGGGCATAATTGAGAAAATATGCACACCAAACTTGCGGGCGCACTAAATCCACTGCGGTGGAATTGGTCCCTGCAACTGATCTTTACATACTACCTAGTCTCGTGGGCACCCGCCGCAGTTAAAGTGTTCCAAGTTATACCCATCACGTGGGGCACTCCCGAGTTTTACCTGATTTCGATTCCCGGCTTGGTATCGCTCGCGGCGTTTACGTGCGGCGTGTACGTGGCCTCGGCGGCCATTACCTATTTGCAGCCCGCCTTTATGAAATCGCTCTGGCTGCGCACGAGTTTTTCGCTCGTGGCCTTGAGTGCCTTATGGGTGGGGCCAACGGCTCTTTATTTGGGGCAACACGTGGGACCCCTCGCTGCGAATCGGCAACGCATCACGGTTAAAAATATTATTAATTCCACCTGCGCATCGGAACCTTTAGGCAACGAATGCCAAAGCTTAGCGCGCACCTACCCGCTATCGTTTCGGGCCAGCCTGCTGAGCAATTTTGGAGTGGCACGAGCTCCGGCGAGCTCCGAAAACTTCGACTAACGATGTACCTAAACTGCGATTTCCCGATTCAATCTTGACTCAATTTAAGAGCGAATGGTACCTGACAGTACGGGTTGGAAAGGGAGAAAACGAGTCTCTAAGTGATTTCGAACGTTCTAGTCCTCATGCTCAGCACTCTGGCCCCCTGCCGGGCTCACGCCGCTAGCTGCACAACCTACTGCCTGAGTTATTCTTCCCCGGGTGTGTGCAATATTTACAACACAACTTGTTCGGATGGATCGGGGTCCATGGGGACCTGCACCTTCCACGATGCCGCAGGTAATTGCACCGAAGTCTCGAGCGGAAACAGCTCCTGCTCTACCTACTGCACGAATTACAATTCCGACGGTAGCTGCTCGAACTACACTTCTTCCTGCCCGTAATTTTAGTGGCCGCCATGGTACGGCAGTCCGCGCAGTATGGACCATGCGCGGTACACTTGCTCGGCGGCTACTACGGCGGCGAGCTCGTGCGGTAGAGTCATTTTACCGAAACACCACACGAGTGAGGGGTTGAGCTTGGCCAGATCGGCGGCCGCCATGCCGTCGGGTCCGCCAATCACGATCCACAGCTTTTTTACGCCGCCATCGAGACAAGCCTTGAGCTGCGTGGCGACATCTTCGGACGATAAAATCTTGGATTTAGGCCCCCGATCGCACACCCACACCCGGGTGCCGGGCTCGGGCGGCTGCGCCAGCAAACGGTCAATTCCTGACACCTCACAGGGTGTAAATTTGGATATTCTTTCCCTATACTCATCAAAGAGTGCATGGGCGGCGTCGTGCTTGAACGAGTTTTTGGCGGCCCGACGAAACCACGCGAGTCCGAATTGCGTTTGCATCATAGAAGGCGATTGTAAGAGATTATGGCTACACCCGCTACGTACAAACCTCGCGTGCTGATTGCCGACAACAGCAAAATCAAATTCCAGCCGGTCATGAATGCCCTGCTGGAGAGCAACATCGAAGTCATGTTCACGCCCGAGCGCAATACGATTGTAAGCACGGCCAGCACCTTTAAGCCCGATCTCGTGCTGGTGAACCTGTTCATGGACAACTCGTCTACAATTTCGGTCATTCGCGACCTCAAAAAGACCCTCGAAAAGCAGGCCGCTAAAATTCTGGTGCTCACGGCGCACTATTCCAAGGACAATATCGCCGAATGCGTAAAGGCCGGGGCCTCGGACTTCATTCTGGAGCCCTTCGACCTGCGGCTGCTTTTGCAACGAATTAAGTACCAGCTCCAGGAACGCGAAATTGTATCGCCCGAAGACCTGCGCTCCGAACCCACCCAAGTGCTGGCGGGTTTTCAGTTAACTTACGACGCCCTGAAGATTTTGGCCGAGGTGCGCGATTCCAACCGGGCTCTGCACGAAGTGCTCAAACGCGTGGCCGAACTGAGCCAATCCACGCGGGTGAACCTAATTTTGGGCGATTTGGAATCGAGCGAGGGGCGAGTGATTGCCGCCTCGGACGACGTGACCATGTCCAACAAGATTACGGATCTCGAAAAATACCCCGAAGTGCGCGAAGTGCTGCTCAACGGTAGCATCGTTTACATTAAGGATGTTAATCAAAACCCGCTCACCAAGGACATTCAGCACAACGTGAAAACCATTAGCATTACTTCGCTGCTGGTATTCCCGGTGCGCCACCGGGGCGAAACCCTGGGCGCACTGAGTATTCGTTTGGGGGCCGGCGACGGCATGAACGTGTCCGACAAACACCTAAAAACCTTCTACATGATTGCGCTGGCACTCGGACCCAAAGTAGCCGCCCGCAAACTCATGAAAAAACTCAACCGCGACGGCTGAAAGCCGCCGACACTACCGACGGCGAAGCGCCGCGTCAGCAAACTTACTCAATTAGGCGGGCGATTTCTTCCGCCACTTGTTCGGCGGTCTGATGCTGGGTGTACACGATGTGTTTGGCGAGTTTGTAATTGGACTCGTGGAAAATGAAGTTCCGATTTGCATCGATTTCCGTAATATCAAGCGCCTGACCCTTCCGTGCTTCAAGACGTTGATTACAAATAGCCAAGGATTGCTCTTTGTTGGCCGAAGGAAGCAATAAAAAGACATTGGGCAACGGTTCGAGAAGAGATTTCACTTCGTCAAATTGATCAGAATCAGTGAAATAGGAATGCCCGGCACCAAAATCGAGAATCGCCTGCGGAAACTCGGTCAAAATGCGGCGAATAGCCTTCACCTCAAAGGGTTTCCAATAGGCTAAGGTCGCAGTGAACGAGGGCAACGCACGCTCGGTTTCGAGACTGTAACCATCCTTGAAGTAGTAATACCAACGCACCTTATCCATGGGCACATTGGGAACACCGGTGATTTTGGCCAAGTGCATAGCAACGGTGCTCTTTCCGGTTGCCATGGGCCCCAGAAGTAATATCGGGAGTTGGGGAGTCTGCGAACGACTCATTTAACCCAAGCCGAAACTTTTGCGGCGATCCAGTGCGGGTCGTCGAGGGCGAGTTCGTGGCCGGCGTCGGGGTGACACTCCAGGTGCGAACCGAATCGTTCGGCAATACGGCGCGAGCATGAAGGGTCGGTGAATCCGTCGCTGAGCGACGAGAGCACTAGCGATGGCAAGTGCAGTGCCGGAGGCGCCTTAAACAGAGTGGCCGCAATGATTTGACGTGCAAAGGTACGGCTCAGCCGCACCCGATCACCCGCAAAGGAAGCCCAGTGTTGGGCAATGGCGTGAATATCGTGGTCCTTCACCATGCCGGTGGTGAGATTGAGAATCACGCGCTCACGCTCGGCAGGATCCTTGAGCATGGCCAGGGGAATGAGTTGCGGCATGATATTCCACTTCATGCGCTGCCACGGCAGACTAAGATTCGCGGCGCTGGAGTTAATTATAACCGCGCGCTGAAAATCGCCGGCGTAGCGCGCGCACCAATCCATGGTGATCATGCCCCCCAGCGAAATGCCCAGAATATTCCACGGCCCCGAGTGCTGCTGTTTAAAGGGAATCCAGCGAGAACGAATGTCGTCGGTCATTTGCGCCACTGAAGTGGGCGACGAACGGTGAATTTCGGTACCCACTCCGGGTAAATCCAAACAAAAAACCTGACTGCCGGACATGGAGCCCTGTAAAACTTGCGGAAAATCATTCCAGTGCCGTTGTTCGCGGGTCAGTCCCCGCAAAAGTAACCAGTTCATCGTTGCCATGCCTCGTAATGCCTTACGGCCCGCAAGAAAAAGTCGATCAGGGGCAGATGCCGACGCAAAGTACGGCGCAAGCGGTGCTGCTTGATGGGGTTAAACACACCCCGCGGGTTAAATATTTGTATAGGATTCTTTCGGATCCAAATCCACGAGCCCATTTCCAGAGTCCAAGGAATAAAGGGCGCGCCGGTGGGGCCGTGCGCAGCGTAGTGCTCGTCGAACAGGTAATCCCACAAGTCGCCGTGGGTGGTGTACGACACCGACTGCGGTTCAATTCGATAAATATGGTTCGGGTAGCTCTTGGTAAGGAGTTCACCGAGCGCCTGAGTTTCTTGAATGCGCGGAAAAGGATCGGTCGTTTTGGCGTACGGATACCAAAGCCGGTCGATGGCACCAAACCCCGAATGCATGTCCACCGCTATGGCGGCGTCGGCCGAGAACATTTCGGCGCGCACAAAATCCACCAGGGCTTGGGCTTCGGGTTCCATGGATGACCCCTCCGCACCCCGGAAGTACGGCAGACGCGGACTAATGCGATGGCCACCCAGAACCGGAACGGGGTCCACGATGGCTTCGATGGGCGCGTTGCGCATGAGGTCCACACCGTTCGGATTGCTCCGGTTCCCCAAATACATACCGCCTGGGTTAACGATGGGGATAGAAACAATACGACAAGTTTCGAAGCGGCGGGCGAGTTCTTTGTCCCACTTAAGCTGCTGGAACAAACTTTCTAGGTAAGCCAAGAGCACGTGGGTACCGATGCGCTCCAGCCCATGAACTCCGCCGAATAAGCCGAGCGTGGGTTTGGTTTTGTCTTCGGACCCTACAACGATGGCGTGAATGGGAAATTCCCGATCTTTAGCCTTAACCGAGCCCACCACGCGGTGACGAACGTGACCGTCCGCGGAGCGGAGTAAAGCTTCGAGTTGCTCATTTTCGGGAAAGTGGCTCATCTGGAACTCTTGATTATAGAACGAGGAGCCCAGAGCAGGGAGGAAAGGATCTAGTCAACGAATTGGCTGGGGTGTTTAGCCCCCAAAAAGAGACCGCCCCTGTAACCCACCAGGGGCTACAAGGGCGGCGCTTTCCCGGATCGATCGATCGTTCACCCGGGATTAAGTCCTATGCGGACTTACTTTTTCTTTTTGGTTTTACGCTTGGTGGTTTTTTTCTTAGCGGTTTTTTTCTTAGCGGTTTTCTTTTTGGCTGCCATGGCAAGCCCTCCTGTAGTCAAATTTCTGGAATGCTCCAGCGGGAATCACCATGACTCCCTATGTCTACTAACTTTACGTGTCATTTAAGTGCTGCGCAATAGCATCTCGAATTTTTTTCATTACTTGCTGCACGCGAACTCATTTCGTGATCGTCATGCACGTCAAATTCCCCGCAACGTTTGCAGAAAAATCTTCGTTAACATTATCGGATGCGCACTTCTAAATCGATTTCGTGCTCCGTCACTTTAATTCTCTCCGCACTGAGCGCCTGCAAAGTTGCAGACAACGAGCACTCACCCAACGCAACGCCACAGGAGTCCACCACTACAACCTACGCAGGATTTTCTTCGATGCAGTACGCGATCAGCAATATCTCCGCTTTCAGAGAGGCGCTGAGTGGGTTTAGCGGTGCAGCTTACGTCACCACCCCCAACTATCCGCTCGATGTGTACCTGCATCCGCCGTTCGGATGTGACTACGCGTCGAACTACTCGCCTAAGAACGCCTCGCTGATTCGCTACCTAGATTTCGGAAAACTTGCGATCAAAGGCGATAGCGTTGCCGCGCAAGATGTACCCCGAGACAAGAGCGCTCCGTTCTTCAGTTTGGGCGTTCTTTTTCAAATGCCGGGCAACTACGAAATTTCGACTAGTGGCAGCAATTTGGTGTGGTCACAGAGCTTTCAAACCGTTGGATACGGCGGAAATTTTAAAATTCGTCGGTTAACCGACGGGGTCAGCTTTAATTTGCCGACGCCGAATGCGTACATGCCGGGCGAAACAGGCTTCGTGAATGCCGTTCTCAGTAAAGCCGATGGTGCCGTAATTAGTTTCGACACTCCGGCGAACACTTCCTACGTGCGCGCCGAATTCAAAGACGGCAGTCAGGCTTCCGAGGGCGATGTGGTTTGTTTTGGCCCGCCTAACCAAGACATCACGGTCCCGGCCGGCGCCTTTGCCCGCATGATGTCTACGCAACAAGGCTTACTAACGGTCGATTTCGTGTCGGTGAGCATCAAGAACGACATTCCAAACTTTGGTACCAGTTTTGTGCTATCAAGCACCCGTCACGTTCATGGCCGCATGGATTTAAACCTTCAGGACGGCAAGCATGAGTTCTATTTGGGCGCCCTGACCTTCGCGAGTCCGGAATAATCAGGGCTAGCTGCACAGTTTTTGGGCAATTTGGGAGCGCGCCACCGTGCTTTGCTGGCCCGAGGCTAGGTCTTTAACAATGACTTCGTTGCGCTTGAGTTCGTCTTCGCCCAGGAGCACGGCGTAGCGCGCACCTAATTTCGAGGCGGCTTTAAGCTGCGCGCCGAAACCTTCGAAGGACAAGGCCGAAGCCACCCGCAATCCGGCCACGCGCAGGTCGTGCGCTACGGATTCACTCACCGCCAGATGCTCGCGCGAGGGCGAAGCCACAAAAACATCTACATCCGAACCCAAATTAGGCACGAGCTTGTGGGTTTCCAGGAAATTTTGCAGGGTCACGTCGCCCATACCAAAACCCACGCCCGAGAGTTGGTGCTTACCAAACATTCCCACCAGGTTGTCGTAGCGCCCGCCTCCAAACATGGCCCGGTTGTTCTCGGGCGACACGTCGAAGACCTCAAAGACCATACCCGTGTAGTAATCGAGTCCCCGCATAACGGAGGCATCGAAAACCACGGGAATCGAAAGTTTCATGTCCTTAATAACGGCCAACAAAGCTTCAAGCTCCTGGGCCCCTTCGCACGGGAACTTTTTAACCAGTTCAGCAAACGGCAGGGAGTGAAAGTCGGTCAGGGCCTTTTCCTGATCGGATGTCATGCCAAGCTGGGACAGATTGGTCCGGTAAACGTCCGGCGGGAGTTTGTCCTTGGCATCGATCAAACGCGACAAGGCCCGCGACTTTTCGGCATCCAAGGCCAGCACCGTTCCGAACACGTGGTCCACCAGCTTGCGGTGGTTCACTTTGATTTGCGCGTGGCTCGCCCCGCCGAAGCTCTCCAAAATACGGCCGGCGACCGACAAAATTTCGGCATCGGCCAGCAGCGTATCGCCGCCAAGCACATCCACGTTCAATTGCCAGAACTCCCGCAAGCGGCCCCGCTGCGGGCGCTCGTAGCGCATGAAGTTCGGGAAGCAAAACAAACGAACGGGCTTGGGCAGTTCAAAAACTTTGGCCGCCACCAAACGGGCCAGAGTGGGGGTCATTTCGGGACGAATCGCTACTTTGCGGTCGCCGCGATCGGTAAAGGAATAGAGTTGCTGGTTGACGATTTCGTCGCCGGTCTTGGCGGCGTAGAGCTCGAATGGTTCCAACATGGGACCACCGTATTCACCGTACCCAAAGGATCGGACCTGGTCGCAGACCTTATCAAACATCCAATTGCGAAATCTCATATCGGACGGGTAAAAATCGCGGGTGCCTTTGTAGGCCTGAGTGCTGAGAAAATTCGCCATGTGACTTTGTGTTATCAAAGCTGCAGGGGGGGTCAAATCCGAAGGGCTTTTCTGCTATGTTGGCCCGATGATTTCGACGAGTCACTACCGAACCCATTCCTGCGGCGAACTGAGCAAATCCCTGGCCGGCTCGAACGTAAAACTCTCCGGATGGGTGCACCGTCTGCGCGATCACGGCGGCGTAACGTTTCTGGACCTGCGCGATCGCTCGGGTATTTGCCAAATCGTGCTGCCGCCCGGCATGGCGGGGAGCGAAAAACTCCGCGCCGAATTCGTGGTCCAAATTGAAGGCAAAGTGGTGGCTCGCCCGGACAACATGGTGAACCGCAAACTCAGCAGCGGCGAAATCGAAGTCCACGGCACCGCGATTAAAGTGCTGGCCGAAGCCGAAGTACCGCCCTTCTCCATTGAAGACGACAACGCGAACGTCAACGAGAACACCCGCCTGAAGTACCGCTACATGGACTTGCGCCGGCCTTCGCTGCAAAAGAACTTTATTCTGCGCCACAAGCTGCTACAGCTCACGCGCCGCTACTTCGACGACAACGGCTTTTTGGAAATCGAAACGCCCATTCTGTACAAGAGCACGCCCGAAGGCGCGCGCGATTACCTGGTTCCCTCGCGCGTGCATCCCGGCCAGTTCTTCGCCCTGCCCCAATCGCCGCAAACTCTTAAACAGCTCCTCATGATTGCGGGTTATGAGCGTTACTGCCAAATTGCCCGCTGCTTCCGCGACGAAGACTTGCGCGCCGACCGCCAGCCCGAATTCACGCAGATCGACTTAGAAGCCAGCTTCCTTTCGCAGGAAGAATTCTTGGGGCTGCTGGAGGGCTTCGTGAAGAAGGCCTGGAAGGACCTCATCGGTGTTGAACTAAAAACACCCTTTCCACGCATGTCTTACGACGTAGCCATGAACGAATACGGCTCGGACAAGCCCGATTTGCGGTTTGGCCTAAAACTGCACGATATTTCTAAATCGGTCGCCAACTGCGGATTTAAAGTGTTTTCCTCGACCGTCGCTACCGGCGGCAAAGTAGTGGCCCTGCCCGTGCGCAACGCGGAACTCGCCGAGCGCGACATTGCGGCGCCCACTTGGAGCCGCAAGTTCTTCGACGGACTCAACACCGTGGTAGCCCCCTTCGGCTTAAAGGGTGTGGCCTGGGCCAAAATTGAAGAGGCCGGCTGGAACTCGCAAATTTCGAAGTTCTTTACGCCCGAAGAAATGAAGGCCCTCGGCACCACGCTCGGACTCAAAGCCGGCGATCATGTGTTCTTTGCCGCCGAACGTTCGCCGCGCGTGGAAGAAGCCATGGGTACGCTGCGCCTGCATTTGGCGCGCGAGCTGGGACTCATCAAGCCCGGCGTTAGCGATGTTTGGAACTTTGTTTGGGTTACGGACTTTCCGCTCTTCGTGCACGACGAGCAAGCGGGCCGCCTGTTTGCCGCCCACCATCCCTTCACGCGCCCACGCGACGAAGACGTGGCCACGCTGATCGAGGGCAACGTAGAAAAAATGAAGTCCCTTAAGGCCCAGGCCTACGACTTGGCGCTGAACGGCTTTGAAGTAGCAGGCGGCAGCCTGCGGATTTACGATCCCAAAGTTCAGTCCGCCATGTTTGCGGCGCTGGGCATGAGCCAGGAAGAAGCTAAGGAAAAATTTGGTTTCTTTATTGAGGCGCTCCAATACGGAACTCCTCCGCACGGCGGCATTGCCTTTGGCGTGGATCGCTTGGCCATGTTGCTCACGGGCTCGGACTCCATCCGCGACGTGATTGCCTTCCCCAAAACCGCGCGCGCCACGGACATGATGAGCGATTGCCCGTCAAGCGTGAGCCCCGATCAGCTTGCCGAGTTGCGGCTGCAAATTCTCAAAGGAGAAACGACATGAGTTTTAAACAGAATTTCGCGCTGGTGACGGCACTGGCCCTGGGCGCCTGTACCACGGTGAATCACTCCAACATCCAAGCCTCGAACCGCTTTCATCGCAATGTCACGCTGGGAATGACGAAGGAAGAAATTCATTCGGTCACCGGCACCGACGTGGGCAATTGCCGCGGTAGCCCGAATGCGCTGGAACAGTGTGAAGTGACCTTTTTAACTTCGACCGATCATTCTCTGGGCTCGGATTTTAACTCGGCCTCCCCCACGGGAGAGGTGCTCTCGGGTAGCTACCAGCGCGATCACCGCGATACGTATTTGCTGACCTTCGACCACGGCAAACTTAAGCACATGTCCGAGG
Source organism: Bdellovibrionales bacterium (assembly GCA_018266335.1). Next base: position 158,432 of record JAFEAR010000090.1, read on the forward strand.
GCCATGCTGCTTCCAGTACGGCGATCGAAAAAACAACTCCCGCCGTTCGGCAATAACAAAAAGCCCCGCTCCCGAGGGGAAGCGAGGCTGTCTTTCGGATTGTATCCGGAATTAGATCTTAGCCTATTCGTAGTGCGTGGGAACAGCGGAGCAGTTACCGAACGCAGGTTCCGGATAGCCGGGCTGCGCGCAAACTTGCCCCACCGAATTGACTAGCACCTGGTACTGCGGAACGGGCTCGCCACTTTGGAAAGTGCCGCCGTAAGGACGCATCTGCGGCAAACGCAGAGCGGAACCTTGAACTGTTCCCGTAGTGTCGTGGTACCCGCCGCCGGCTGAAGCTCCCCAGATGGGCTGCCGCGGCTGGGGTTGCGGACGCGGACCAGGTTGGGGACCGGGGCCCGGACCCGGGCCAGGTTGAGGCTGCGGACCGTAGTCATCTTCCATGTAAATGGCGATGCGCTGCACGTACACCTGACCTTGCGTGTAGAGACCAAACGATTGGATCTCGTTACCGAGGTGGTTGTAGTAGTTGTCGGTGTAAAAATTATATTGGTACACGTTTCCGGGGGAGATTTGCTGCGTGTAACCGTAAGGCTGGTTATTCACGTAGAGAGTCGCCTGGCTATAGCCGCGATTGTCGGCACCGCCATAGAGGATGACGTTGCGAATGCGTTTGCCATTGCAGTTTTGGTCCAACCCAAAAACCTGGCGCATATCGAAGTAATTGTTGCCACCAAACCAGCGATTCACATCGACGTAAGCTTGATTGGGAACATTGCAATAGTAACCACCGCCCCGACCACCACCGTGACCACCGTGCATGGGTGCCGCCGCAGCCGCGAAACCCACCACGCTCAAGAGACCCGAAAGGACAACCTTGTTCATAGAGAACCTCCTCCCTTCACATCCATCCGCTACCAGTTCACGCCCGAAAAGGCAGAATGACAAGCCTTTCTGTTACCAGGTAGGCAATCAAAAATTTAACTGTGTTTAAGGAGGAGCACGACGCGGGTTTTACCGGCAGGACGATCCTTAATGCCGCGACCTTTTTTACGTGTGAACTTTTGCAGCCCTAAAGCTTCGATTTCCGAAACTAAATGTTCGTAGTCGGCGTCAGTAATATTGAAATGGAAATACAAACCGCCCAGGTAATGAGCACCAAAATTTAAATCGCCCGCTTTTTCGGCGGCATACTTTTGCAGCAGAGCCAAAATTTTGGCGCGATCGCCATCGAGGTCCGGAGTAAATGCCGCCCACTGAAAAAAAGTCTTCGGATTCTGATCGTTGGCTTCCACCACTGCGACGGGACTCGCGGCCTGCGCTGGCGGCGCCGGAGGGACAGGAGCGGGAGGAGGCGCCGGCGGCACAACGACGGGTGCCGACTGTGTGTTAGCCGCCACCACGGCCGGTTCAGCCATTGGCAGCTGAGGCGCCGGGGGGGAAGGCGGCGGCGCAGGCACCGAGGGAACAGGAACAAGTCGCTTTACTCCCGTGACCGACTCACGAAATTGGCGTTTGAATTGTGGCAAACTCCGCGTCACTTCGGGGAACAAATCCCCCAGATAGGGAATTGTAACGACGGTGAAGACCACCAGGGCCGCTCCGACAAGTTGCACCGGCACGCGAACGAACCACGGCCAAGTGGAAATCCAGCTCAGCAAGAACCAGCGCGAAGACAAATGCGACGACGACTCGCTCTGCACGTGACGCATATCCACCATGGGCGGCAATTTGTAAGCGTGAATCTGCTTTATAGTTTCCTGCAAATGGAACGAAAGCGCACTGCAACGGGCACATCCGGAAAGATGCTTCGTAAAGTCGCGAGGACCGAAGAAATGCAGCGGATCGTGCCAGCTCAAATCCCGCAGTTGATCCAAAATATAGAGATCTGCCCGAAAACAATCGCGCCCCAACGGACGCAGTCCCGACTCCGGCACCGCCAAATAGAAAGAAAGGGCCTGTAACGCACGGTGACGGGTTGCCGTAGCCGACAAACCAAATACTCGAGCGGCTTTTTCGAAGGTCCAATTGCACTTGAAGAGCGTAGCGAGCAAGGCCCGATCCTGCGATGAAGGCTCCAGCGCAGATAAGCTCGAGCGCGGGGATCGCACCTCCTGCAGCCGAAACCATTCGCGGAAAAACAATCCTGCGGCCTTTTCGCCCAGTTGCACCCGAAAGCGCGTGCGCATTTTGCGGCGGGCCAGCTCGAGCGTCTCGCGAAAATCATCTTCAATCGATTCGTGCGCTTTGGAGGTATAGGCGCAAACCGTCCACAGGTCGTGACTCCATTCGCTCAGCCAGCTGAGAAACTTCTGATTGAAGACTTCCGTATTCAAATTTTACCGTCCACGAGCGGATAGAGAATTTTGTCGGGCGTAGGCAAGCTGTGCAATTCCCGGTAACCGAAGTCCGGAAACTGGGTGCGTTCACCGAAGGCCAGCACATCCACAAAGGACAAGAAAATTCGCTGCCCCGTGCGCAAACCGACGATAGATTCCTCGGTGCCCGATTTGGCGTAAAGCCATGGTATAAAATCCTTAATAATTTTTCCCGAAGCTAAGTTGGGCGTTGCGCGTGCATTAAGAAAGGCCGGAAAAGTTATACCGAAGGGTGCCGCAGGCTTAATGTCGACCCACGAGGGAGCCTCCGACAAAATAGCTTTCCAATCGAGAGCATCGAAATCGCACAAGCCCAATACGCGCGAAGCGAGGGCCACCAGGGCCCCGCGGCCGATGCCCACTACGGAGGGCTGGCCACGAGTAACTTTGCGCCGAGCATCGATACGCTCAAAGAGCGATTCCAGCCGACGAGCAAGAACACTCGCCAGCAATCGTTCTTCGCTGGAGGCCGTCCACGGACCACGCAGCAAAATGACATCGGCTTCATCGGCGTACTCCAAAAGCTCAGGAGAATAAATGGAGGGAGCCCAAACCTTATCGCCCCGCGCTTCGAGGAGTGAAACAATATCGCCGGGGTCCGTGAATCCGGCGCCGGAGGGAATTAGAACTTTCATTCTTCGCCCTCCGGCTCGGGATCCTGTCCCTGGCGATCGATAAACTCATTGAGCGGTAATCCCAAAATTTTCTCGCCGCCCGTTAACCCTAACGGCGTGAGCCACTCGCTCTTCACGCTGGTCTCTACACTCTTGGCTTCGGAGGGGAGAATGCCCACGATAAAACGCCCCGGCGCGGCGCTAAAAAGCTCGATCACGGGCAAGTTCGGACGAATTTGCGCACCCAATCCACCCCAGAGAGCCATTTCACCAAGCGCCTGTACAATTCCACCCTCGCTCACGGGGCGAATGCAAGTCACCTTGCCGCGCAACATGAGATCGTGCACGAGATTGTAAACTTCTAGCTGCGTCGTGGGATTCAAACGCATCGTGTGATTCGAAACCACTCGCACATGCGGCAAGATGCGGCTGCCCGCGTCGACAAAGGCCGGGCGGGGGCCAATGGCGTAGAGCACCTCGCCCACCATGCGAAAACCGGGAACTACAAAGTTAGTTTTGGGAGGAATCGGCGCGCGAAGCTTGGCCACCACTTCTTGGCGCATACGCAAAAATGCCGTACCGCCGCCATCTAAAAAGGACAGATCGAAATCGAAGGACTTCAGGTAAGCAAGCGCGCCCTCGAGCGCTAAAATATAAGCGCCCCACGCCCGACTATTTTCGTCGATGCGATCGGGTTTATCCTCAACGATCGGCTGCGAAAGCCAGAGCGATGCCAGGCCTCCACCGGGTTTTGCGCCGAGCGAAATAAGTCCCCGCAACGCAGAGTCAACGGCGGCCGCACCTGCGGCGCGCGGATCCATGTCGCTCCACCCCTCTTTGGTGCCTACTGACTCACCCCAGAGATAGCGTCCTTCCGTCCACCGGAAATACGGTAGAGCATTGGCTTCCTTGCGACGGAAAGCCGCACTACGTAGGCGTGCCCCGGAAACCAACATCGGAAAATTTTTCGACCACTCGCGTTCGCGCGAACTTTTGGCGGTCACGTGAAGTAAAAAACGATCCGGAAAAACGGCGGCTTTATCGAAACCGTAGGTAGGCGACTTAATTTCGGGATAAGCCCACCGCGCCTCAACGATGTCGTTAGGCGCAGATTTCAGCAGAGCAAATTTAATCACGTCCACGCTATCGCCATTGAGCTTGGTGAACTCGCAGCTCCCCGATTGTGTGGGGACGCCTAGCGACAGAAAAGGAACTCCGCGCGCACGCGCGGCCTCGATGAGCACATTGGCCGGAGTCTTGGACCAAAAGAACCAGGCCCGCTGCTGCAAACTTTTGCGCGCATTGCGCAGAATTAAATCCTGCGCATCGGACTCGCGCATGCTCCAACCCGCTTCGCGCGAAGCAATCCGCGTGAAGTACAAAATCAAATCCTGTTCACCGCCGACCAGCTCGCCGCCCAGCACATCTTCGCGCCCCGGCTCGCGCACCCAAGATTCCACGCGGCGCTCTACCAGAGCATTGCGCGCGTCCCAGGGGCCTACCATGTACAAACGGGAATCTGGTGCCGGTGCTGGCGGCACCGATTTGCGGTTTACCGGCAAAGGAGAAAAAGTTTCGATACTCATGAGCGGCACATTGTGCTCGCGCAAGTGCACCGCTCCCACCGAGCGATCTAACAATGCCGCCGTGCGCTCTACTTCGCGCCGCAAGGCACCGGCACTCGACCGCGCATCTTCGTGGTTGGGCAGGCCCGCCACCAAAGTGAGAGGTGCGGAGATTTCCTCAAAGTTACGTCGCGATTCCTTAGAAGCCGGGCGTTCGAGTCCGGAGTTCAGCGGGTCCTGCAAACTGCGATTTTCTGCCTCGGCACGCGGACGCACCTCTTCCACGCGATAGTTACGATGCAAAGCAGACCAGAAGCCCTTGAGGTAAGCGTCCTGATAGGCCTCCTGGAGTTTTTCGACCTTCGGCAAATTGAGTGGCCATTCGAAAGCATCGCCCGGTACCACCACGCGGGCTTCCTCGAAGGAGGGATGGAACACGCTCGACTTCACGCCGAGCGACACGAGAGTGCGCAACGCACTCGCAAGGGCTTCGGAATGCTCAAAGTTAAATTGCTGAACCGTCCAGATTTCGTACTCGAGACCTAAGTTTTCATCGCAGAGCTTTTCGCGAAGCACCGTCTCCAGCGGATCGGCGGAGTAACCCAAACTCCGCACCTGCAAAGCCAGTTGCGTAACTTTTTGGTTTTCGACGGTGATCTTCTGCAACCCAGGAAAGCCCAGCCAAAACTGGAGCAATCCCGCCGCCGGCAAGGGAGCGCGGCCTAAAGCGCGAATGTAGATTCCTCGCGTGGCGCGGCACTTAACTTCGGACAAGTTCTTTTGGCGCAACGCGTCCCAAAGACGCGGGTCGCCCGGCGGCGGACTCAGCTGAGTTGCGGTCGCGGCCTCGGCAATTTGGACGAAGAGTTCCTGCCCCATGAGAAGCTTAAAATTTACCACCCCCCCATTGGCTTGTAAAAAATGCCGGGGCAACATGAGCCTATGTTTTCACGTAAAGTACTGGGTGCATCATTTCTTCTTTCTCTTCTCGCTCTAAGTCTTCCGGCGTGTTCCTCTAAGCCCTCGGGCAAGGAAGGGCCCAAACGCGTGGACATGAACCACACCGAATGGGATTACGACAAAATTCGTCAAGCACGTGACGCCGAGAAGGTGCAGACACCCTCGCCGAGCAAAAATTCTGACGACGAAGCAGACTGCATCGTTATGACGCGATCCCAGATGATTCGCTCGAACTCAGGCGGGTGCCGCAAGATGGACGCCCGCGAAGGCCGCGGCAAAGACGCTTACTGCTGCCCCAAAGAATAATTGAGCAGGCGTAGGGGAACCCGTTGGGGACCCAGGTGTTTGAGGTAGTCCTCCTGTGGAATTCGATCGCTCATGACCGAATGAAAGAGCACGATTTCGGCCTGAGGCAACTCACGCGCAGCAGCCACTAAATTCTCGGGCTCGTTGTCGATAAAGACGGCCACATCAAAACGACTGCGCAGCACACTACAAGCCCGAGCCTTGAAGGCGACATCGGGCTCCTCTTTGGTCGGTTTCAACATAAGGTGCGTCTGTTCACCCAGCGGAAAGCCTCCGTGACGAAGGGCCTCGCGAGTTCCCTGAATATTCCGGGCGTAATCGCGACCCGTTAAATAGACCACCTCGAAACCATCGCGCATAACCTGTCGAACGAATTCCGGTGCCTCCGTATAGGGCTGATCCCAATGCATAAAGCGGCTCGAAAAAAAGCGCTGCGACCAAAAAGACTCAAATTCGTGCCACAACTGGGTTCCCAACTCCTGCGCACGCGCCGCGTCCCAATCCCGCAGAATCTCCTGAAAGCTACGCTCAATGCTGTACTGCTGTTTGCCGGGGTGCAGGCGCTCATAGACAAAGTGAGCCATGCGCAGGGGCGCAGGGTGATGCCGAAGGAATTCCAGAAAAATGGCCCGAATCCGGGTGGATACGCAGAAGAGAGTTGAATCGAGGTCAAAGACCCAAACCGGCGGGGCTCCTGACGGAGTCCGGTTTGCTCGCGCAGCTGCTACCCGAAAGCGCAGCTCGGCAGCTGAAATATCTTGAAAATTCAGGCTATTCACCCAAGGGTGAGAGGTGTCTTTAAAGTGATGCTTCATAGGATCTCACGCTTGCCGCAAGTGCCCCAATCGGTTAGCAAATCCCCGAACAGATTGCTGCTCAAAAATAAAGGAGCTCCCCCACCATGAAACGTCTTTCCACCCTGCTCACCATCGCCCTGCTCTCTGCCTGCACCGGCAAACCTAAAGAGAACGTTGTCAAAATGGGGTTCACCCCGGCCGAAAGCACCGACAAAGTCTCGGCCAACGGAAAAGTTCTGGCCGACATGCTCGAAAAATCCACGGGTCTCAAATTTCAAGTTTATGTAGCTAGCGACTACACGGCGCTCGTAGAAGCCATGAAGAGCAACCAAGTTCAAATCGGTTGGCTCGCTCCCTTCGCCTTCGTGCTCGCAGAACAAAAGGCCGGCGCCCATGTGTTGCTGAAATCCGTACGCCACGGCAAGGCGAGCCAATTCTCGGCCCTCATCGTGCGCGAAAATTCGGGGCTCAACAAACTCGAAGACCTCAAAGGCAAGACCATTGCCTGGACCGATCCCACCTCGAGCTCAGGCCACATTCTGCCCAAATCCGTGCTCATCGCAAAAGGCATCGATCCCGACACCTTCTTTAAGCGTCAAACCTTTGCCGGCAGCCACGAGACCGCCGTGCTATCCGTCATGAACGGCACCGTGGATGTGGCCGCCACCTTTTCGGATGACCAAGAGGGCAGCGGCGGCAGCTGGACCAAGTACACCCAGAACATGGCCAAGGGCGGTCCCAAATTGAAAGCCGTCTTCGTAACCCCGCCCATGCCGAGCGACACGGTTTCGGTGTCCAAAGCTTTCTTCGAAGCCGATCCTACCCGCGTAGACAAAATTCGCGACGCGATTCAGGCGCTCACCCAAACGCCCGAAGGCCTGAAGGCGCTTAAGGATTTGTACGGCATTGAAGGTCTCGTTCCGGCGAAGTCAGAAGAATATGCTCCGCTGCGCCAAGCGGCCGAAAAACTTGGTTATAATATCGGAGCCGGTAAGTAACTGGGAGAGGAGCCCCTGGATGTCCGTTATTCACTTCGAAGGCGCGGATTTAGTTTATCCGAATGGCTTTCATGGTCTGAAGACCATCGATCTCGACATCAAAGCGGGTGAGTTCATTGCCATCATCGGTCGTTCCGGTGCTGGCAAGAGCACCCTCCTGCGCGCCATCAACCGCACCATCGACCTGACGGGCGGCAAGGCACAAGTGCTCGACCACAATCTCCGCAACATGCCCCGCGCGGAATTAAAAAAACTACGCGGCGACATTGGCTTTATCTTTCAACAATTCAACCTGGTGAAGAACCTAACGGCGCTGGACAACGTTCTACACGGACGCCTGGCACACGTGGGCTTGGTGCGTTCCATGCTCGGCCTGTATCCGGAGTCGGAACGCCGTTTAGCTCAAGAAGCCCTCAACTCGGTTGGACTCAACGAAAAGCACAACGCTCGCATCGATGAGCTCTCGGGCGGACAACAGCAACGCGTGGCCATTGCCCGCGCCATTGTGCAGGATCCCAAAATCATTCTGGCCGATGAACCCATGGCCTCCCTCGACCCCAAACTTTCTGAAGTCGTGTTGGAACTTCTCCAAAAATTTAACCGTGAACGCAAAATGACGGTGCTCGTGAATATGCACGTACTCGATCATGCTCGGCGCTACGCCACGCGAGTCATCGGAATGCGCCAAGGTCATGTGGTGTTCGACGGCCCCATCGCTAAGCTGGATGCGGCCGCACTCAACGAAGTTTACGAAGGGGCGGTGTCGTAATGAAAGCCCTACGCAATTACTCCGGATACCTCGTTTTATTTGTCGCCGTACTGCTGTTCATTTCTTGCAGCCGCGCCGTTGAATTCGACCTCGAAAAACTCGTTGAAGGCCGCGCGCACATGGCGAACTACATCGCCGAAATGTGGCCACCCAACTTTTCGATCTTCCCCAAGGTTTGGGACGGCACGCTGCAAACGATTCAACTGGCCTTCGTGGCCACGATCATTGCGGCCATTATTTCGATCCCCTTCGGATTCCTGGGCGCTTCCAACGTCATGAAGACCAAGCCCCAGCGGGCATTGGCTTCGGTCGTGCGCTTTTTGCTCAACGCTAACCGCTCCATCGACGCTATCATCGTGGCCACCTTCTTCGTTTCGGCGGTGGGTCTGGGGCCCTTCGCGGGCACACTCGCACTGGCCGTCCATAGTGTGGGCATGCTGGGCAAAATGTTCTTCGAATCCGTCGAAGGCGTGGACAAAGGCCCCATCGAAGCCCTCGAGGCCGCCGGCGCGTCGCGACTGCAGGTTTTGCGTTGGGCCATTCTGCCCCAGGCCTTGCCGTATTTCCTAAGCCACACTCTGTTCCGCTTTGAACTGAACATTCGCGGTGCCGTGGTTCTAGGTTTGGTGGGCGCAGGCGGTATCGGCTTCTTACTGACTGAGTACCAACGTCTCTTCCAGTACCAAAACGTTTCCCTCGTGCTGTTCACGATCGTCGTTCTCGTCATGGGCATCGACGCTCTGTCAGGATGGACTCGGCGTAAGCTGCTGTGAAATCCGTTTTCGAACGCCTGCTGGGCATCGCACCCTGGAAGCCAGAATGGCAAGAGGAGCTCTCGGCCACGCTGACGCAGGCCCAAAAGGGACTCAGCGTAAGCATGGTGGTGGTGATTGCCCGCGAAAGCGACCTCTACGCCGAAGTGCTCTTTCTACTTTCATTCCTCGGCCTGAGCCTAGGAGTTCTGGTGTCATACTTTTGTCGGTCGCGAATCGACTTTGATGACCTGATTTTAATTCCGCTGCTGGGTTTTGCCCTGGGGTCGACACTCTTCGCGTTTCGTCGCTTCTTTATTAACCGCATGGCTCCCCGAGCCATTCGCGATCGCGTGGCCAACCGGGCCAAGGCCCATTTCTTTGATCACGACCAACACCTGCAGGGACAAATCGTTCTGCTGTATTTTTCCGAGCTAGAACGCGAAGCCCTCCTGCTTACGTCGCCGGAACTTATTGCCACGATTCCCAAGGACGAAGTTCAGCGCGCGCTCTCTAAATTAATTGTCCATTACACGCAGCGCGATCCCATGCACCATCTGAGTCCCTGCCTGCTCACCCTGGGCGATATCCTGCGCCGCCGCTACGGACTCGTGGGCGATGCTCCGGCGGCAACCTCGCGCATGCAACTTTACATTCAAGCCAGCGATCGCCCCTCGCAATTGCAGATTCCCATTCTTAAGGGCAACAAGGATATCAATTAGCGAATAGGAATTTAGCGATCGTCAGATTCCTGACTTCCACTGCCCCAGACTCAGCCCCTAAGCTGAAAGAGACTCATAAGGGGGAGCCATGAACCATTCACTTATCACCAACCTTTCACTCGTAGTGGCGCTCGGCGCCAGTCAGGCTTCCTTAGCTCAAAGCAGCGTCGCTCAGGATCGGCAGCAAGCGGCCATCGATGCCGTAAAAAACTCTGGCAAAGGGCCCCTCGAAATGGGCATGGACTGGCTTACCGGAATGCTCAATGGCGCCACGGCCACCATGAAGAAGCACGCCAACTTGGGCGCCCAATGGCAAAAATGGGACAAAGATTACGGCGACGCCGGTAATAAATTAGACAGCGTCTACCGTGACCTAGGCGGCGAACAAATGGCCGACGAATACCAACGCGCCATTGAGAAAGGCGTAAAAATTGCCCCCGACATGAAACGAGTGGCCGACAGCGTGGCCTCCGCCCGCAAAACTTACTCCGACGTACAGGGCCAGCTCATTCCGTTACGTATGAAGACGGTCGAAGCTTTCACCGCAAAAGTCCAAGCGGATGCAGTGAAGAGTGCTCTGGCCGCCACGCAGGGATCCATTAACGAAGTGAACAAGGCTAAAGCGAATGCTGCCCTCGCTAGATATGATGCGGCCCTCAAGAGTTTGGACGAGTCGCTGTTGAAAAGTCCCATGAAAACACTGGCCGATGTGCACGGCTCTTTTCTAGACCAGAAGATCGACGATCTGCGCGTTAAGAAAGAACGCATGGAACGCCTCTACGATCGCACGATCATGGGGAATTATTTACAAACCAAAATGGAAGATCTTCTGGCGAGTCGTCAGTTCTGTTTGGCCGCCCAAACTTGCGTGCAAACGGGCAAACCACAAAAAGTGGTGCCGCTAAATTCGCTCTTCGTACATCCCGAAGAAAAATCCGACGCTCCGGCCGAAAAGAAATCGCACTAACTACTTAGTAAATTTGCCTACGTAGTCGCCAATCAGTACGGCACGGGTTCCCACCGCGAGTCCGGAACGAATCGACTCTACTTTTTCCATGCGCGCCACGGCTAGGCCCTGTTCGGCACGCACGATTTTAATTTTGGCGAATTCGATTTCCAGCTGCTTCTGCTGATTCTCGCGGTAGGGATCAAGGATGGGCACGCTACGGGCCACACTGAGCACCATACCTTCATCTAATCCGCTCTCCGAACCGGCATTAAGAATAATGTCCTGCGGCGCTGCATTCGCATCGGCATCGGTAAGTCCAAGCTCACGCCGCACCGCAATCACTCGAGCCGAGGGAGTAAAGGCCGCCGGATCGCGATTCGCACGCGTAGTCCGATCACGAACCATAGCCTCGAATGAGGTCGCCTCGCTGAAGGTCTGCAGATCCCGCAAGGGAGTGGTTCCACCAATGGAGGCCGGCATACGAGGCGGAGCGCTCCGCTTACGATTGCGCGCCACGACTCGCTTACGGACAGCCTTTTTGCTCACCACTTTCTTAGAAAGTTTTGCGGCGGCGGCCAGCTCCGAAGAGGACGGCGGCGCCGCGCCCAAAGAAAGAATCGGCAAAGCCTCGGTCTTGCGCGGAGACTCGGCCACCTTCGCGGGCGCAACGGGTACATCAGATTCGGACACGGGAGTGAGCGACGAAACGGGACGACTCACCTCCGTACGCGTGGGCACTGTGATCTTATCGGCGGCCGGAGTACTCACCGGCGTTTTTTCGAGCTTCTCGGAAGCCGCGGCCGGAGTGGATTCCGCCGCTGCGGCTTTCGATTCCGGTGTTTGCTGGGCGCGAATGAGCGTGCCCACTAAAAAGCCACTGCTCAGCGCCAGGGCTGCTTTCCAGCCCTTCATGCGTCCATCGACAACAGTTTCTCCGTTGTCGCCCCCTTCTTCACATTAACTGCGGTCCAGTTATCGCCTTCCGTCGCAACCGCGGGGATATCCCGCTCCGTAGGCTGACTCAGCGTAAAGCTCGCAATTGCTTTGGAGAACGACTCATGCGCCGGAACTCGCACTTCGAAGTTTTTATCGGCAAGGACCATTTGCACCGCCCGGCCTTGATCCAAGTTAATCACCACCGGCGCCTTCATGTTCACCGTCATGCGGGTCATTTCCGGAGGGATGGTGAGAACCACAAACATTTTACTGCGTTCGTTCGGCTCCAACTTGATGCACAAGCGTTCGGGTTCACCGAGATTCGGCGCATAGTCCTTACGGAAGAACCAAGGCTCCATTACCGGAAAAGCCACCGCGGGATTCTCCGTGGACTGCAACCACATTAGAAGTGGCATCGAGGTAGACTCGACGAGGACGTATTGTTTGAGGTGGGGGAATCCGATCATCCCGTCGCGAAATTCAATGAAGTGCTCAGCCGTGACTTCCACGTCGCCGAAACGCGTGGTGGCGATAGTACGCGGGGTTTTGTCGGTAGTTACGTTACTCATTTTAGTACCCTCCTGGCTTGCGCTCGAAATTCCTATCCTGGAATCTCGTTCATTCCTAAACTAAAGACTCAAGTGCCGGTCTTTTTGACCTCGGACTTGAGTCGATGAAATCCGGCCGAAATCGACTGCGTAGCGGCCGTGTTCTCGTCTTGAATCGCTTTATAGATTTCCTCGCGGTAAACGCGAGTTTCTTTGGGTGCCTCGATACCGAGACGCACCTGCTTGCCTTTGATTTGAACGACCGTGATCTTGATGTGATCATCAATCGCAATCGTCTCACCTATTTTTCGCGTCAGTACGAGCATCCTTGTTCTCCTAAAAGGGATTTTCCATCCCTTCAGAGAACCTATCGGTCAGCCCAAAAAATATATTGAGAAGATTTTTTGAAAAACTATCGCCGCCCGAGAAGGCGGCGAGTCATAGGAAACTCAGGACCGGAACAAGGCTGCAAAGCCTCGAGGATTGTTCACACTTTGAGCTACGCGGCGCTCCTGGGGTGCCGCGCTGGGCATAGGCATCAGGGCGCCCTGCACGATGGCCTTTTCTAAGAGCACGCGAACCTTCATCAGACGCTCGTCTCCCGGGGTCTGGTGAATCATCTCGAGCACGAGCTCGCGCACGCAGCGTAAGTTCTTCTGGTTTTTCGCCAATTTCATGACATCCAGAAGAATGCGGAGGTAGTCGTCGGGGGCCTGCGAAAGGCCCAGCGGATGACGGCCCATAAAAAAGCCCATGGGATGCTCCCTCCCACTCAGCAAATCCAGTTCCAGCTGACGATGCAACTGCAAGCTGCGGCGAATGTAGCGCAAGCCCAGTTCTAATTCCTGGTGTTCTACGTGAATGGTCCCAATGAGACGCCACAAAATAGAAGTATCCCGCCCCAGACTCGCCGAGCGAGTCAGGCTCGAAAAGGCCGCCGATTTATCGCCCGCCACGAAGGCGCACTGCCCATGCCACTCCAGCAGTGTGGCTTGTTCGGCTAACGAACGCCGCTCCCAAAAAGCATGCAACTCGCCCTCGCCCGAAATAACGGACTCCAGGAACGAAAGCGCGCCGTTGCGATTCTTAGCCGCCCAAACTTCCATCAATGCGCAAAAAATCGGAAATTCATCCTCGCCCCGCAGGGAGGGATTTTCCCACAAGCGTTCGAGTAAACCACAGGCCTCTTCTTCGCAGCCGTTTTTGTACAACAGTTTGGCTGCCTCAATGGGTCTCATGTTGGTCATTTTTCCTCGGGTTGCAGAGCGGCCACAGTTTCATAAACGCCTACCTTCTTACGGAGTTGGCGCTCTTCTTCGAGATGGCGAATTTCGCGACGGCGGATAGCCAAACGCGAGGACGAAAGACGTTCGAGCCAGCGAGGCACGCACATTTCATCCGTCAGGGCAACGCCCGCATCGCGGCACGTCTTCAACAGCCCCACCCGGGACTCCAACAGGGTGGCAAAAATATCCCAGCGCTCTTCGTCCGTGAGAACCGGCTCGTCTTGCAACCACACATTCAACAAACGAGCATCCAGGTGCTCGAGTTTGGCGAGGAGGTCAGCCGGTTTAATTTTTTTGCTCATGTTTTCCCCATCTGCTGCTTCGCTTTACGTACTTCTTCCACGGCGGCTACCCAGCCTTCGTACAGCGTGGTTAGAATTTTAATCACGCTGTCGAGGGCCGCAGTGTCGTTGTTCATGTTGGCCTTCAGGAGCTGCGTGGTGCAGAACTCGTACAAGGAAGCGAGCTGAGTAGCGACCTCGGGACTTTTGGAATGATCGAGCGAAGTGTTGAGTTCCACGACGATGTCGTGAACCTTAGTAATTTGTTTGCATTTTTCGGCCACGTTGGGCTTTTCGATGTGAGTTTTGGCGAGTTTAGCGGCTTTAATGGCTCCTTCGTAGAGCATCAACAACACCTGCTCCGGCGTTGCCGTCTTAATGGCCGTCTGTTTGTAGGACTTCGCACCGTAACTCATCTAGTTCCCCTCATCATCTTCCAGGTATCAAGGAGGCGACCCCGCCTCCGGCATTTTGGTTTTGCATCTGCTGAATGGCAGACTCTACACGGGCAAATTGCGATTTCGCGCGATCGATTCGCGCCTGAGCAGCTTCGGTTTTCTTCTCTTGCTCTTTGGCTAAGCGATCAATCTGCTTCTGAAGACCTTCTTCTTTAATGGTGGCCATACCATCACCCCGACGAACCACCCCATCCATCAAGTTAGCGAGTGAATTCGCAAGGCCGCCTAAGGCGCTGTTATCGCCAGTAAAGAAAGCCGAGACTTCATCGAAGTGATTTTCGAGTTGGGACTGAAATTTTTTGCCATCATAAGTAAGCGTGCCCGTACGGCTGAACGAAATACCCAAATCATTGAGCTGGCGAATCGTTGTATCGTCGAGCGATCCTTGCGTCCGTTGAATTGTGGTACGCAACTGGCTTTCCAAAGATTGCAATACCGAATCGCCACCGAGCGCTTTAGACGGGTCTTTTCGACTATTGCTATCGAGTTGGTTTTGATTCTGAATAAAGGTCAACACGGCGTTGAGCTTGTCGACCATGGACTTCGCCTTGCCTTCGATTTTTTCGTAGTCAGGCTTAATTTCCATTTTTACGACTTGGCCCACCTGGGCTTTTTTAAGGTCGAAGGTCACACCCGGTAGGAGCTCCTTTACCTTGTTGTCGTCCACCATGATCGGTTCGCCGTTGATCTTGATAATCGCGCTCTGCGCTTCGCGGTTGCGATCGATATCGAAGTCCATGTCGCCATCGAGCAGGTTAAAGTCGGGCCAGTTGATTTCGTTCTTCCAGCCGCTCTTTTCGCCCGTAATCACGAGTCGGTAAGGTTCGTCGGCGTCGGAACCGTCGTTCACCACGAGGGCCCGAACGCCCACCTTGGCGCTGTTAATAGCGTTCGCAACGCCTTCGAGGGTGTTGTTATCGGAGCTAATGTAAACGTCTTTACTTCCATCTTGAGTGTCGAACGTGATGTAGCCAACCCCCACTCGGGAGCGATCCTTATCGGGAAAGCCAAAGGTCGAAATGGTGTTCGTGTTGGCCAGCTGCACCACTTCAATATCGTAGTTGCCCGTTTGCGCTTTGGATTTATCCACGGCGGTTACGTTCAGGATGCTGGGATCGGAACTAGTCCCTACAAGTTCACGAAAATCTTGAGGAGTTTTAAAGGGCGTCACAGCATCACGCGCTTCGGTAGCTTTGGTTTTAAGGTCTTTGACGAGTTTGAGTTTGTTGTCGAAAGCCGCTTTCTTCGCGTCCAGTTTTTGGATGCCTTTCTCCTCAACTTGGACGAGTTTATTCATGGCTTTCTGAAGCTGCGGATTGCCGCTGGCAAGTTCCGGTACTTCGAACATCGTCCCTCCTTCCCATCATGATCCGTCATAGGGAGCGCCGCCGAAAGCCAGTGTTTTGACGTCGCTCGGGAGCCATGTTTTAAGGGGGCGCATGAAGGAACATTTTGACGGTAAATGGGCTTTGGTTTTGGGTGCCTCCAGTGGTTTCGGCGAAGCAGCTTGTCTGCGACTCGCAGAAGCCGGCCTCCATATTTTTGGCGTCCACCTGGACCGCAAAGCCACACAAGCTAATGCCGATCGAATTCAAGCCGCCATTCGCAGCAAGGGCCGCGAGGCTATGTTCTTCAACATCAACGCTGCCGACGACGCCAAACGCGGCGAGGTTGTGGCGACCATCCGTGAAAAGGCCAAGGGCCGCGTGCACGTACTGTTACACTCCCTGGCTTTCGGCGCGCTCAAACCGCTCGTGTCCGCCGGTACCGACGGAAATCTGACGAAGGCGCAAATCGAAATGACCATGGACGTCATGGCAAACTCCCTCATCTACTGGACTCAAGATTTGGTGGCCCACGATCTCTTCGCCAAGAACGGCCGCATTTTTGCTATGACTTCGGCCGGATCCAGCCGCGTCTGGCCCGCCTACGGCGCCGTGAGTGCCGCCAAGTGCGCACTCGAAAGTTACTGCCGCCAAATTGCACTGGAACTCGCGCCCAAGGGAATCACGGCGAACGCCATTCTGGCCGGCGTGACAGACACTCCCGCCCTGCGCAAAATTCCGGGCAACGAACAGATGGTAGAGACTGCCACCAAGCGCAATCCCTTCGGTCGTCTCACGACCCCCGAAGATGTGGCCGGCACGATCGTCGCGCTGTCCCTACCCAACTGTAACTTCGTCACCGGCAACGTCATTCGCGTTGATGGCGGCGAGAATATTTGCGACTAATGCGCCACTACTTCGCTTACTCTAGCGCCCTTGATGCCGAGGCCTTTGACGTGTGGAAAAACCAGCACGGTTTTTCGCACTACACCTTACCCGCTGGCCGCTTGGGCCAGGCACTAGACGTAGAATTGGTTTTCGACTTTCCGTCTCGCTTCTGGGGTGGCCGCGCGCTGGGCCTCGCCCCTGCTCCCGGTAAACGGGTAGAAGGAATGCTCCTGGCAATTGAAGATGCTCACTGGGGAATTGTGCAGCACAAAGAAGGGGTCGTTACCGGAAGCGCCGTGGAACTTCCCGTGCAGGTGCAACTCCCGGAGAGCAACGAGATCATTGCGGCTACGGCCTTCGTAACCAACCCCACCCGCCGTTCTACCGACGGACCCGTAAGTGAAATGTTTTTGCAGGCCGTGCGCCGCGCCTACCAAACCCGCGGACTAAGCGCCGCTGCACTCCAAGCCCTCGAAGCCGCCGCCTTGAAATAATATTGTAGGCGCCGACCGAAGCAACAAAGCCCCCGACATCTACGAAGCCGCGTAAGTACCGCGACGGAGGGCTTCGATGCGCTCTTCCAGCGGCGGATGCGACATCATAAAACTACGCCAGCCACTCGTGCGGCCAGAAATTTTAAAGGCCTGCAATTCGGGTGCGCGTTGATCGAACACCCGTTGCCGGTCGCGCAGAGCTTCTAAAGCTCCCACCATTTTTTCACGGCCCATGAGACGTGCGCCACCCGCATCGGCGCGGTACTCGCGGCGGCGACTGAACCAAGAGGTGATCATAACGCCCACCAAGCCAAAAACAATTTCACTCAGAATCACCACCAAGAAGCGCACCGTACGACGGCTGCGTTCCTCTACCGCACCCGAAACGATTTGCGCCACGATACGCGCCAAGAACATAACGAGCGAGTTCACCACCCCCTGCAGGAGCGTCATGGTCACCATGTCGCCATTGGCGATGTGCGAAACTTCGTGCCCCAGCACGCCCTCGAGTTCGGATTCGGACATAGCGCTCACGAGCCCCGTCGACACGGCGACGAGCGCGTTGCCGCGACTCGGCCCCGTGGCAAAAGCGTTCATTTCGGGCGATTCATAGAGGCCCACTTCGGGAGTGCACGGCAATCCCGCGCGCTCGGCCGCACGACGAACAATGTCGTACACGCGGCGCTCGGTACCTTGCGCGGATTGTGGATCGACAATTTGAATGTTCATCATCCACTTCGCAATGCGCTTGGAGAGCAACAGCGACATGAAAGAACCCACCATGCCCCACACGAAGCAGAAGGCCAGAAGGCTTTGCATGTCGTAAGTCGAACCGTAACGCATGGGCTGAATGCCGAGCAGATTGAGCACGATCGAAATGGTGACCACGATGGCCACGTTGACGAGTAACATGAGGGTGATGTTTTTGAAGAACTTCATGGTACTCCTAAATTTAGGTCGAAAAACCTAACCACTCAACTAGGCTGCCAGGGCTCTCTAGGCGCAGATCGCAGGGAACATTGTCCCATTTCTTCCATCCGTCCCGGAAGCGCGCCCGCTCGGATTGGGAGCTCGCCGGCAGATCCCACAGGGCGGCGGCCGTTTTGGTGCCCGCGGCCCGACCCGCCATGGCATCGTAGGGATGGTCGCCCACCATGAGGGTTGTGGCGGGATCTATTTTCATTTTTTTCATTAGGTGCACAAGGGAATCGGGATTGGGCTTGGTGGGCAAGCCGTCGTCGCCACAGGCCATTGTCGCTTCGCTAAAGTAAGTGTCTTTCCAGCCGTGGTGCTGCATGATGCGCAGCGTGCCGGCCCGATCGCGGCCCGTAAAGACACCCAGCCGCAGGCCGCGCTCGTGCAAAATTTTGAGCATCTCCGCGGCCCCCGGAAACACCACGCAGTGTTCGGGGCCCAGAGAACGTTCAAAATGAATCCAATGCTGGTAAGCACTCTCCACTTTTTCGGCGGGAACCCACAAACGCAAAACATCGAGCGGAGCCGGCCCGAAGCTTTTAACGAGTTCGTCGGTAGGCACAATCTTGCCCGAGCCATGGGTAACGGCTTCACCGAGGCCCTTAATCACCGAGGGCATGCTGTTGACGAGAGTGCCATCGAAATCAAAAATCACGGAGTGAATGGGTCCAAACATAGAGAACTGGTTTTAACCCAAGGTTTACTCTCATTCTACGCTCTGGCAGAGTCGGGGGCGTGAAAGTTGCGGTCTTTTCCGACATTCATGGCCACCTGGGCGCGCTGGAAGCCGTTCTGGAGGCGCTCGAGAAAGAATCCTTCGACCACATTGTTTGTGCCGGCGACATCGTAAATCCCTTGGCCGGCTCGCGTGAAGTGTGGGACCGCTTACGCTCCCTACAAATTCCACTTCTGCGCGGCAACCACGAAGACTACCTCGTCTATTGCACGGAACAGCCCGCACGCGATCCGTTCCGCGCCGGTGCGCAGTTCCAACCCGTGCGCGTCGTAGCGGAACTCTTCTCCGCCGAGGAAATTCGCACCATGGGCGAACTGCCCTTTTCGATGACGATCCCCGGCCCCCGCGGCCAAGACCTATACATTTGCCACGCTTCGCCCGTTGCGAACAATCGCAGCTACATGATGGTTTTCGATGACGAAATGAAGGCCGCCCTGCGCGCTCGCCCCGAAAAGGTCATCGTATCGGGACACATCCACGAGCCCTGGACGAGGGAGTGGGAAGACAAACTCCTCATCGTGAACGGCAGCGTGGGCCTTCCCATGCAAAGCAAGCACGAGGCGCAGTACCTAGTTTTAGAGTTTCGAAATAACGCGTGGAAGGTCGATCATCGCACGGTGCCCTTTGCTCCCGATTGGAGCCTGAAGAATTTTACCGAGTCCGGATTCTTTGCCCGCGGAGGCCCCGTGAGCTGGATGCTGTACGACGAATTCTGGGTGGCCCAGCGCCGCATGGCCCCCTTGCTTAGAAGACTCGCACGCGAAGGAATTCACCCGCCTTCGAACGAAGCGTGGGCCATTATTTGTCAGCAAGAATTAGAGCGATTGGGTCGCTGGGACGCGATGCGAACCGTTATCGACCAACAATGAATTGTTTTTTTCCGGCGCGAATATCGAGCTTCGGATAACTGCGCGTAGCAATCACTTCGCCCGACCAACCTAAAATATCCATCTGCACGTCGTAGGTTCCCGCGGGCAAAGGAATTCGCGCAATTTCTAGTTCGGCCGGCAACGTTTGCCAGGCCCGCAGATCGGCCCGGTCGGAGGCGAGCATAGCAATGAAGGCCAGCATTCCCGCATCATCGCTCTTAGTGAGTTTGGCTACACCGTAGGCCAAGGCACCCTTCACCGCCACGCCCGCCATCTTAGCCGCCAGCATGCGCCCCACACGATCTTCTAAATACCGGGTGGAGGTTCCCACGATGTCCAGGGCTGGCACGAAAGACGATGTCTCTTGTCCGTTAATTTTCAAACGAGCACGCGCCACCTCGGAGTAACGGGGAATGTAGCGCGGCAAACTGGAATCTCCATTCCGTCCGTCGCGCGGAATTTTTTTGGGGCCTCGCCCCTTTTCAAAAATCGCCACCAACTCACCCGCCGCGGGCGCCGTGCGCAGCGGTTGCGGTAACTCGGCATCGCGAGGCTTGGCGGACGGAAACTTTTTCTTCCACTCCTGCTCTTCATCGCGAAAGCCCATTTTGTGCGCCATCGCGATGAGATCCGAGCCAACGCCCGGAAAGGTGGCTTCGAGTTCGTAGGTTTTTTTGTAATCAATGTAGGCGTCGTTGTAGTTGCCACTGGACTCCCAAAGGATGGCCGACAGGTAACGCGCAAAGGGCGACTCCTGGTAGTTCCGCTTGCCCTCGTGAATCATACGGTAAAGCAATTGGTTAATTTTACGCGCCTCAACTTGTGCGTCTTCAATATTTCCCTGTGCCGAATAGGCGAGCGCCAGGTAGACGTTGATTAAAACTTTTTCAAAGTCTTCGCCCTTGTAACCGCGCACGTTGTCGCTGGTAACCAGGGTGCCCACTTCTTCGCTAATACTGGTGTAATCTTTAATTTCGGCGAGCGTTTCGGCCTTCAGAAAGACATCAATGGCTTCTTTATATTGGCGCGCCTCGAAGAGCGACACGCCTTCGTCCATTAGGAACAGCACCTGGTTGGCGCCCGAAACCTTGGCATCCTTGCCAAAGGCCTCGGCCGCCTTGGTCCAGTCCCGTTTATCAAAGGCGGCATGACCCGCATTCGAAAGATACTTATCCGACGCACATGCCGTGAGCAGGGCGAAGGCGCAAATCGAAAGGGCGAGTCTAAATCTGACGATCACGCCCCAACCGCACGTTTTTTGAAGCGCTTACGAATGGGCTTTTCCTCGGACCATTCGATAATGCCCGTGGTAACGTTCGTCAGGTTGAGCGTCATTTTGTAGAAAATAAGTTTCTTGCTGCCGACTTCCTGCACGTTCGACACCAAGTCGCCCGTCAACACGTAGTCCGTGCCAATCGCGCCGCCACGTTTTTTCTGGGTGTCTTTGCGCACACGGCCGGAATCGGACTGGTAATCAACTTCGCCTTGCACCGCTTCGCGGTCTTCCTTGTTAGCAAAACGCACTTTGCCCGTTTTGATGAGGGCGGTGCGAATAGAATCCGTAATGGATTTGGTGTCGATGTGTTCGGAGGTTTTGTTGCGCACTTGCTCCACCTGCACTACGGGGGGAACTTTGGAATCCACAAAGATTGGGTGAGCCGCCATGGATTTGATCATTTCCTCGGCCAACTGGCTCGCATCGCTCTCGTTGAACTTGTCGTCCAGGAGCCGAACCTCGTTGGGATCGTCGTATTCGCCCTGCGTGAATTGTTTTTCGGCGCAGCCGGTAAAAACGAGGGCCAGGAGTGTAACGATTGCCAGATTTAATTTAGATGCCATGCTTTGTGTCCTCCAATAGACGTTGCGCCTAATCTACCATGACTTGGATTGGACAGAGAGGGTGCAGCGGGGCAATGTAGACCCGTCATGGGCACCGCATCAGAGACGGATTTAGAAGCACAGGTGCTGAAGGTTCTAGGAACCATTCAGGACCCCGATCTCCACCGAGATATCGTGAGTCTTGGCTTCATTAAAAATCTTCACGTCAAACGGGGCCTCCTGGGTTCGGAAGTGAGCCTCGACATTGAACTCACTACCCCCGCCTGCCCCATCAAAGAGCAGTTTCGAAAACAGGCACAGGACCTTATCCAGCAACTAAAGGGCGTTCACAAAGCGGACGTTCGCATGACGGCAAAAGTAGTCGCACAAAAAAGCGAAAAACGGGTGCCCGGAGTGCGCAATATTTTGGCCGTCGGGTCCGGAAAAGGCGGCGTGGGCAAATCCACCGTAGCTGTGAATCTAGCGCTATCCCTTAAAAGACTCGGCGCCCGCGTGGGACTCTTGGACGCCGACATTTATGGCCCCTCCCTGGGCCTCATGATGGGACTGCAACGGGCTCCCCTCGTAAAGAACGGCCGTATTCTTCCGGTCGAAGCCTACGGCATTCCCGTGATGACCTTCGCCTTTTTTGCGCCCGTAGGCGAAGCCGTCATTTGGCGCGGAGCCATGATCGGCAAAGCCGTGGAACAAATGCTCTTCGAAGTGGATTGGGTGGGCAGCGATGGCAACCCTCAACGCGAAGACCTGGATTACCTCGTGGTCGATTTACCGCCCGGCACCGGCGACGTTCACCTGTCGCTCATTCACTCGGTGGATATTGCCGGGGCCGTGATTGTATCGACACCGCAAAACGTAGCCCTGCTCGACGCCATCAAGGGCCTGGCAATGTTCGAGAAAATGAAAGTGCCCGTGCTGGGTCTCGTAGAAAACATGAGCGGCTCCATTTTTGGGAGCGGAGGAACGGAACAACGCGCGCTCGACCGGGGCGTGCCATTCTTGGGCCGCATTCCCCTGGATGGCGACATCACTCTAGGGGCAGAACAAGGCCATCCCCTGGTCGTTGCCCATCCCCAGCATCCCGCCAGCGCCGCCTTCCTGCAGGTAGCCCAAAATGTCGCGCACCAATTGAGTCTACGGAATTTGGGGACCAGCTAAAATGCTACGGCGCTGGTTAAACGAAACGGCCCACACTCTTTCGGTGGTCACCTTTCATCCGCTCGGATGGGGACTGGCCAAAGTGCGCCGCAAAGCCCCCGCAGAACCACCCTTCGAATCGCCTTCGCATGAAGCACCCGTCATTTTGGTGCACGGAGTGTTTCATAACTCTTCGGCGTTTTTTCGACTGGAAGAATCCTTGCGCCAGCGCGGTTTTGGCTTGGTGCGTACGATTGAACTCTGGACAAGCCTCGACTCGCTCTCGGGACTCATTGCCCAACTACGCGACGAAGTGCTGCGCATGCACCGTTTGCGTTTGATTCAGGGGCAAAGTCGCAAAGTACGCCTCGTGGCCCACTCCCTGGGCGGCATGGTGGTGCGAGCTGCCCTGCTCGATCCCACTTTTGCCCAACTCATTGATCAGGTGATTTTTTTGGGTGTTCCTCACCAGGGAAATGTTTTTTACCGTCTGCCCTTCCCGCGCTGCTTGCAGGATTTAACCGACTCCAGCCCCTTCATGCGCCGCCTGCGCGAAGAGCCCCTGCCCCCCGGAATAGATTATTGGAACCTGCGCGGCGGCCCGCTCGACATCATCACCCCACGCAAAAACACTTTTCTCCCCTATACGCACAACGTCACTTTCGAAAAGATCGGCCACGCGGGTCTTCTTGCGGATCGTCAAGTGATCGAATCCGTTACTTCTATCCTTGAAAGCTCTCCCTTCCCGCAGGAAAGTTAAGCGATGGCGCAGTTGCATTTTATTTCGGGCAAAGGGGGCGTGGGCAAATCTACTTTTGCCGCGGCGCTGGCCATGCAACTTGCCCAGCGCCGCGAGGGTCCGGTTTTATTGCTCGAAGTTCAAGGCTCGGGCCGTTCTCTACAACTCTGCGGATTACAGGGGCCGAAGCCCTACGAAAACACGGTGCTTCCCGACCTCCCTGCCGCATGGGGCGCACGACTCCTGCCGAAAGAAACATTTCGGCAATATTTCAGTCTGCTGCTGTCGCTGGGCGATCAAATGTCTACCTTCGCCGCGGCCACGTCCACGCTGCGCGAACGGCTCGTCGATGTGGTCTTCGAAAACAAAGTTGTGGCGGCATTTATCGACGTCTGCCCCGGTTTAGAACCCGCCGTCCTACTGGGTAAAATACACTGGGAAGCCACCGTGGGCCGCGTGCCAGAATCGCGCGAGCCCTGGCGACACGTGGTCGTCGACGGTCCCGCCACCGGACACGGTCTGATGCTCTTCAAGAGCACCAACGCGCTTACGGAAGTTTTTGGCAGCGGACTCATTTTTAAACAGGCCTCGGAAATTATGCGCTTCGTGCGCAATCCCACGCAGACGCAAGTTTACGTGGTGACGGCCCCCGAAGAATTGCCCATTCGCGAAACGCTCGACATGAGCCAGTCCCTGGCGCAAATGAATTTGGCTTCGTACGCCTTCGTGATGAATCGCTGTTCGCCGCGCGCCGAGCAAAGCGGCACTTGCAACGCGAACGCCGAATGGCAGCGCGAAATTGCCTTCGAACGCGAGAGCGCGCGCGACCAACTCGCCCTCATCGAGTCGTTCCGCACGCAGGTAGCGACGAAATCTAAACTCTGGCTCCTGCCCGAAATTTATTCGGACGATCCGGCCGTTATTGCGCGCACACTCGCGAAGGAGTTGCCCCAATGACCAGCTCGGTAAAAGGAGCCCCCGCCGCGCAACTCATCGCCGTGCTCGGCGCCGGCGGCGTGGGCAAAACCACCACCGCGGCCGCCCTGGCGTTGGGTCTGGCCGAGCGCGGATTGCGCGTAGCCGTTATTACGGTCGACCCCGCGCGCCGCTTGGCACAGGCGTTGGGACTAGAGAGCCTCTCTAACTCCCCCCGCGAGGTGACATCCTTTGCCAATGGCGGAAAACTCTCGGCCCTGTGGCTCGATGCCCGCGGCGCCTTTGAAGATCTGGTGCGCAAGTATTCTTCGCAACCGGAGTCGGCGGAGCGCATTCTGAACAACCGCCTCTTTAAAATTTTGCAGAGCCAACTGGGCGGCATTGAAGAATACTTGGGGGTGGAAAAAGTTCTCTCGCTCGGACGCAGCGGCGATTTTGACGTTTGCGTGCTCGACACTCCTCCCTCGCGCCACGCACTCGATTTTTTGGAAAGTCCGCGACACCTTATTCGCTTCTTCGATGAATCCGTACTGCGAGTTTTCGTAAAGGAAGACGGCGCCGAGGAGAAGAGCGGCTTCTTTTCCAAAATCCTGCGCTCTGGCCGCCAGCAGGCCATTGAGATCTTCAAAAACTTTTTAGGTAAGAGTTTTCTGGCCGAACTCGGTGAACTGTTGACCAACCTTAAGCCCGTGCACAAAATCTTTACCGAGACGGCCGAAGCGATCGAAGAATGGGTAAGACTCCCCCGCACGCGCTTCGTAGGAGTGAGCCTGTTGGAGCCCTATCCCCTCGATGAAATTCGTCTATTGGGCTTAGAACTCTCCGCCCGGGAGTTGCCCGAACTCCAGATGGTGGTTCTGAACAAATGCTTGCCGGACGCAGCGCCTCCCCCCATCGACGAACTAACTCGAGCTCTGGGCCCCGATTCTGCCCACGGCCTGACCGCCCACTTTG
>JAFEAR010000091.1 GCA_018266335.1 Bdellovibrionales bacterium
CATCCACTCCACGCGGGCGCGCTCGAACCAGCGAAAATAACTCGCATGGTGCGCTACGGCCATGGCGTCGGTGTCTACATAGTCCACCTGAATTTTTACGCTAAACACGGCGAGCTCCGCGCACCTTGTAGTGGCAGTAGATCTCATTTTTGAGGCGCTTCATTTTGACGAGTTCCAAAGGGGCCCACTGATCCAGGCCTTCTCCGCCCACCATGGTGGGATTATCGCGTCCGCCCAGAACCCAGGGCGTGACGGTGACAAACATTTCCTGGATTAGCTTTTCGGCCATGAAGGTTGCGACGAGCTCTCCGCCGCCTTCCACTAACACACGATCTAAACCCGACGCCCTGAAGCGTGCCAAAATTTTGCGCGGCTCCACGATGTCCTCACCCGCTTCCACCACGAAGGCCCGGTCCCGCGCACTCGCCAGCGCCGCCGCAAAACCCCGCTTCGTGGTGAATACGAAACGAATCGTGTCCGGTGAGTTCCAAAACTCCATATCTGGATCGAGCACGCCGCTTGCCGTTACCACCGCGTTCACGGGCCGGTGGGCTTTACGACCCTTGACGGCCTTAGCGTAGATCGGTCGCGGCGATGCCCGCAGTGTATTGGCCCCAACGACGACGACATCGCACTGGCGGCGCAGCACCATCATGAGTTCGCGATCCGCAGCCGTTCCCAGCATTTTGTGGGGCGTGCGGTGATCGGCAATTTTGCCGTCAATGGTGGTCGCGAAGTTCGAAAAAACCCTCACAGATTATGGCCTCCGAGTTGCAGGCCGCGCATCATGGCCTGCTCGGTATCCATGCCAAATTTGAAGGCTCGCGGAGCGAGGTCGACGCCCAGCCAACGCGCGGAGCGCTTGACCAAGTAGGAACTCAACACCAATTTCACGCGGGCGTGGCGCGCTCCCTCCAGGTGACATGCGGGCGTCCCCGCGCCCACGAGCTGCGCGCCCGAGAGCACGAGGTCTGCACCTTCGTCGTCGAGAGCATTTTTAGAACGCTGCGCCGCCTGGCACATGGCCTTGCCAAGTTCCGTAGCCGAAATGTCCGTGCCCATGAGGGGATCCGCCGCATAGGGAATCGTGGTGAGCAAACGCTCGCGCGTAACGGGACCCGTATCGAGACCCGACTTAACTGCGCCCATGTTCACGAAGGACACATCCGCAGCCGAAACTTTTTTGAGCGTATCGGCCAACCATTGGGCCGTAGCGTTGCGATCGCGACTTGCTCCCACTTGCGCCACAACTTCGTCGGCCTCGGGGGCCACCGACTTATAAAGGTCATCGATTTTCTTCGCCAGCACCGTGTCGCGTGGCGAAGTGTCGTCGAGTTTTACGAATTCGTGCGATACAAAACTCCAGGGCGCATTGGCGGCCGTGCGCGCAAAAACCACGCGACTCAATCGCTCACCAAAGGCGCCCGGTTCAAAAATGGGCGCGCAGTGATTACGGTCCTCGCGATTTTCGTGCGTGTGCGCCTTAAGCATAGCCAAGTTCGCTGCGCCCAGTTCGCGGCACGCGTCGTCCAGTTGCTTAATGTCCGAGTCCCAATCCTGGTGGGTAATCCAAAAGATTTGTCGCTGCGAAGCGATTTGCTTCCACTCGGGCCAACGATTCTTAGTGGACATTTCCACGCGGTAGCCGGCTTTGACCGGATCCACCTCGCCCGGCGAGGGCGGCGTCGTCCAGCCAATGAATTCAAATTCAGCTCCGGTGCGCGGTCCCCGGTAATGAAAGGAACGCTGCCAAAGCGGACGAACTTTGCCCGTAGGCGTGACGTTCGTTCCCACCCAAGAAATGCCCGAGAGCGAAATGAGTTCGTTGAGTTCGGCCACCGAGCGTTTGAGCTCGCCGTTGCCTAAAGAAGCGACATCAATGCCCATGTCCTTCAGAAAGGGCACGCAGGCCTTTTCGCCCGTCTTGCGGCAAGGCAGACCGCTCTTGCCCAGCGCATCGCCACCCATCACGGCAATAACGTCGGTGGTGAGATCGGCCTTGGCGTGTTCGTTTTTAATGTAACCCGCTAACCGAGCGTAGCCACCGCCCCGAACGGGGTCGCCCCGCAATTGTCCGTGCAGATCGCTCACAAACAGCACCACCACCTTGCCGGGTCCACCCACCGCAGAGGCGACGGACGGAGCCACGGGGCCGGGAGCCGGAGCTTGCGCCGCCGGAACCGCCGGAGCCGGCGTAGGCTTGGGCGTGGGGGTTTGGGAACAGGCCGCAAGGCCCAGAAGAAGCGCGAAGAACTGCGTAACGTTTATCCGTGGAAGAATTTTCATGCTAAACACCTCTTACCATGACCCGTAAGCGGCTTGTAAACCTGCCCAATGCGCTGACACTCTCTCGCATTGTTGTTTTGCCGCTCTTGGCCATCCTCATCGTCAAAGACGAGCGTTGGCTCGCCACTCTTGTCCTGGCTTTCGCCGGGTTCAGCGACATTCTGGATGGCTGGTACGCCCGCCATTATCGACAAGAATCGGCCTTAGGGAAACTCATGGATCCCGTTGCCGACAAGATTCTGCTCTGCGTCGTGGTTGTTTTTCTGGTCGCACGCGGCCATGAGCGCATGAGCCCCACTCTAGGCACGCTCCTTTTAGCCCGCGAGTTCCTCATTACGGGCCTGCGGGCCTTCGCCGCCTCGGCAGGACTGGTTTTCGGTGCGGGTCGCATGGGCAAAACCAAAGCCTTCTTTCAAATGATCGGCATGGGTAGCCTCATTGTGGGCAACACGTGGAAGCCCATCGAGAGCCTGGGCATTATTCCCGGCTACGAAATGGGCTTGGTGCTGCTGTGGATTTCCGTGGGCCTCAGCTACTGGAGCATGGTTCGTTACATGATCATGGTGGGCAAAGAACTTCGTACCAAAATCGAGTAAACTCGTTTTTTATGGAGACGACACAGTATTGTGAAGTCATTGACCGGCCCATCGAAAACGTCCCCGTGCCGGCCTACACCCAAGAGGAGCACGGCACCTGGGCGCTGCTGCTCGCCAAGCAACAAACTCTGACCCCCCAATTTGCTTGCCAGGAGTTCAACGAGGGTCTGCGCCGCATTAACTTTCCTAAGGACCGCTTGCCGCGTTTGCGCGATGTTAGCGCCGTCATCGAAAAACACACCGGCTGGAGACTTTTACGCGTAGACGGACTGGTGCACCCCAAAGAATTCTTCGCCCTGCTAGCGCGTAAGATATTTCCTTCGACCGATTTTATTCGGGCCCGTTCGGAGCTCGACTACACACCTGCGCCCGACATGTTCCACGACCTTTTCGGCCACACGCCCACACTAACTATTCCGGCCTTTACCGAATTCTTCGAAGCCTTCGGGCACTGCGCCGTTAACGCGCGGGAGCGCTACCCGGACGACCATCCCATTCAAAAGCAAATCGAAACCATTTATTGGTTCACGGTGGAGTTTGGCCTCATCAACACCCACCAGGGGGTGCGCGCCTATGGCTCGGGATCGACTTCCTCGCCACAGGAACTTGAATTCTGCGTGGGGCCCAAAGCGCGGCGCCATCCCTTCGTGATCGATAAAGTGGCCGTGCAACCCTACGATATTTGGCATTTGCAGGAAGACATTTTTGTCATCGAATCTTTCGAACAACTAGGTCTGGATTTTCGCAGCTGGGCCGCACGCAATGGAATTCTCACCTGAGCTACTTACTCATTAAATTGCGCGCCCTGGGCGACACTATCCTAATGACCTCTAGCGTGGCCGCGCTTAAGGCCGCCGCCCCCAAGACCGACATTCACGTGCTGGTGCCCGCCCGCTGGGCACCCGTGTGGACCAACAATCCGCACGTGGCGCGTGTGTGGAGCTGGGCGCCCGAGCGTTGGAATTCTCCGCGCTGGGGAAAAACGCGCGAACTCGCCGGGCTGGTCCCCCAACTGCGGCAAGAAAAATGGGACGCCACCATTAACTTTCATGCGAGCGGCACGAGCGCGCTTATTTCGCGCCTCGCGGGCGCGCGCCAGAGAGCACACCATTTTCACGGTCACCGCGTGAAGAATCGCTTTTCTACACTGAAAGTTCCCGGCAAGGGCGAACTCAAACCCATTCTCGAACGCGACCTCGATGCCCTCCGCGCACTGAAGCTTCCGCGCTTGCCGAAATTACCTCCGCCCACCGCGCTGTATGTGAGTCCACACGAAGTTAAAATGGCCACGGCTTACTTAGCCGAACGCGAATTGAACGGCCCCCTCCTAACGCTTGGCCTGGGCGCCAGTCGCCCCACCAAAATTTGGCCCATCAGTTATTTTGCCGAAGTTGCCGAGCGCTGGATTCGCGAAACCAAGGGTTCCGTGCTCGCGCTCGGGGCCCCCAACGAAAAACACCTGACCGAAGAGCTACGGCGCCTGGTGCCCACACGCCAATTGCAAACGGAACTTAATCTACCTTTGCGCGAACTCTTTGCCGTCCTCGCACAATCCAAAGTTTTTGTGGGCAACGACTCGGGTCCCAAACACGCTGCGGTGGCGCTCGGCGTCCCCACACTGACGCTCTTCGGCCCCGAAAACCCCTTCGAGTGGCATCCCTACGATTTAAAGCAACATCCGGTAATTTTCCGCGAAGGACTAGAGTGCCGCACCGAAGTTTCGCCCAACGGAAAACGTTGGTGTGGTCTGCACGAGTGCACGGTCGAGAAGCATCGCTGCTTACGGGATATCTCGGCCAGCGAAGCCTACTCCGTAGCGCAGTCCCTGGTCTCGCTCTAACCAAACTCTCGAGCGCATTCAGCCCCGCCGCAGAGTCGCCGCACCAAGGGGGAAAATCCCCCGCCTAAGATTACATGAACTGCAGAGGAGCTGAATGTTTTCCGGGCCCGAGTCGCCGCCCAGGGCAAAGGGTTGGATGTGATCGAAATTCAGCCGGTGCATGGATCCACACCGCACGCATTTGCCCTCTGCCTTGCGCCAAACTGCGTGCTTAGCCGCGCGCGGGATGTAGCGAGTGCGCTGACGCAGCGCTTCGCCGACGTCGGTAGTGGAAGTGCCGGAGTTTGGCGGTGCGGAGATTTGCGACGAAATTTCATTATCCGCATCCAGCTCAATGGGACTTGAGCCCAACTTCTCAGTTTTCGCCATGGTCTGCCGCACGCGATGCTTCCCAAAGCGCTGCTCAAGCAGGCGCTCTTTACTAAGCCGTGCCATTTCGGTGACCAGTTCGGCAAGACTCAGCCGTGCACCCCGCTCACCCAAAAGGGCCCGAATTTCGCCAAGGCTAGCCTTAAGTTCTCGGCTCATTAAAAAGTTAACTTCCGAATGTTCAGTGCTCACTATGCAATCGCGCTCCCGGGGCAGTGCATGAGCGGGGCTAATGGAAAGTAAAATTCTTTGCCCCTCGCG
>JAFEAR010000092.1 GCA_018266335.1 Bdellovibrionales bacterium
AAGGGCTGGATGTGATCGAAGTTTAGCCGGTGCGTAGACCCACACCGCACACACTTGCCCTCTGCCTTGCGCCAGACCGCATGCTTAGTTGCGCGAGGAATGTAGCGAGTGCGCTGACGCGGCGCTTTGCCGACGTCGGTAGTGGAGGTGTCGGAGTTTATCGGTGCGGAGATTTGAATTGGATCATCGCCTGCTGTCGCAACCTGATGCGTGCTTGGCTCTTCAATTTTGGCTGTGGTCTGCCTAACGCGGTTTTTGCCGAAGCGCTGCTCCAGCAACCGCTCTTTGCTAAGCCGCGCCATCTCGGTGACCAGTTCAGCCAGACTCAGCTGCGCGCCCCGCTCTCCCAAAAGGGCCCGAACTTCGCCAAGGCTAGTATTAAGTTCTTGGCTCATTAAAAAGTTAACTTCCGAATGTTCAGTACTTACTATCCGCTCGCGCTCCCGAGGGAGTGCATGAACGGGGCTAATGGAAAGTAAAATACGCTGCCCCTCGCGAGCTGATTTATCTTCTAACTGTGCCAGCACCTCGGTCTTCTGTTCGCGGCTCAAAGCCACTTCGGGCTGCGCCTTATTTATTTCCCGAAAGAAGCTGTGAGCCTGGCAAATATTACTAAGGCTCAGTGCGCCCGACTCAATCTTGGGAGCAACTTCTGGCAGCTCGGTCATAAGCCGCATAGCCTGAATCCGCCGGCCCGCAGCAGCTTCGGAATAACCCAGCTCGTGCACGGCGTATTCAAAAAGCGAAGGATAACGGAGATTCGCAAACAGTTTGCGCCGTTCAATTTCTTGCAGGTGCCGCAAAACTTCCATGGTAACCGCACGCTCTTTTTGCACAAGAGCTTTGGTGGCAGAGAGCAATTCTGAATCTTTCAGTGCACGAATCGTGTTCATGCCAAAAGCTATACCATAGGTTTTTAAGAGCACTTTTTTGCGACAATTCAGAGCAAAATCACGCACGCATTTAAAACGCGCAGAAGGCTCGCAGCGAGAAGCCTGCGACGAGCGAAATCGCGTCAACAATAAAGTCACCTACCACAAAATAAAACTGGAACTTTTCAGGCACGTGATCGCAAAGCCAGACCGTTGAAGCCCGCAGGCTTTACCTTACGGTTACTATTTTCGATTATCGCGACGCTACGGGCTCTCGACGAATGTCTCGTATTTGAGACAAAAGGACTACAAGTCACGCGCATAGGGGCCTAGTTGCCCTTACTGCGGGTGATCTGTAACACTTCCACTTCAACCGGGCCCTTAGGACGCACGAGCGTGACGGTGTCGCCCACTCTTTTACCAAGCAGGGCGCGACCGAGGGGCGAGGAAAAGGTGATGCGCCCCTGCGCTGGATCGATTTCGTCGGGGCCCACAATTTGGTACCACGCATGGCCTCCCTCTTCGTCGGCCACTTGCACCCAGGTACCAAAACTTACTTTGCTGGTGTCTACGCTCTGGGGATCGACGATCTCCACGGCTTCCAGGCGTTGCTGTAAAAAACGAATGCGGCGATCAATCTCGCGCAAGCGGCGCTTGCCGTAAATGTACTCCGCGTTTTCGGATCGATCGCCCATGGCCGCGGCGTCCGTCACGGCCTGCACGATTTTGGGCCGCTCCGTGTTCAGGAGCGACTCGAGTTCAGCGCGCAGCTGCGCGTAGGCCGGAGGCGTGAGGTAGTTCGTCATAACTAAAAGCGCAAACCGCTGGAGCCCGAAAGGATGAAGGCGTTGTCCACATTGTCCTGGAAGGGTTTACGAATAAGGTAAGTCACACCCACTTCGAAGTAACTCGATCCGTTGCCGTACACAACCTGCAAACCAGCTCCCGTTTCGATGGCAGAAGCGTTCAAATCTTTAAAATTCGCTAAGCGGTATCCACCGTGCAGATACGGGCGGTAACGACCGAGCGGCGCATACAAACGCTGCGCTACGCGCCCCCCGAAGAGAGTCTGCGAGTCCGCAAAGGACAAATCCAGACCCAAAATGCTTTCCGTCCACCGCGACCATAGATAGCGCAAATCTGCGGACACCGTGTAGCTCGAAACTCCGCCCGACGAATAACCCGACAAACCTGCACCGAAACTCCATCGATTCAGCACATCGTCGTCGTCCCGAGTGAGCCGCTCGCGATTAGCGGGCAAGTCGTCTTCCAAAAACTCTAAATCGCCGGTGCGCACGTACCCGATGGCCGTCCCGCCCGAAGCTTTGACGGTTTTGATCTTTACGTAATTCGCATTGGCCGTGCGGGACACGACTTCTACCACAGTGCCCTGCTTAAGAATTCCCAACGGACGCACACGCGTTGACGGAGCAGGCCAAACGGGAACATCCCCCTTACTGACCACACCCTTGATGACGGCTTGTGCCGTGGCGCTCCATACCAACAAAATGAGGCCTATGGATTTTAACTTCACGCCGCCTCCTTGAGGATCGGTTTGACTTCGGGCGTTTCTCCTTCGTTCAACACGTAACCCAAACGATGCGCTTCCTCGCGAATTAACTCGCGATCGATTTCAAAGTCGCGCTGCGAACGACGCATACGCACCAAAACGGTGTCGAGCGACTGCGAAGAAATTTCCAAAATTTCGTAGAGCACCTCGGCGCGCGTCTTTTGGTCTACGGCGCTCAAACGCACGAGTGCGTCCAAAGCCTTTTCCTCGTTATCGCCGACCACTTGCCGCGCCAATAGCCGCGCCGCCCGCGGATTTCCTAAGCGGAGGAGTGCCACAAGCAAGGTCATGCTTTGGTGATGGCGGGCTTCGCTGCGCTCCCAAATAAAACTTTCGTGGCCGCGTAATTTGAGCATGCCGGCAATGTAAGCCGAAGTGTCCAGATCTTCTTCCGAATCGGACGTGAGCAAGCGATCGAAGGCCTCGAGCGCCGCCGTACCGTGCTGTTTATCGCGGTAGAGCGCCACGATGGCGTTGGCCCGAATACGCGAGGCGTACGACGAATCAAGAAACTTGGCCAGGTAATCGCGAATACCACCCTCTTCGCCGTCATCGGCTAAGCCACCGAGGACTTCAACCGCATTGGCCGTCGCCCGCTCATTGGCCGGAGACTCCAGAACTTCCAGTAAGTACGGCACCACTAAGCGACCCAAGCGCTCGGTCAACGCATTCATCACGCTCACTCGCACCGGAACTTCGGCGCGCACCATCTCGCGCAAACTGCGAAGCAAGAAGAAGTTCACCTGGTGCCCCGGATAAGCTTTGGCCGCCCGCACCGCCGCTAGCTGGATGTCTTCGCGATCGGCATCGATATAGTTAAGAATGTACGGCACCACACGCGGCTGCTGCATGCTGCCCAATGCACGCAGCAGGCTTTTAGCTACGATAGGCCGCGGATTGCGCTCCAGAATTCCCGTGAGCGCGGCGTGATGACGCTTACAATCTGGGTTCGCCAGCGAATGACAGGCCTGCAAAACACCCGAGAGATTCGATTGCCGTAAATGCGCTACGTGAAAATCGCAGAGCGTATCAAAAACTCGCCGTTTCAAAAGCAAACCACAAAGGGCAATGCCCAGCATACACGCCCAGAGCATGGGAAAGGGCAAATAACCATTCACACTGAACCACGCGAGCACGCCCGCAATGGCCGTGCCCGAAGTGGTGCTCCAACGTTCCATAAAATGCCGACTCTCGAGCCGATGCTCTTCGGGTAACGTGGAAGTGAGGAGCTGTAGGGAGCGTCCCAAAAAGCCGTGCTCTAAAACTTTGCGCATCACCTCGGCACCCATCAGTGCGTAGGGCGTAGGGAAAAAGGCCAAGGCCGCTGCACCGAGGCCCTGGGCCCACAGCAAAATTCTAAATCCCAATCCCCAAGTAGGAATGCGCTTAGAAAAGCTAAACGAAGCCATCAAAATCGTCAGCGTAAGACCAGACTGAATAAGACCCAGTTTAGAATAAAGACCCACGAGCAGTACGCCACGCCGGCCGGCTTCGGACAATCCGTAAGCCATGCCAAACCATTGCATGGCCTTGAGCGAAGCTACGGCCGAAAAGAGTGCAATCAACCAACCGAAGAAGGCTGGTCGCCGCCGATCTTCTTTGGCGAGCGCCTCCTGGTGGCTCGAAGCCGCCACCGACGGAGCGGGAGCCCGGCGTTCCCGGCCAAGAGCACCGAGCACAAAGGCCGACCCCACAAAAGGAAACACCGCCACGGCAAAGGAACCAACGTTCTCGTGCGCTTGCGCGGCCATCACGCAAAGAATGCCGAAGAAAAGTCCGCCCTCCTCCGCAATCGCGAGTTGCGTGGAAATTTGCGGATTGCTCAGGAGCGAAACCCGGCGCGAAAAAGTAACGTGCAAACTCAAGCGCAGCGCCGAAACACCGAGCTGACTAAAAATAAAGACCACCCCGTAAACCCACCAGCCAGGAACAATGGCGTTCACCCACGGCATGGCTGGCGAATGCGCAAAAACCGAAACTCCGAAGCCGAGCGCAATGATGCGCGCAAAGAAGGCGCGCGGGGAACTCTGCGCTCGGCCACCCCAGAGTCGCAACAAGCCCCACGAGATTCCGGCCTGCAGCAACATGAGTACCGGAAGAACCTCAATGCCTGCGCGGTCGATCAAACCTAAAAGCGAAACAATTTGTAAATTGAAGACACTCCAACCCGTCAGGGCCGCCAATAGAAATAATTTAAGCGAGGTCGTAACCCGACGCCGCTTGAGCGCTTCGATTTTCACTATTTAGCTTATCGGTGGAAAGCGGAATTCCGATGAGTGGGCGTTGGTTATTTGACGCCCCTGCGGCCCTCGCGCAGCCGGTCAGAACGCAACCGATCCAGACAGTCTAATTCGGCGTCGGTAAAACCTGCTGCCGAGCGAAGTGGCCGACTCAGGGCCTCCATCCGACGCGGAAGCCTGTAGCGCAGAGCATTCAAACGGGGCTCAAAATCATCGGCCGCATCCAGGCCGGCCGCGGCACAAAGATTTCGGTACCAATCGGAGCCAAACCGCACGTGGTCCACTTCCTCCCGCACAATCACGCCCACTACTTCGTCGGCTTGCGGGGCCACCACGCCGCTCAAGCGCCGTTGAATGGACTCGCCAGCATCCAGGCCCGAACCCTCCAAATAACGGTGCACAATAAGAATGCGATCCAGCAAGCCCTCGCCCGCTCCCACGCAGTCCCATAGCGCCACGTGCACGGGCCAATGACCCCACTGAAAACCGAGCGCCTGAATTCCGTCCAAACAAAGTTGCAAGTGCCGCGCTTCGCCGCGCGTAATATCCGCCAACTCGTGTCGAAACGCAGGGGGTGCGTCCGGAAACTCCAGCAGCGTGCGCATGCCCAACTCCAGCGCTTGCAGTTCGATGCTCGCCAAATCGTGCAGTAACCGCGCCTGACCCTCGGCCAAGTGGAGGGCGGCCTTATCCGGGTGTTGCCGCACCGGTTGCACGCGAATATCGCGCGCGGGTTGCAGCGGAACGCGGCGATCGCCTACGCCCAGCAAAACAGTATGCAAATCAGCATCCACGCGCGCCATTTTTTCGCGCACATCGGCAATGTCCAGAAAGGTGTTCATTTGCGTAGCGAGGCGCGAATAGAATCCTCGAGCGAGGTTCCGCCGGCCTGACCGCGTTCCGAGCGAAAATACAAAAAAAGCGATCCTTGCGCTAAACCTTCGAGGGAAGAAGAATACAATCCGAACAAACTAAAAATTCGCAGAAACGTACGGGCCACGGGTCCAATCCAGGCAGGAATCATTTTAATGCGCTGGGCGCGCGAGCCACGCGCCAGCGATACGTACAGTGCAAAGTAATCACGGTAGCTTAAATTCTTATCCACCAACAGCCACAACTTTTTGGCCGGAGGGTTGGGATCGAGTGCCGCCTCCACAAAACTACGGGCCACGTGATCGAGCGCCACCAAATTGCATCCGCCCGAAGGCGCCAGCTTGAGGGTGCCTTCGCGCAGAGCTTTAAGGTGCGAGCGCGAATCTTTGTAGTGCTCTAAACGTCCGTGCACGATACCGGGGCAAAGCATCGTGACGGGTACCTTTGCGTTCTGCTCCACAAAATTATGGGCATCCCGTTTGCTCGTGAAATAATCAAACCCCCGCGACTCGCGCGGAAACTTTCCGAAATCGCGCTCGCTGCGGAAGATGCCCTGCTTGGTGCCACCGAAGGCCACCATCGAACTGGCGTAAACAAAATGTCCCCCCCGCGAATTGAGCCACTCGAGGAGGTCGCGAGTCACGCCGGTATTGACCCGATCCTGCACCTTTTTTTCGCCCTGGCTATGAATGAGCGCCGCCAAATGCACTACGGTCCAATCCCGACCTTCCAAACCTTCGAGAGCACTTCGGAAAGCAGCTTCGTCCATAAAATCAGCGTGCACAAAGCGCACTCGCTTCACGAGGGCAGCATCTACCCCATGGTCACGCATGCGATCGGCCAGCAGCCCCTTTTCGAGGTCCGGCACTCGGCGCCCCAGCAGGACTAAATTTTCGGGGTCCGTTTTTTTAACGAGACGGCAAAAAATCTCACTGCCCAAAAAACCCGTCGCGCCGGTAATCAAAATGCGTGAAGGCATGATTAGCTTTTAACAGGAGTCGGACGAGCTCACCAGACGTAGTTGATGCCCGTGTTAAACATGGTCGAGGAAATTTTTACCGTTTTATCCGTACCGGAGAACGAGAACATCGTGGTCATCACCTCGAAGTTCATCTCGAAATGGCGCGACATGCGAATATCGATGCCCACGCCACCGTTGGCCGCTGCATAGCCACCCTCGAGCACATCCGTCGAGGAAGGCAAATTTGAGGTGTTCGAAGTTCCGTCGCTCGCCAGGAAATAAGTTCGCTCGGAGAAATCAGCTCCCACATAAACGGCGTAGTTTTCGTGGAATTCCAGCAAGGTGCCGCCAGAACGCCGAGACGTGTAAGTTCCTTGTCCAAACGGATACCAGCGTCCGGACACGTCGAAGCCCTTGAAGGGCAAGGTTCCACGGATGAGGTCAAAGTCGGCCTTATAGAAAAGGCCCGCCGAGAGAGCCGGCGTTAGGAAGTAGTGCATACCGATGTTGAAAC
>JAFEAR010000093.1 GCA_018266335.1 Bdellovibrionales bacterium
ATGCCGTGTAAAGCACCGCATTCACGTCGACATCCTTCATGCACAAATGATGTTTCAGCGGACACTCCTCGCCTCCGTGCAACGTGCAAGGTCGGCACGGCAAGTTGATGACTTCGGCAACGCGCGATGTCTTTTGATAAGGCGCAAATCCAAAACCGCGTACGGTGGGTCCAAAAATGGCAACCAGCGGAATTTTTAAGGCCTCACCGATATGCAACAAAGAGGAATCATTGGTAATCAACAATGACAACTTCGACACAACAGCAAACAGCTCGGGTAACGATGTCCATCCCGCCAAATTTTTTGCTGGTACTTTTAATCCCATAAACACTCGCTCAGCGACCGGTTGATCATTCTTATCCCCAAGAACCAACAGCTGTGAATTTTTAAACGCACCGAGACGATTTCCCGCTTCGGCGAATTGGTCGTCGGGCCAGCGTTTCGTGTTGTATCGAGCACCGGGCGCGAGACCGATTAATTGAGCCTGTGGGTTGATGTCGAAAGACGCGAGGACTTGATCCGCATGTTTCGGAAACAGCTGTGTATCGGATGACACCACTGGAACATCGAGCGGTTGGAGGCAATCCAGTATCCGTTCACGAACCGATCGACTCAACGAGGAAGCTGGCTGTTTAAACCAAACAAGCCAATTGCGCGCCAGCGTTTCTTTGTTGACAGCGACGGTTAAAGGAGCTCCCGCAAACAAACGCAACATCCAGGATCGGAGCGTTCCATGCAAGTCAATAATCACATCATAGTTTTGGGCTTTTACTTCGCGAATCAAATCACCAAAACTTTGCTGCTCGGGCGCAAAAACCCAGACGTGATCTACATGTGGATTGTTATCAAACACAGGAGCAAAAGCCGACTTGGTTAAAACCGAAATCTCAGCTTGAGGCCAGTGCGCACGTAAGTTTGGGAAAATGGCTGTTGTAAGCACCACATCCCCCAAACTGGAAAATCGAATAACAAGGATCTTCATAACCAGAGTCTATGTCTTCCCAAGCAGCTCACACAATCGCCGCGCGACACGCAACGAGGCTCCGCGTTGATGATCGATGAAAGCGGAAGCGGCAGCGCCCAGCAACACCCGTTCGGATGCCGACGTAAGTAATTGTTTTAGCCGTGAGCAGACACCCGCTTCATCCGCTTCCTGAAAAGCGGCCTTCGCATCAAGCAGACCTCGCGCTTCGTCTCGAAAATTAGACATGGAGGGCCCAAAGACCGTTGGCACCGCTGCAGCAGCCGGCTCCAACGGGTTTTGTCCGCCGTGCGGGAAAACACTGCCGCCCACAAAGGCGACATGCGCAGATGAATACAATTTCTTTAAATCGCCCAACGTATCCACCAGCAATACAGCACTGTCCCAAACTGGTTTTTCCTTCATCTCGCTATAGAGCGAATACGATAATCCGTGTTTTTCAATGAGCTCTCGGATCTCCATCACGCGCTCAAGACGACGCGGCGCCAAAATTAAGCGGGCCTGGATGGGCGTTAATTCAGATATTAATGAAATCAACATGGCTTCTTCCCCAGGCCACGTGCTTCCGCCAATGAGAACTGGGACTTTCGACGTAAAAATGGGCGCGGTCGCTTGCACATCAACGTTATCAATCTTCGTATTACCGACTCCACTGACCCGCGTTTTAACGACGCCCAATTGAGCGAATCGAGCCGCGTCTTCGGGCCCGCGCGCAAACACCATCGTGATTTTGAACATCAAATGTTGAATCAGAGGCTTTACCTTTAACCAGCGTCGAGTGGATCGCTCTGACAAACGGCCGTTAATAACTGTGATGGGAATATCTCGATGCGAAGCCGCGCGAATCATGGCCGGCCAAATTTCAGTTTCAACCAGAACCAATGCCCGTGGGTTAACGCGGCGCATCCAATGATTCATAAGCCACGGCACATCAACTGGTAACAGGCGAACCGTGGCCGTCGGTTCTTCCTTGGCCACCAAGAGACGAGCCTCGGGCGTACTCACGGTGATCATCACCGGAGGCATAGACGTCCAAATCTTTTTCAGCTCGCGCAACACTGGCTTTAGGGCCTGCCATTCACCCACCGACGAGGAATGAAACCAGAGTGGTGCCATCGCCGATCGAGTCGGTGCACAAAACCGTTCATCGATGAATTTTAATCCCCGTTGAAGTCCAAACTCAATCGATACAATCAATGCGATCAGCGGGGCCATGATGATGGCCACCAATCCGTATAGACCGAACACGATTGAAGAAAAAAATTCTCCAAACCAGGACGGCGCCTGTTCAAAAACGGTGTCGGCTTGTCTCTCATTGTCATTGAGCGCATCTTGAATGGTTTGTCGCGCAAGTTCGGCCGGCATCTCAGGTGAGATCTGGAACGGCATGCCATGAGCAACCAACACACGCCCAAAAGGCAGCGGTAAAATAAAGCGATCCCAGCTTCGAAAAGTGACTTTGCGTGTGGCGATATAGGTGGTGGGCACAACTGGCACGTTCGTATTTTGCGCCGCAAACACGACGCCGCCATGGACGGTGTGCAATGGTCCGCGCGGTCCATCTGGAGTAAAACCAACCTGATGCCCTGTCTCGAGCAAATTGATCATTTCTCGCAGCGCTTGGTCGCCCCCTTTGCTCGTCGAACCGCGCACCGGGATGAGCCCCAACCGCTGCATCACTTGGGCGATATATTCTCCATCTTTGCTTTTACTCACCATCACCGCGACGTTTTCATGATGGTGCTCTACAGCCAAATAAACTTGTTTGTTGTGCCAAAAAGCGTAGATGCACGCGGCTCCCGTCCGACGGAGTGACAACGCCTGAGGATGATCCGATCCGAATGTAATGGAAGAAAAGCGAACGAACCGAAGGTATCCGGCGCCGATAAAACCGGCCAGCCGATGGGCAAGCGTGATCAGGCGGCTTTTTTCTTCGCGGTGGTGGTTGATGGACGCTTACGTGAGATGGGAGCCCATCCAGCGATCGCCACGCGCGTAAATCGCGGCGACAGATGCTCTGCAGTATCGACGGTCACTCCGTCTTGCGCAGCTTCCAACAATGTAAGGGTTTCCGCCAGCAACGATGTGTCATTGATCAACACTGGTTCAGAAATCACACAACCATCACCATTGGCATCATCGGCCAAGAGTCGAAGAATAAAATTCATAGAGAGATCGGCCGCTTCTTCAGCGAACGCGGTAACCACCTGAGCTGATTGCGTTTCTCCACTCATCAGCAATTGCGACAATCGTTCCTCAGGAGCCTGCCCGATGGTCGCCACCAACGCTGTTACGGCCACGGGCTTGGTGATACCAGCCTTCTTTAAAATTTCTGTAAAAGCGGCGGGCACCTCACCTTTCCCCCACGTCTGATAGAACGCAGCGGGTTGAACATGTTCCAAAAAACTCTCGGACTCCGCCGGCAACGACTGCTCAAGCTCAGCGGGCAACTGTTTCACCGACAGCAGTGCTTTTAATATCTTGCCCACCGTCGGCAAGCGTGGTTTAAGACGAAATTTTTTGACTTTCATCTTAACGGCGCTTCCGATATTCTTCCATGACATAGACCAATGACAGCGCGACGCCGATGCTCGAATAGGTTCCCAACGCGATGCCCATGCTCATGGCCAACGCAAAATCATGAATCACTTCGCCGCCCATGATATAGAGAACGATC
>JAFEAR010000094.1 GCA_018266335.1 Bdellovibrionales bacterium
AAAAATATGCTCGCCCCTTCGTTGTGGATGGTTGTCGCTTTGCGGAGAATGCTTGGTTTATTCGGCAACGCGAAGCTGGCCAGAGCGAGCGCAAACCAATTGAAATTGCGCGCGAAATTTTTGCCCTCGCGGACATTATTTCCGTCTCGGCCAAAAAAGATGGCATGGCAAACATTGGCGGCTTTCTGGCCCTTAACGATACGCAACACGCCCAAGCCTGCCGCAATAATTTGATTCTCACCGAAGGTTTTCCTACTTATGGCGGCCTGGCGGGCCGCGATTTGGACGCCATTGCGGTGGGTATTTACGAGGCCCTCGACGAAGATTATCTGCGCTACCGCATTCGTAGCACCGCCTACGTAGGCGAGGCGCTCCTAAACGCCGACATTCCCATCGTTAACCCACCCGGAGGACATGCCATTTACGTGGATGCCGCGGCCTTCCTGCCCCACATTCCCCTGAGCCAGTATCCGGGACAAGCACTCGCTGCGGGCATCTACGAATTTGCAGGCATTCGCGGCTGCGAAATTGGCTCGGTCATGTTTGGTCGCGCGCAGGCGGGAGGCCCCGAAATTCCGCACTCCCAGGAGCTCGTTCGCTTTGCCATTCCCCGCCGCACTTACACGCAGTCACACATGGACTACGTCGTCGAGGCCTTCACGGCTTTCCGGGCGGAAGCCAAGAAACTGCGTGGCGTGCGCTTTACCTACAAACCCGAAGTTTTGCGTCACTTCACGGCGCGTTTTGATTGGTGTTAATTTATGAACCTGAAATTATTGCTTTCGCTCCTTTTTGGCCTTGGCGTCTTGTTCGTCGTCACGCCTGTGCAAGCGGCGACCAAAGTAAAATTAGAGGACATTTACACGCGAGGCACGAAGGACAGCGATCAAGATGTGCTGGAGGCGCTCATCCGAGCCGAAATTAAAAACGAAGGCAGCTTTGAAGTCGTCGAGAAAGACAACGAAGGCACCATCACCGGCACACTCATTAAGCTCGACACGAATTACATTCTTCAACTTAACCTCGACCGGCCCGGCAGCCCTAGCCTTTCGCGACAAGCGAAGGCTGCCAGCTTCGGCGAAATCGATGTCGCCGTTAAGCGGGTCATCGAAGCGCTCGCCAGCGGCAAGTCGGTAGAGAACACCGCCAAGCGCGGCACCGTTATGGAAAAGGAGCAACAAGCTCCTTCGCGCATCAAATCTATCAGCGGAGCCGAAGTATTTGTCGGCGCAGGGTACCCCTTCTTCAATCCCCCCGGCGATAAATCGCTCCTGGGGGCCTTTAGCCTGGGTCACGCCTGGGACGTGCGGCGCTTCCTGGTCGAAATTCGCGGCGATCTGCTGATGGCCATGAATGGCAGCGGGGTGAATTATTTGGGCGGCTCGCTCGCCGCGAGTTACATCTTTGTCGACGACTCTTCGATCGGGATTTTTGCGGGACCTGAGTTCGGTTTTGGCTTCGCGGGCGAAGAGTGGAGTAGCACCCTTTTTGGATTCGAAGTGGGCGGCTCAGTAGGCTTGTTGTTGCTTCGAGAAACGGACATCAGCCTGGACGCCCGCTTCAAGGTGACAACGGTGACTAAAACTCTGGCCGTTTCGGACAGTCTGCCGGTTTTTGGAACCTTCTTGGTCGGCCTACATTTTTAGAGCCTAGCTACCTATCAATCCAAAGAACATCCGAGGTGATGTTCACAGTGTCGCCCGCGGAAGTAGAAGAAACAACTTCCACTTTGATTCCACCTGCCGCCACCGACTCACCCGTGGTTCGGGTGGACTGAACAAAGAGCGTATCGTCGGCGCCACCTCTCGGGTAGACCTGAATAGGCCCGTAACCAGAATCAACGGAAGAATCCACCGTATAGACCAACGCCCCCGTCTTACCGATATTGGCATCGATACCATTCGCGCGCCTCGACTCAACCACAACCACTTTCGTATCCGAAATCGGCACCACCACGGCTTTCTGACCTCCCGTTACGCCGATCGGAGTAATGAGCGTGTTAATGGCGCCATCGACCCTTGGGTTAGAACAAAGCACCTGAGAGTCATCTAACCAACCTAACACCCATCTCTCCCACGCCGTCAGCCCAGGAGCATTCGAATCGAAGCTGTTATAACCCATGTAACTAAATCCCCCCGAAAACGGGAGCGTTCCAGGAGCTGCAAAAGAATAGAGATCAGGAAGCCCCATCGAGTGCGTCG
Organism: Bdellovibrionales bacterium; assembly: GCA_018266335.1. Next base: position 2,202 of record JAFEAR010000094.1, read on the forward strand.
ATTCGTGATTGAGCCAAATAGAACCCCAAGTGTTTAGGTCGTGGCCCGAGGTTATGGCGTTCAGCATTTCATTGCCGTCGGCCGTCACGCCACCACCTGGACTCCCAATGTAGGTCGGACCTCGATCGCCAATGCCCGTTGAATCGGGGTTAGCCAAAACTACTAATAAATCGGTACTTGAAAAGTTCACGGTCGAATCGGCGAGGGCCACGGCTTCCTTTAGATAAGCGAGATGGGTTTCGGAAGTACTAAAGCTGTACTGAGTGCTCGCTTTGCTCATCCGGAACCACTGCAAAGTCGGCGACATCGTGTAATTCAGTTGCCCATAGGACATTTCGGTGAATGTAGCCGTAGCGCCCGACACTAGGGCGTAGGCCTCGGCCGGAGTCTTGGTGGCCACCGCGTCCGGAAAATCCACCATAATAATTGTCACGTGCACGGTTCCCGTAGTTGCAATCCGATATTGGTTGCGAGGAAATCCACCAATTGCAACATCTTGCCGCGGAGAAGCGATGGGAAGTTTACAGTTGCTAAATGTCTCGTCACTACGCTTTTTGGAGCACGCCGGCAGCACCCCCATCGCTAGGACCGAAACAACGAGCAGCTTGAAGGAGGAGTTTGATTTAAAAATCATGACAATCTCGCATTCATCAAATTAGGGGAACGGAACACTAACCGACGCACCAATCGTGGTTCCGCGAATCGGCTTAGTTAAACTTGATCCATCGTATTTGGAGTAATTGCGATAAATTCCTTCCAGAATAATAGTGCAAAAGGACAACCCCCTCCACCCCAAACCCGCACGATAACTTTGTCCGCTAAAGTCCGCGGGATTTTCACTCGATTGAATCTTGGCTTTGGATTTTACAAAAACGCTGGCGTAGAACTCCAGCATGAGCGGTAGCTCGTAGCCAAAAAATACTCCCAAATCAGTCGGCCGATAGCTGCCGCTGTTACCAAGCTGATCGCCGCTCCCGAGACCCATCATGTAATCAATGCCGAACCGATACTCGTCATATCGGTAGCCCAGCCGACCCCCAAAAATAAACGCATGGGTGCTGATCGCCGGCACTCCGGACTGACTTAGGGAGCCCGCAGTGTATCCAACCGCGGGTTCAACGTAGGGGCCCGCCTGCGCCGATAAGCTGACGAGCAAAACTATAAAAACTAGTCCACGATAGAGTTTCGGATAGCCCACCTGAGCAGTTTACTGGCCCCCCCGGAATATACAAGCTGCGCCGGTAGCGAGAACTAAATGAAAAATCAAGAAACTGCAGACGGGAGCGAAACTTTGGGCGGCGCCAAGAATTCGGGCACGGGCACTTTTTTGGTGGCCTTAAGGACAGGGGCCAAATGCTTGGCCGTGTGGCTCTTTTTCACGCTCACGATGTCCTCGGGAGTGCCTTCGGCCACAATATCGCCACCGCGCTCCCCGCCATCCGGACCAAAGTCGATGATCCAATCGGCGGTCTTCATGAAATCTAAGTTGTGCTCAATCACAACCACTGAGTTGCCGCGCTCCGTAAGTTCATGGAGCACGTTGGCCAACACGCGCACATCGCGAAAATGCAAACCCGTCGTAGGTTCATCCAGCACGTAGAGCACTCCGGCGGTGTCGACCGTGGCGAGCTCCCGAGCAATTTTTAGTCGCTGGCTCTCGCCGCCCGAGAGCGTGGTGGCCGACTGACCCAAACGAATGTAACCCAAACCCACCCGCTCCAAAATACCGAGCACATGGTGCAATTTGGTCTGATTACCAAAGAAACGCCGCGCTTCGGTAACGGTCATGCTCAGAATATCGTCGACGTTCTTGCCGTTGTAACGAATGTCGAGAATTTCTTTTTTAAAGCGTTTGCCTTCGCAAATATCACAGCGCAGGAAAATGTCTTCCATGAAGACCATTTCCACCCGCATGTACCCATCACCCTCGCAGGTTTCGCAGCGGCCACCGGGCACGTTAAACGAGAAATGTCCGGCGTGATAATGCTTCTTGCGGGCAGCATCTGTGGAGGCCAACAGCGAGCGGACTTCATCGAAGCCCTTCATAAAGGTGATGGGGTTAGAGCGCGGACTCCGCCCAATGGGATCCTGATCGATCATCACTACGGACTTCAAAGTATCGAAGCCCGAAATTTTACCAAAGCGCCCCACCTCGTCCGTAGCCTGCAGCAAAATTTTGGCCAGCGCCGGATACAGCGTCTTACGAATGGCCGACGACTTGCCACTCCCCGAAACACCCGTCACGCAGGTGAGCATACCGAGCGGGATTTTTAAATCTACACCCTTCAAGTTGTTCTCGCGTAGATCCGTCATTTCGAGCCAGTGCACGCGCGCACCTTTGTCCTCGAAGCGATCCATACGGCGACGCATGGGTACCGGAACCTGCTCGCGACCGGCCACGAAGGCACCCGTAGAACTATTCGGCGGAGCCGATTGCTGAAAAGTTTTGAACTCACCCTGGAACAAAAGCTGACCGCCATTTTCGCCGGCCTCGGGGCCAATATCGACCAAGTAATCGGCCGCGCGAATAATGTCCGGATCGTGTTCCACCACCACCACGGAGTTTTTCAGATCGCGGAGCTCGCGCAGAATTTCAATGAGTCGCTCGGTGTCGCGCGGATGCAATCCGATGCTGGGCTCATCCAGCACGTAGCACGTTTGCGTGAGCCGCGATCCCAGTTGGTTCGCCAGGGCAATACGCTGGGCCTCTCCCCCCGAAAGGGTTTTGGCCAAGCGATCGAGCGTTAGGTATTCCAAACCGACACGAATTAAAAAATCCAAACGCGAATGCACTTGCGGCAGCACATCCTTGGACATTTCGCGCTCCGTGGGCGTAAGCGGCAAGCTTTTGAACCATTTCGAAAGATTCTCAATGCTCATGGCGCAAAGCTCGCCAATGGACTTAGCGTGGAACAACACATTGCGCGCCTCGGGCCGCAAGCGATGCCCACTGCACGCCTGACAAGTTTTGGGACTGCGGTAGCGCGACAAGAACACCCGCACCTGCATTTTGTAGCGCGACTCTTCAAGCTCCGAAAACATGCCCACCACGCCGCGGAACTCATCTTCGCCGTTCCAGATGCGTAGCCGATCTTTTTCGGTCAAATCCTTCCACGGCATGTGAATGGAAATTTTGCGTTTGTTGCAGAACAACAAAAGCTCCTTGAGCCAATCTTTAGCCGAGGGCTTGGACAGCGGATCAATCGCGCCCTGCGAAATCGAAAAGCGCGGATTAGGAATAACCAAATCGGGATCGACCGTAAGGATGTTCCCAAAACCTTTGCAGGCCTCGCAGGCCCCCATCGGCGAGTTAAAAGAGAACAACTGCGGCGTCAGCTCGGGATAGCGATTCGCACCTCCGCCCGTCGAGGGATATTCCGCGTAGCGACCCATGAAGAGCAGCTTGCCGTCGGAATCAATCACCAGCACGCGTGAACGGCCAAAGCCTTCGGCGTAGGCATTCACGAGCGAATCTTCTAAACGTCCACGACTTTCTTCGTCCAAACTCAAGCGATCGGACACCACGAAGAGATCGCGCTGCGTGCCGGCCCGGCCCGTAGCGCCGCCCGTTTTTTTGGCAAGCTCGGCTTCAATGTCCATGACTTCGAGCGGATCTTTTTTACTCTGCGCCGCCGTGAGGGCTTCGTCGGTAACGATGCGCGAAAAACCACGCTCCAGCAAACTCGAGAGCAAACGTTTGCGATCGAGCACCTTGGATTTGGCAGCAAATTCCACCGGAAACACCACGTAGGCACGGAGTTCAGCGTAATTTTTGAGCAAGTCGGTAACCACATCGCGGACGATGTCTTTCTTAACGATTTCCCCAGTCTGAGGGCAGTACATTTTTCCGAGCTTCGCGTAGATGAGGCGTAAGTAATCGTAGAGCTCGGTGGCCGTGCCCACCGTGGAACGAGAGTTTTTGGTATGGTTTTTTTGCTCGAGCGCAATGGTGGGGGTTAATCCCTCGATATCATCGACCTCGGGTTTTTCGTACTTATCCAAAAACTGCCGCGCGTAGGTGCTAAGGGATTCCATGTAGCGGCGCTGGCCTTCCGCAAAGAGCGTATCGAAGGCAAGCGAGGATTTTCCGCTACCGGAAGGGCCCGTGATTACGCTCAAAGCGCCGCGCGGCAAACTGACGGAAATATCCTTCAAGTTGTGTTGGCGGGCGCCGCGTATATGAATCCATTTTTCTGACTTCATGTTAGGATCGGTCATCTTACTCCATGGAAGCGGAGGGGAGAACGAATGTTTGCACCATACTCGAATCCTAGAATTCCTATTCATCCTCGCGTCGAGGATCCGGACGATATTCGACTCGGAGCGTTCGTGCGCGCACCGCAGGGCCCCCTGAGCGAAGTTCTGCCGGAAATTCGCGAAAATGACTTTGTTATTCTGGGCTATCCCGACGACCGGGGCGTAGACCGCAACGGTGGCCGCCTGGGTGCTGCCGATGCCCCCGAAGAAATTCGCAAATATCTCTACAACATGACGCCCGATCCCCACCTTACTCGGGGCAGCAAACCTTTCGCCATTTGGGATATCGGCAGTCTTCAGTCCTGGAGCTTGAGTCTTACGGAGGCTCACGACACCGCTCGCAAAGCGGTGCAGCAAATTCGCGAAACGGGCGCACGCCTCATTACTCTGGGCGGTGGTCACGACTGGGCCTTTCCGGATTTGATCGACTTCCGCCACCGCATTATCAATATTGACGCACACTTAGACATGCGCCCGCTCGTGGCCGACCCCGAGCTCGCGGCCCATTCGGGCACGCCCTTTCGAAAAATTTTGGGCCAACGAACCGACGGATCGGGTATTGGTGTTATCGGCGTGCAAAAGCACTGCACCGCTCGCAGCCATTTGGAGTTTGCGAACAGCCACCGCGTGAACTGCCTCTTCCTAGAGGACATGCCCTGGTCGCTCGACAAGCAATGGGCCCTTATTACGGACAAATTTGCCCTCGACCAAAAAGACGATTCCTTTGCCCTGAGTGTGGATATGGATGGTTTTCCCCAATCCATGGCGCCCGGAGTCTCGGCCCCCCAGAGCTTTGGGGTGGACCCGGCCCTGGCGGTGCGCATGATCAACCATTTGGGCACCCGCTTAAAGCATCTGGGCATTTACGAACTCAATCCGCTCTTCGATGAGGACGGAAAAACTGCCCGTTTAGCGGCCAAACTCATCCACCACTTTTTGGGCATGGGCTCTGGTTAACGGCCAACGCAAAGCCTAAAACGGGGGCATGCGTTACACCGACCCCAACCAACCCGGATCCCTCGTTCAGTTTCGTACGAAGTACGACAATTTTATTAACGGCGAATTCCGAGCGCCCGTCGAAGGGCGTTACTTCGACGTCATGTGCCCCGTCACCGGCAAGACCTACACCCAAGCCGCGCGATCCTCGGCCGCGGACATTGAATTTGCACTAGATGCTGCGCATGCCGCCTTCAAAACGTGGGGACAAACTTCGGTCACCGAACGCGCCAACATTCTGCTCAAAATTGCCGATCGCTTAGAAGCGAATTTAGAAAAACTCGCCGTCGCCGAAACCTGGGGGAACGGCAAGCCCGTGCGCGAATGCTTGGCTGCCGACGTTCCGCTGGCCATTGATCACTTCCGCTACTTTGCGGGCGTCATTCGTTCCGACGAAGGCAGCATGGCGCTCCTGGATACCAAAACCGTTTCGTACCACATGCGCGAACCGCTCGGCGTGGTGGCCCAAATTATTCCGTGGAACTTTCCGCTTCTCATGGCGGCGTGGAAACTGGCGCCGGCGCTGGCCGGCGGAAACTGCGTCGTGCTCAAACCAGCCGAGCAAACGCCCATTTCTATTTTGGTCGCCATGGAAATGATCGCCGATCTTCTCCCCAAAGGCGTGCTGAACGTCGTGAATGGGTTTGGTCTCGAAGCCGGCAAACCCTTGGCTTCCTCTTCGCGCGTAGCCAAGGTTGCCTTTACGGGCGAAACCTCTACCGGCCGACTCATCATGCAGTACGCCGCCGAAAACATCGTGCCCGTTACTTTGGAACTGGGCGGGAAGAGTCCCAACATTTTTTGTGCCGACGTGGCCGAGCAGGACGATGCCTTCTTCGACAAAGCTCTCGAGGGCTTTGCCATGTTCGCTCTGAACCAGGGCGAGGTTTGCACCTGTCCCTCGCGCGCACTCGTGCAAGAGTCCATGTACGATCGCTTCATGGAGCGCGCCATCGCACGGGTTAAGAAAATTCGCGTGGGCCATCCGCTCGATACGGAAACCATGATGGGCGCACAGGCTTCCAGCGAGCAGCTCGATAAAATTCAATCCTACATTCAAATTGCCCAGGGCGAAAAAGCCAAACTCCTCACGGGTGGACAACGCGCACAAGTGACCGAGTCGCAAGGTGGTTACTACATGCAGCCCACGGTTTTTGAGGGCCACAATGGCATGCGCATTTTTCAGGAAGAAGTTTTTGGTCCCGTGCTATCGGTGGCCAAGTTCAAAACGATCGATGATGCCGTGGAGATTGCTAACTCCACCGCCTACGGGCTGGGCGCCGGAGTGTGGACGCGTAATGTGATGACGGCCTTCGATGTAGGTCGCCGCGTGCAAGCGGGCCGCGTGTGGACCAACTGCTACCATCTCTATCCGGCGCACGCCGCTTTTGGTGGGTACAAACAATCCGGCATCGGCCGCGAAACGCACAAAGTGGCCCTTAACCACTACACGCAGGTAAAAAACTTACTCGTGTCGTACGATCCGCAGCCGATGGGCTTTTTCTAAGGAGTGACCTGCCCAACTCTTAGACAACCTAGCGCGCCCTACGTCCGCTCCTGTTTTTTAGACCGCGAATAGCAATGTAACTTATTGATTTTATTTGTCATATTTCCAAACCCCTTTGGACCGCACCTTGCGATCCTTTAGGCATGAAGAAGCCAGTTATTGCCGTTGTTTTAGGCCTCGCAGCCATGGGCATTGCCTACACTGCGCTCCGCAATCGGCCCGTTGATCAAACGTCCTCTTCTTTGGGGAGCTTAGAAGGAATCAGCGCGCGTGCGGAAACACCGGTGATTGGAATCACTACCGAAATTAAAGCGAAAGAAGCCCCAGCCGCATCGGCCGAGATGACCTCGCCCAAAGTTTTAGAATTCCGCAGCTTTCTTAAAGAAACGCATGCGCAAATGCCCAAACAAAGTGACCTGCGCAAATTAACCACCCAACAAGCTCACCATTTTCCGGCGCCGCTCGAAAAAGCCGGCGCCCTCATGGGCGAAATTGCCGAACGTCTAGAAAAGGATCCTTCGCTCACGCCGGAAGCCGTAAAATTCTACGCAGGCTGCGCACTCGACGACCAACTGCCCTCGTCCGTACGAGCCCTTTGCCTGGCAAACTACACCAAGCGCGATCCCAAAGCGCCTCACCTCAATGTTCCCGAAAACATTAAACGCGTGGCCCAGTCGCTCAACTTCTAAGGGCACTGCCGATGAAATCTAACTGGCTACTGCTACTCTTGCCGGTCACGGGACCGGTGCTTGCCGAAACACCCCGCGTGTTCGACGGCAGCGTGAGCGCGGCCCACCAGCAACAAATACTCGCTACGCTCGATTACCTGCAACACTTCGATGCCGATCGAGCTCAATGGTTCAGCGAGCGCATTCGCTATTTTATCGACGAATCGCGTCCGATCTCGACGCAAGACCTCATCGAAATTCGCAGCGGAATTCCTCTCCCTCATGCCGACGAAGAGCCCATCAACCACGCTGCCAAACTCCTACAAGAAGCAACGGACGAACTCACCGCAGATTTTCACGAAGGTGTGCTCGCTAAAAACCTGGGAGCCTCGCTCTATTCACAGTCGACACGTAAAGGAGCCACCTTCAATGGTACGGGCGAACGAGTGGGAACAATGTACGGACTTAAAATCGCGGGCCAATTGGTTCCGCTGCGCGGTCCCCGCGTGGGCATCGTGCAAATCGGCAACTATCTACTGGAGGACTCGCCTACCGCTACGTTGGGGTCCGAAGCCCGAAAAATTTGGGTTCTCGCCACACTTCTTCACGAAGCGCGGCACAGCGATGGCCACGGTGCCAACCGCGGCTTTGAGCACCTCATGTGTCCCGGCGATCACGAGCTTGCATTTACCTACGCCTGCGACAACGCCCCGCAATCGCCCTACATGGTGGCGGCCGATTTTCTACGCCTAGCTATCCCCCAATGCGCCACTTGTTCTGCGGCCGACTTGGAATCCTTGAAGTTGCGCTATGCCGATGCCGTAAGTCGCCGCGTAGAAATTAAAGTTCTCTCTACTTCGCTCACGCTGGAGAGCCTGCGCACCAAACTAGCGGGCCAAAATGCCAAAATTTCTCAAAAGCTTGTCCTGTCCACTGACACCTTGGTTCGCCACAAATTAGAGTTTTACCAGCGGCTCTTTAACCACTTCGATGCGTTAGCCACTGCCTACTTGAACGATCCCTACTTTGATCACACCGTCCTAAACGAAGAGCCAGAGGAGTTACCCCAATGATGATGCTGAACCGTGGCCGATCGCCCTCACCCTGGCTTCTTTTGGCATGCGTTTCGATTCTGTCGGCTTGCGGAGGCAAGAAGGGCGGCAGCAACGTACCCGAATCCGACAATCCTGGCCCAGCCATTCAGCCGAATGGCGCCAGCGTTAGCATGCATTTGGAGTCTACCATTCCGCGCGAGCAAGCTGCGATGTTCATGGCGGATCTCGACCTGATTGGACATCTAGAACTTTCGGATAGTCCCGATCTACGCAAAATCATGGGTCTTAAGTCCCTCTCCACTCAAGCGGTGGGAGGTTGGCTCAATGACCGAGTGAAATACATTATCGACGAAAAATCGAATCTCGATGACGTTGATGGCGTTTCTCTTATCGCCAAGCCGGGCCAGCATTTTCCCCAACCCGATAAGTTGCCGCCGATCTCGGCTATGGCGCTGGTCATTAAAAAACTAAAAATGTCGGCGTTGAATCGCGAGCTCTCGCCTTTTTCGGATTCCATCACTCTCGCATCGAACTCGGGCGCGGGTCTTTATATGACGGGTAAAGCGGCAGACCTAAAAATTTCCGACAATGGCGATATCACGGGTAGCGTGTACTCTCTGCAAATCGATAATGAGCTCGTCGCCGTACAATCTCCTCGCACCGGCATTATGCAGATTGGCGCCGGTCACTTCCATCCCTTCATCAATAAGGATGTGAATGCGTTATCGAACCAGATCATGCGCATTTCCACCCTGCTGCACGAGGCACACCATAGCGATGGACAGGGACACTCACTAGGTTTTGCGCACATTCGCTGTCCGAAGGGACATGACTTGGCCGGCAAATTTGCCTGCGATTTGGCCTACAACGGGCCCTACACTCTGGATGCTCTGTTCGTAAAAGCCAGTTTACGCGCCTGCGCCAACTGCTCAGCAGCGGAAATCGAAAAGCTCAAACTTCTCGCCGCCGACAGCTTGGGCCGCTACGTGCAGACCTCCGAGTTGCCCGAAATCAAACAGGCCATCAAACAGGTGGGAGACTTACTCGAACAAAAATCTACCACCGACGCCGTAGAGCGCAAAAAGCTGGAAACGTTGCGCGGAATTTATACTTCGGCCCGCGATTTCTTTAATCAGGTCGAACAGAATCCGAAGATGTTTTGGGACGACGGTTCCGAGAACGCCAACTGACCGTTGGAGTTCCTAACTTAACCGTGCTTGCAGGCCGCGCAGGACTTCATCGTAGGTCCAAGCGCGGCCCGTTTCTTTTTTAAGATCCGTCATGACCTCGGAACTAAAGCCGCAGGGATTAAAGGCCCGCCAAGGTTCCATACCCGTATCAAAATTAAAGGCGAGGCCGTGGTAACTAACCCAGTGGCTCACCGCAATGCCAATGCTCGCAATCTTGCGCGTGCCATCAATCCACGCGCCGGTAGCACCCTCCACCGGCACAGCGTGCAAGTTCATGGTGCCGACGTAGTCGATGACCCAATTCTCCAGCGCGCGAATCAGCCCATGCACGCCAAAACCTTTTTCCTTATCGAGTTGCATGATGGGATAAACCACCACTTGTCCCGGACCATGCCACGTGGCCTGACCACCGCGTTCAATTTCGACGACTTCAATGTTGGGATCGGAAATCACGGGGCGCTCACCCCGTTGCGAAGCCCGGCCCAGAGTGATTACCGGTGGATGATGACAAAAGATAAGCGTGTCGGGAGCATCGCCGCGCACGCGAGCGGCATGCAGTTCTTTTTGTCGCAACCAACCGTCGCGGTAGCCCACGACTCCCCAGTTCTGCATTTCAAATTCTGCATCACCGAAAAAACGTGAGCGCATGTAAATTCCAATCGCTTAGGCGTGACCCTGCACGGCCGCGGCACCGCGCGGTTTTTTCTCGAAGAAGTGAATGGCCAAGCCATGCACACTCTCGGCCGCTTCCATAACCGTTTCCGGCAGTGTCGGGTGCGAGTGCACAATGCGACCAAGATCGGCGGCCGTACCACCGAACTCAATAACCGTAGCTACTTCTTGAATGAGGTTCGAAACGTCCGGTCCCACCATGTGGGCACCCAGAATGCGGTCCGTCTTACGGTCCGCAATAATTTTCACGAAACCTTCCGCTTCGCCCGTGGTCAACGCACGACCATTCGCCACGAAGGGACACTTGCCCACGACCGGATCCCAGCCCGCCGCACGCGCCGACTCTTCCGAGTGACCGACGGTCGAAATTTCGGGATCCACAAAAATGGCCCACGGCAGCGCCCGCACGTCCATGACGACGCCCGGATTCTTAAACGACTCCACCGCCACGAGGCCTTCTTTGCTCGCCTTGTGCGCCAGCATGGGGCCGCCGATGACGTCGCCAATGGCGTAAACACCAGGCACTTTGGTTTCTAAACGACCATTCACTTCGAGGAAGCCGCGGTCCGTGGTTTTAAGACCGATCTTATCGAGGCCCAGCCCCCCAGTGCGCGGCTTACGACCCACGGTCACGAGTACCCAATCGCACTCGAGATTTTCTTTTTTACCGTTCATTTCAATCTGCGCCACGGCGCCGCCGGACTTGCCGTCCTGCACACCCAAGGCTTTGGCACCCATCAGGATCTTCACGCCATTTTTGGTGAGCTTGCGCTGCACTACATCCACACAATCGCGGTCCGTGCCGGGCAACAGCGTGTTCGTGGCTTCCACCACGGTTACTTCGGTGCCGAGCTTAGAATAGAAGGTGCCAATTTCGAGGCCGATGAAGCCACCGCCGATGACGACAATCTTTTTGGGAATCTTGCGCACTTCGAGCGCTTCGCGGGAACCGAGAATTGTCTTGCCGTTGAAGGGCATCGAGGGAATCTGCACCACGGACGAACCCGTCGCGATGATCACACGCTCGGCTTCGATGCTCGCGCTCTCACCCTGCGATTTTTCGAGGGCGTAGGAATCAACGTTGCCATCGACCTTAATTTTCTTCATGCGGCCGTCGGCCGAAAGACCTTCGAACGATCCGAGCCCCTTGAACACGGTCACACCATTGGCCTTGAGCAATTGGCCCACGCCGCCCGTGAGTTGCTTAACGATGCTCGCTTTCCAATCGATGAGCTTGTTGAGATCGACATTCATGCCCGTGACGGTGATGCCCATCTTGTCGCCATGCTTGATCTTGTCGATGGTGTGCCCCGCAGAGATAAGCGCCTTGGATGGAATGCATCCGTAGTTCAAACATTCCCCACCCATGCGGTGGCCTTCGACGATTGCGGTCTTGTAGCCAAGTTGCGCCGCACGAATGGCAGCAACGTAACCGCCGGGACCGGCACCAATGACGACGAGGTCGAACGTGTTTGCCATGTGCTTAGATCATCTCCATTAACAAACGAGCAGGGTTCGCAAGGCGTTCAATGACAGCGTTGCAGAAGAGGCCGCCCACGGCGCCGTCCACCACGCGGTGATCCAGCGAGAGCGACAAGTGCATGGTTTTACCAATGACAATTTGTCCATCCTGCACGAGGGGCTTTTCCTGCACCTTGTACACGCCCATGATGCCGACTTCGGGGTAGTTGATGATCGGCGTGGCGAAGAGGCCACCGATGTTGCCCATCGAGGTGATAGAGAAGGTAGAGCCCTTGAGCTCGTCCGCCGCTAACTTGCCGGCACGAGCGCGGTTGGAGAGATCGGCCATTTCGCGCGCAATCTCGACGAGCGTTTTCTTATCGGCGTGCTTGATCACCGGCACAACGAGGCCATCGTCCGTCGCGACCGCAATACCGATGTGATAAAACTTTTTGTAAACGATTTCCTGCGAACCGTCGGCCTTGTCTTCGAGGCTCGAGTTCACCACGGGGAATTCTTTAAGCGCGCCCACCACGGCCTTCACGATGAAGGGCAGGTAGGAAATTTTAACGCCCATTTTTTCGCCCAGACGTTTGGCCTCTTCACGAATGTCCACGAGGGCCGAACATTCGAATTCATCCACGTACGAGTAGTGAGGAGCGGTGTACTTGCTCTTCACCATGGCGTTGGAAATCACGCGACGTAGACCGCGCAGCGGTTTGCGCTCGACCTCTTGCGCTAAACCATTGCCGTTGAAAGCTGCGGGAGCGGAGCGCATGGCACCGCCCGAGTCTTTGGAATTCAAAAAGCGCACGAGATCTTCTTCGAGCACACGGTTCACACCGCCCACAGCAGCGCCCGAACCTTGCACCGAAGCAAGATCCACGCCCGCACGCTGCGCCATGGCGCGCACGATCGGAGCGGCGGGAATGCTCGAGGGAGAGTTCGCTTCCATCGCGCCCACGTACTCAGAGCGCGAAGCACCCGCGGCGGGTTGCGATTTAGCTGCGGGAGCAGGAGCGGCTGGAGCGGGAGCGGCAGCTTGCGGTGCAGGTGCAGCAACGGGCGGCGTCGGAGCGGCAGCAGGAGCCGGAGCTGCTTTTGCCGGAGCACCAGCGGCCGATGTATCAATTTGCGCCAGTGTCTGGCCCACTTTGATCATTTGGCCTTCTTTGCCCTGGAGTCCCGAAATTTTACCGGCATTCGGCGCAGGAACTTCGACCGTAGCTTTGTCGGTCATGACTTCGAGCAGGGCCTGATCGGCCGCCACTACGTCGCCTTCTTTAACGAGCCAACGGATGAGCTCGCCTTCGTTCACGCCTTCGCCAATGTCCGGTAATTTGAATTCCATAAGATCTCCTTCGTTTGAGCCTGGATGTCATAATGCGAAATCCGCCCAAAATCACGTCTTTACGCCAATAACGCATAGCACCTAAAATTGAACATTTCCCCTTTAATTCATCAATATCTGCCCCGGTATGTCCGAAATGTGGAATATGACTTCTGCACCCCGTAAAGCGCCCGAAAACATGGAAGGCGAACTCTGTTTTTTTGAAGCGGGCGCCAAGCTGGTCACCGAAAATGAACTGTCCCGGAAGATGTTCATCATCAAGAAGGGCAAGGTGCGGGTTTGGAAGAACTATGTGGGCCAAAAGGTTACACTCGCTATTCTGGGCGAAGGCGAGGTCTTTGGGGAACTCAGCTTCTTCGACGCCGCCCCCCGCTCGGCCTCCGTGGAGGCCCTCACCGACGTAGAAGCCATCGTGATCGACGGCAAACGCGCCACCGAGCAAATTGCCGGTCTCCCCTCGTGGGTCATTCCCATCTTTAAAACGGTTTTCCACCGCTTCCGCGAGGCCGACCAAAAAATCACCGTGCTCCAGAGCATGAACGAATTTCAGAAAAAGGCGCTCAACACGGACGCCGTGGGCAAATCCATTTACATGGAGCTGCTACGCTTCATTAAGACCCTCGAACTGCTTTACTCCCGCTCCCACAAAATCGACGGCGTCGTTAAACGCGACTCCCTACTCAAAGAACTCGACGACGTCCTAGGCAAACGGGCCATCGGCCTGAATGTGTTTTGGAAGCTCCTCAAAGAGCACGACTTTATGGATCTCACGCGCGAAGAACTTTCGGGCGAGGTAGTTCTCCGCACGGACGCCCTGGAGCAATGGCGTCAGGAGTTGTGCCGCGAGATTGAAAGCGAGCGTTTTTTGTTGGTTTCGTTCTCGGGAATGGCCATTTTACGGCGCATGGTTTCGAGTCTAGTGGACGACACCAAAAACGACCCCATGCCCGGAAATCGCAATTTTTCGTTCCTGCCGGAAGACCTCAAACTCGCCAACATGCCCCTCTTCGAAGAAGGCATGGAGGAACTCGTGCGCTGCAAAATTTTGCGCAAAGAGGGCGCCCATTACAAGATGGACCCCGCCTACGTCATGGAAACCTACCACTACCAAAGTTTGCTGAAGTTCTTCGACCACACGACGATCAGCCTGGATTAGCGCTCCAGGGCGTGTTCTCAGGTGGCTTCGGTTAGCAGCGCGCGGAGCTCACGCTCGATGTCCGTATCCTGCGGAATGCTGGCGTTCTCGAGCGTGGGTGCCAATCCAATGCCCGGTACATGAATGCCGGCGAGCAGGCGCGGACGCGCGCGCAGTTCGTAGAAGTGCTCTTCCACCACCCGGCGCATGAGGTGTTCGCCGAAGTTGGTGATCTCAGAATCTTCGTTCAGGAACAAAACCCGTCCCGTGCGACGCACGGCCGACGAAATAGCATTCCAATCGTAGGGATAAATGGTGCGCAGATCGATGACTTCCACTTCGCCCACACCTTCGTGTGCGAGTTTATCGGCCACCGCTTTGGCCAGCTGCACGTAGCGACCGTAGGTCACCACCACCGCGTGCTGGCCCGAGCGCACCGTGCGCGCTTGACCGATGGGCACGTAGCTCAGCTCGAGATCGGGCCAGCGCGGCGTCCAATGGGCGCGGTCGCCCACGGGTGCATCGATGCGATCGCGCAATTCTTTTTCGTCGGCGGGCTCACCCGGAATAAGTTCGTCGCCGCGCACGCGCATGAGCGCCTTGGGCGCCATGAAGAGCACGGGGTTAGGATCGCTAATGGCCGACAGCATAAGGCCGTAGGCATCGAGGGGCGTCGAGGGCAAAACCACCTTCCAGCCGGCCAAATGCGAGGCAATCGCGTCGAAGGAGTGCGAATGGTACAGGGAGCCGTGAATGCCGGCGCCCGACGGCGTCATGACCGTCAGATTCAACGGAAAAGCTCCGTTCGACGACCAGCACGAATTGCCCGCGAGTTTGAGCAAATCGATGGTGTTGAAAATGTAATCGCAGAATTGAATTTCGGCCACGGGCTTGCCGCCCGCCAGCGCAATGCCCATCGCCGCGCCAATAATTCCGCGTTCGTCGAGCGGAGAGTTCCAGGCCCGTTTGAGTCCCTGCGTGGCGGTAAACACTCCCCCCAGCGGAGCGCCTACGTCTTCGCCAAAAATATCCGTCACGCCCAATTGGGTCTCGCCCACGTGCAGGGCCATGCGAATCGCTTGCGCCATGTTTGCCATTAACAATCCCTCCCGGGAAGACCACCGCGACCATTGTCCGCGAAGGTGTGATCGTGCACGGTGCTCGCATCGGGATAGGCCTCGGTGCGCACGATATCGAGCGCGTCGTTGGCCTCCTTAACGGCCTCGTCCCACACGGCTTGGGCAGCATCCTTTTTAAGCCACCCCTGCTTGATGAGTTTCTTTTCGAACATATCGATGGGGCAATCTTCGTCGGCCCGGGCCGCGCCCGAAGACGAGGAGTGTCCGTAGAGACGCGAAACCTTCAGCTCAAGTAGATAGGGCTTACCGGAACTACGCACGTAATCGAGCGCGTCGCGAATGGCGTCCCAACATTTTTCGGGTGTGTTGCCATCGGCCACGTTGTTCTCGATGCGGAACGCCTTCGCACGATCGGCGATGTGTCGCTCACCGTGCTGCGTGTTGCCGGGCGTAGAAATGCCGTACCCGTTGTTCGTAACGATCATGAGCACGGGCAATTCGGCTTTGGGCCGCGACGACCACACCAAACAAGTGGCAAAGTCACCTTCGGCCGTGCCGGCGTCGCCGCCAATCACCACGGTAACCCCGGCATCGTTGCCCGCCGCACGTTCGCGCCGTTGCACCATGCCCGTACCGGGGGCAATGGAAAATTGTGTTTCAATGGGAGAAGTGGCCGGAACCACGTTCCATTCGGGCCGCGCCACGTGCGAGACAAAGTTGCGGCCACCCGAGAAGGGATCCTTATACGAGCTGCGCATCTGGCGAATCATGTCGATCATGGGCGCGCCCATGGCTAGGAGCACACCGTTGTTGCGGTAGTGCAAATGCAAATAATCAAAAGCGGGGCCTTGCCCCTTATTCACCTGCAGGCCAAGAGCGGCGGCAAAGGCTTCCTCGCCCGGCCCCCCGATCCAGAAAAAACCGTCGCCCGTGCGCGACATCTTGATGAGTTTTTCCTCGAGCACGCGGTTGCGCACCATGAGGCGGTGGAATTCCCGCGCAAACTCTTTGTCCTTAAAGGGATGGGCCGATTTTTTTGCTTTGGTATTTTTACTTTTCTTCACGCACTAGTACCCGACTGCAACAGTTGACCGTGGCTCTGCTCGCCACGCAAAATTTTCTCAATAAAGTACTCGCCCGCCCGATAACTCGAACGCACCAACGGACCGGCCGCCACGTAGGCAAAGCCCATTTCTTCGCCGGCCTTAGCGAGCGCCGAGAAGCGCTCCGGCGTAACGTACTCTTCTACTTTCAGGTGCCGCGCGGTGGGCTGAAGATACTGCCCGAGGGTCAACACGCTCACTCCCACGTTCAGCAGGTCGCGGTAAGTGGTAAGAATTTCTTCGTCCGTTTCGCCCAGCCCCATCATGATGGACGACTTGGTGGCCACGCGCCGGCCGTGCGACTCGGCGACACTCTTGTAGCGCTCCAGCACGCGCATGGACTGCGCATAACCTGCGCGTGGGTCGCGCACTCGCAGCTGCAGACGCTCAACGGTTTCGATGTTGTGCGCCAGCACGTCGGCCTGGGAACGCGCCATGGTGTCGATGCACTCATCGTTGCCGCGCCAATCGGGCGTAAGCGTTTCTACGAGCGTCGCCGGAGACATTTTTTTAATGAGCCGCACGGTTTCGGCAAAGTGCGGTGCGCCCTGATCGGGCAAGTCATCGCGGTCCACGCTGGTGAGCACGGCGTAGGTGAGCTTCATGTCGGCAATGGACTTGGCGATTTTTTCGGGCTCGTGCGGGTCGAGCTGCATGCGCGGATTGCCCGTAGTAACGGCGCAGAATTTACAGCCGCGGGTGCAAACGTCGCCCAAGAGCATGAAGGTGGCCGTGCCGCCTTTCCAACATTCGCCGATGTTCGGGCAACGCGCTTCCTCGCACACGGTGTGCAGCTTGTTTTGCGCGAGGATATCTTTGATTTTTAGATAGTTTTCGCCGCCAGGTGCTTTGACTTTAAGCCAGGCCGGTTTGGGTTCTGGGCGGGTCGACATTCGACCCCCTGGCTTAAATCCTTTTTGGAACGGCTGCGAGCAAAAACTAGAGCTTAGCCCTGTCCTTGGCCCTGAAAAGCCGCTGCCGCTTGAACAGCGCGTGTGGCGTTTACTTTGCCACCCGAATCGACGGTGTTTTGAAGGTCGGGCGTGGGATCGACCGTCTCCATCAAAATCTTGCGAATTTGCTCGGGCGTGAGCGCGGGGTTCGCCGCCAGCATAAGGGCCACCACGCCAACCACGTGCGGGGTAGCCATGGAAGTTCCGCTAAAATTCACGTACTTGTCGTCCAAAAAGGTGGAGAGAATGTCCTCGCCCGGAGCACCGATATCTACGTGTCCGCGGCCGTAATTCGAGAAATAAGACATCTCGTTGTCCACGTTGGTCGAGGCCACCACAATCATGTTCGGAGTACGGAAATCGCCCGGATAACTGGGATGATTGTTCAAATCTTCGCCGTCGTTGCCGGCAGCGGCCACCACGAAGAGTCCGTGTTTGCCCGCTTCGGCAATGGCGTCGCCCACGGCTTGGCCCGAGTCGGCCTTGCCGAAGGAGCAATTGGCCACGCGAGCGCCATGTTCCACGGCAAATTCGAAGGCTTTGATAACGTTCTCATCGGTTTCGTCGTCTTCATTCGGCACCGCCCGAATGGGAAGAATACGCGTGTCCGGGGCAAGGCCCGTAATGCCCACCCCGTTGTTGGAATGAGCCGCGATCGTGCCCGACACGTGAGTGCCGTGACCGTGCGTGTCCACCACCGTCGCTTTGTTATCGATAAAATCGTAGCCCGGAAGAATCGTGCCCTTAAGATCGGCGTGGCCGGCGCTGGAACCGGTATCAATCACCGCCACCGTAATCTGGGGCGAACCCTGCGTAATGGCCCAGGCGCCTTCGGGATGGAGCCCCGTCGGATTCATGAGCGACCATTGGCTAGAATTGAGCGGATCGTTAGGCGCCTGAATGAGGCCACCAAAAATCCGGGAGCTCCGCATGACGGAACGTGCGGGCATGAGTTTTTCCTGGACGCGGACTTGGTTGATTTCCGCGTAGCGCACGCCGGGCTCGCGAGCGATGCGGCGTAGAGTGTCGGGCAAGTTAGCGTCGCGCGCTACCTTGAAGGACTGCAGCCCCGGCACGAGCTTAGAGCTCCAGTGCGCTTGCAATCCGTAACGACGAGCAAGCGCCGTTACCGGCGCACCGGGATCGAAACGAACCAAGATGTCGCCCTGCGGAGCCGCGGCTCCCGACATCGAAGCGGTCAAAAACAAAACGATACCAGTCCCATGGCGTAAAAAGTTCATAACGCCCTCCCTGCGAATGGATCTAGAACGTAAGCGGGCCTGCTACAACTTGACCGCCCGCAGCATGGGCCCTAAATCGTCTGTCATGCATTACGCTGCGCTTCTTCTTATTTCGTCCGCGCCGTCGAATTACGGCGAACGCGTGACCATGGCCCTCAGCGAAGCCCTCGGAGAGCAGGCACCGCAGTGGAAAACCCGCAGTGTTTCCGACATGGCGACGCTCACCCAAGTTCTCGCCGCCAATCCTTGCGCGCACCTGACGGTGATCGATGGTCCGCAAACTGAAAATTTAAAATGGTTGGCGCCCGTGCTCGCGGCCGATTCGAGCGCTTGCGTGCTCGTGCTGACGGACAAACTTTTACCCGCAAGCGAAACCATGCAGTGGATCGACGCCGGCGCGACGGGTTTTTTGCGCCGCGAGTTTCGCGGCCGCGACCTCACTGAGCCCCTGCGCGAGGCGCTCGCAAAACGCCTCCGCACCAATCTCGCCGGCGCTTAGCGCGCCGACTTCATTTCGCGTTCAATCTCGCTCGCCGTGCGCGGCAAATCGGCCGTTAGATTTTCGGGTTTACCTTTGGTGATGACGACGTCGTCTTCGATGCGCACGCCGATGCCACGGAACTCTTTGGGCACCGTGCGATCGTTGGGCATAAAGTAAATACCCGGTTCAATCGTCATGATCATGCCGGGTTGCAAACGCAGGCTATCGCCCTTGTCGTCCACGTAACGGCAGGGGTCGTGCACATCGAGCCCCAGCCAGTGGCCCGTGCCGTGCGGAAAGTAGCGAGTGTGCGGCACGCCCTTGGGCAGCAGTTTTAATTTGCGTAGCCCCTCTTTGAGCGTCTCCGAGGCGGCCCGGTGCATTTCCGTGTAGCGGCGGCCCGGACGGGCTTGCGCCATGGCTTCCTGGTGCGCTTCCATCACGAGATCCATAATGAGGCGCTGCTCGCGCGAGTAAGTGCCGTCGACCGGCAGGGTGCGCGTGATATCAGAGGCGTAAAAATTATACTCGCAGCCGGCGTCCACCAGGAGCAAATCGCCCTTCTTACAAACTTCATGGGCCGCGCGGTAGTGAAGAATCGTGGCGTTCGCGCCCGCCGCCGCGATGGTGCCATAAGCAACATCGAGCGCGCCCAAACGCATGTACTCGCCCTCGAGAATTCCGCGGGCTTCGTACTCGGTCATACCGGGGCGAAGTTTGTGCATGAGCTTGAGGTGACCCGCGACGTTGATTTCGCTCGAACGGCGCATGACCTTGAGTTCGCCCTCGTCCTTGATACGCCGTTGGTCCTGCACCCAAATGGTGGCATCACCAATGGCTTCGAGCGCGTGACGGCCGCTACGCAAACGCGGGCGGAAGCGCTCCAACACCTTCAGGAGAAATTCTTTGTGTTCGGCCTCGGCAAAGGCATTCGTGTAAACGCGCGGCCCCGGGCCCGGCGCCGTCTGATTCGTTAACCAATCCAGAATACGGTGACCGAGTTCCTCGTGCGTGTAGGCTGCGTCGGCACCCACCAAACTGCGCGCCCGCGTGGTGCCGTACCGGTAACCGTCCCACTGCTCGCGAACGGCATCGCGTGGCAGCACCAAAATTTCGAAGCGCGTAACGATGCGTCCTTTTTGGCGCTCGCGCCAAATCAAACACGCCGAGCCCGGCTCCGCGAAGCCCGTCAAATAAATGAAGTGCGAGTCCGGGCGATAGCCGTAATGGGCGTCATCGTTACGAATTTTCTCGGGAGCGTTAAAAAAAACCGCTAAATCACGCGAAGGCTCAAGGTGCCGAGCCACTTGTTCGCGCCGCTTTGCATAAACCGATTTGGGGAAAAGTAGTGGTATCATGGGGCCTCTAAGATAGCGGCTCCCAAGGCCGCTTGGAAGGACAGAGTTAGGGGGATCATGTTTTCGACCAGCTGCAAAGTTACCGCGACCGTTACCGCTTTCTGGGGAATCCTGGCGCAGGCCGCTATTGCCCAAACGCCGGTGGCTGGTCCGGCCATTGCTCCCCAAGCCGTGGTCCAAGTGAGCGCCAAAAACGCCCCCGACGCAGTGAACGGCACGCGCCTAGAACGCTTTGAAGAGCGCATGAAGGTGCGCTTTCCTCAGGCTACGAACACCAAGGAAATTGCCATTCTCCCCGCCGAATTCGGTGGCACCAGCCTTATGGGACTCGTGCACCGGCTCATGGGCGAGCAGGTCAACCGTGACCACGAAGGCCTTAAAACCCGTCGCTTTATTTACAAGGCCCAACAGGGCGACAACACCATTGGTCTGGCGCACGGTTCGAGCTTTGAAATCGACGGCAACAAGGCCGATGTAATTGTGTTTTACGATGCCCAGGGCACCATTAAGGACCTCGAAGTAGAGCGGGTTTCCCCGACCATCGTAACGGAGCTCAACAACGGCGGTTACATTCAACAATTCGTAGGCCGCACGCCGGACGATTTTGAAGTGACGCTCGGGCGCAAGGGGCGCATCAAATCGCGCGCGGCCTTTTTAACCCAGGCCAAAAAACCGGGCTCGGGCGCACTCCGGAATTATTTCGATAAAATCATTCGCTCCGTGCGCTTCAACACGGCGTTTATGGAAGTCGCCTACTTTATTGCTCAGCATCCCGAAGAGAACGAACCGCCTTCTTTCGTCAATGGGCAACAAACCATCTTCAAGAGCCCCTTCGACCACACCTCATCGACCCGATGAAGCGCTTGCGGATCTGCCTGCTAGCTAGTTTGCTCGCCACCGCAGCTTATGCGGACCCCACTGAAACCACCGAAGCTCCGGCGCCCGCTTTCGATCCCTGCACCTCACCTAACGCTCAGGACGCCTGGCATCGATTGGCTGATCAGTACCGGCTGAGTCTGCTTGTGCGCAGCTTTTATTTTGCGGGCTCAGATGGCCGCACGCTGCTCATTCGTCAGGCCCGTAAAAAGGGCGGCATCAGTGGCACCTACGTGCAGATTGCGGCCAACTGGTACGACCGCACCAGCTCCCTCGAAACCCAGCCCAAGGAACTCAACAACGAAGAACGCTTTCTAAATTTAAAGGAAGTGCGCAAACTGGCCGGTCCGGCGTGGCTAGGCGGCGTAAGCAATTCGGACCGTCCCCTGCTCGAGGAAGAGGTTTTTGCTTTGAATGCAGACTCCGAGGACGAAACGGTCACACAAAACAACGGCGTAGCCACGGCCTTACGCATGACCTGGAAAAAGCAGCTCCTCGTGTGCGGCAAGAACGCTGGCTGTCACTGCGAAGAAAAGAAAGTTTCTCAGCCCGGAAACAAGAGCTGATCTAGTTTGCCTTCGCTCTCGAGTTTGCGCATATCATCGAAGCCTCCCACGCCAACGCCCCCAATGAAAATTTGGGGCACGGTCCGTCGGGGAGCCGCCCGCTCGAGCATGATTTTGTACTGCGCTTGATCCACGCCCACGTCAATTTCCGTGTAGCTTGCACCCTTTTGCGCGAGAAGATTCTTTGCGGCAACGCAATAAGGGCAGTAATCTTTGGAGTAGACGATCACTTCGGCTTGGCGCGACGTTGAGCTCATGGAGTGAAAATATCACCGGGAAGGGACCGAGTCATGTGGGTTGTCGTGCTCAGGGAACGCGGAGAGTTCGAAGGTTTACGTGAACATTTCGAAAGCCTGCGCGCGGAACGCTACAAACGCCTGACCACCGGAACGGGGGCCGAAGTTTTGGAGTCACCGCTGGACAGCGGCTGGCCGCATTTGGCCCTCGCCTCCGAAGATACCCGCCGAGTTCGTGCCATGGCCCAATGGATTAACCGCAACCTGACCTTTCGCGGCTTGGTAAGCTCGGGACTCGTTACCCCTTGCGGCCCGGGCGATCACGAAAACAGTCCCTACTTTATTCCCTACCAGTGTCTGCGCTCCGCAGGACGTATGGATGTAGGCGGCAGCCCCATCCTTTACGAAGAAATTCCCTTTAGCGATGAGGTGCAACGCGAACTAGCCCAAACTTTATTGCTCCGCCCCCTAGAGCAGCGCAGCCAACTCTTCGCCATTGATCGCGTTATCACCGATGCCGAAACCAAACTCTGGGTGCGTAAAACGCTCGACTGCGAGGCCTTTGACGACTTCACGGCCGAGCTCTTGCTCATGGGCAAGCGCTTTGGAACCCGCGTGGGCTGCCTTAAGGTGTTTGAGAATGCGAAGGATCCGGTGCTCCGGCTGCAGGAAGCCTGGCAGAAGCTTTCGTCCTAACCGGCGCGTCCATGACGAGCTTGCGCAGCACGGGACTCGTGGGAGTCTCGGACGTTAAACTGGCCGTCATGTCCGGATAAAGCCGGTGGTACCAATAAGCATTGCGCATAATGGAACTTACGTAGTCACGGGTTTCGCGGAAGGGAATCAGATCCACGAACAGCTGCGGATCGTCCGCGTGGTAGGGAATAAAGGCGTAACGAGCCTCCCACTTACGCATGGTTCCTTGACCCGCGTTGTACGACGCCAGCGCCTTTTCCACGGAGCCGTCAAAGGTTCGCACCAAACTCAGAAAGTATTTTGCTCCCACTTGGATGTTGTGCGCATAGTTGCTCAGCTTGGCGTTGCGCTTGATGCCGCGCGCGGTAGACGGCAGCACTTGCAGCAGGCCCTGTGCGTTCGCACTCGAAACGGCCGAAGGGTCAAAACTGCTCTCTTGCCGAGCCAAACCCAGCAGCAACGCTAGATCGAGCTTGCCGTCGACCGCCTTCGAGATGTCGTCGAAATAGGGGCGAGGGAAAAGCAATTTCAGCGTGGAAACGTTGAACACTTCCGGCCGCGATTGAAGCATGCCGGTGAGCGAAACGATTTGCAGCCGATGCATGTCGACGGCATCCACGGTGCGCGCAAAGTATTGCACCAATCCCGGCGGCGCTTCGACCGGCAAGGAGTCCTCCACGAATTGCCCGTAGCGAGCCAAGCCCGGAACCGTACCTTCCAATCGCAGCATCAGCTGGAACCACACGAAGCGTTTGTCGAAAACGGGATCGCCCGACAAATTAATGTCCGGAAAGAGCGGACGCTGCTCAAACACGGCTAGAGGATTTTCGCCGCCCGCCGCTTCGGCCAGCACCCGATGCCACGAGGTAGGCCACCGCACACGTAACCTTGCCAGCGCGGATTGAGCCATCTCGGCCTTGCCTACGGCCTTCGCAGTCCGCCACTGCCAGTACAACACGCGCGGTTCCTCGCGCTTGATCTGCGCCTGTAACGCGCGAGTAAAGTCTACGAGCGCATCGTCCGCTTGACCGCGCGAGAACTTAAAGAGGCCCGTGCGGAGACTCACGAGTTCAGTTTGCGGATCCGCGGCCTGCAGACAAGGGGTGCCATTGCCCAGGAGTTTCATCATGAGATCAAACGCATCGGGCTCGGCACTGATGTAGGTTTCTACTTCCTGCGCCAGCGCGAGCGAAAAATTCCGCGGACACTGAGTATCCGCCAGTGCCACCACGGATAATTTCTTGGCTCTTTTCCACGAGACGTCCGCCACGAGCGACATCAAATCCGAAAAGGCTTCGCCCTGTAGCAAAGGTATATTTTGCGGATCGAGCGCGGGCAAACGCTTGCGCTTAGGACGCGCATTGGCTTGGCCGCCCATTTTGGGGCCAAAATAATCCGCCGCCGCCGAGCACAGAGCCGCAGAGTATTCGCCTCTCTGACAACGCTCGTTCCAAGCGTTGGGCAGAAAGCCTCCCTGCACACGCTCGTAAAGGATACGCGCTTCCTTGAGCGCCAGATCAGGATCCGTATAACCCAAAGTCTGTGCCAGCTGCGCATTCGTAGGCGGATGCAAATCAAAGAAACCCACCGGCGGCGCCGCGAGGGGCGGTACGGGAGCTTTAGAGGGAATTTCGTCGAGTCCGTTGCGCTCACGCGCAGCCCAAAAGGCATAACCGCCCAGGGCCACCAACATGGCGCCAATAACGGGAAAAAGAATTTTATCCCAGGGCAATGCGGGTGCGGCAGCCGGAGGCGGCTGAACAATAGCGGACGAAGGTTTAGCTGAGGGAGCGGAGCTCTTTTTTTTGCGTGGCACTCACCTGCTTATCGGCGAGTCTGGAGCAATTTCTTAACGGCCTCGTGGCTTACGGATAATATTTGCGATGAAGTTCCGGTTAAGGTGCAGCCGGCTGCCAACTTGTGGCCTCCGCCTTCGGGATTCAAAGACTTCGCGAGCGTCGCCACGTCCCATCCCCGAGCACGGAACGAAACTTTCCACTCTCCCGGATTGCGCTCGAAGAAGAATCCGGCAATTTCGCAGCCGCGCGTCAGAAAAAGACTATCGATGAGTCCCTCGCGATCGTCGGCCGAGCCACCGCAGGCATGGAAAGTAGAGTTGTCGAGCACGGCCCATACGTAGCGCCCGTCGAGATCGAAATTCATACTGGAGAGCACACTGCGAAGCATTTTAAGGGCTCCGGCCGAACGCATAAGAATGGTTTCTTCAATCGTCGTCGTGTGATCGAAGCCTACCTCCAAGAGCTCGGCGGCAATGCGCAGCGTTTCGGGCCGCGTGTTGTTGTGCTTAAACAAACCGGTGTCGAAGACCAGGCCCACATAAATGGCCTGCGCAATGGTGGGCGTGATTTTCAGATTCAAAGCCCGCGCAAATTTAAAGACAATTTCCGTCGTGGCCGCAGCTTTAGGATCGTACAGGCGAAAACCGTAGGCATCGGCCCGGCCAATGGCGTGGTGATCGATTTGCCCCCGCTCCTTCGCAGCATTCCACAATTGAGTGGTGTCCTCGCCAATGCGGTTGGCTCCGCCATCCACGCAGATCATGCAATCGGGCCAGGTGTTCTGGGGCGCCCGCAGGATGTCGGCCGAAACTTCGAAAAACTTAGAGCCCGGCAAACTCAGGTAACGGGTGGGACAGGGCTCTTCGTTAACGATGCGGAATTTTTTTTGCGGAAAAATTTGCTGGAGCAACTCCTGCATGGAGCATTGCGTGCCCACGGAGTCGCCATCGGCGCCGGCCGGAGCCGTGATCGCGATGTTCGAATAGGGTTCGAGAGCTTTTTTAAACGCCGTAAAGTCGAGCATCATTACCATTGAACCCCGATCCGAGAACCATCACAAGGCGCATCACTCAAAGAAAATGGCGCTTGCGCGGATTGCCCAGCGCGCGTCCACATTAACGTACGACTATCGGTAGAAAAATGTGGAGAAAAATCGTCGGCCTCGCCATCCGTCACGCGCTGCACGCAGACGTGACGACTCAACCGCTCGCTAAAAGCGTAAAGCGCGTAATGATCGCCCTGCCGGGCAGAAGCCACGAATCCTTCTTCATCCGGACGAAACACCAGGGCCTGGAACTGCGCCCGAAAAGTGCCAGAAAACTGACGAACACTTTCGAGGCGTGGCGGGTCGTCGCTCGTCTGCAAATCGGCCAACCAAATTTGGCGGTCCTCGGCCCACGCTAAGCGCTGCCCGTCGGGAGAAAAAGCGAGCGCCGTCAGCCCCGTTCCCTGCCGTAGATCCGACTTCATTCCCGTCACCAGGCTGGTGGCCCGCAGTTTGGCCTGCGTGCCGCTCGGAACAATTTCTAAATAAAAAGCACCGCGCGGCGGAAACACTTTGGCCGGAGCGGGCGGAACACGCACCGGAACCGAGGGGTGCGAGGTGCACGCAGAGCAAAGCACCAGGCTTACGAGGAATGCGGCACGAGTATGGACCACGCTTTGCTTCTAGCCTAGAAACAAAGTCACGACCATGACACCTGAACACTGGATCTTTATTCCCTCGGTTTTCATTCTGGGTTGGGTATTGGGCTTCTTCATGGCCCAAATGAAAAAATGAACCCCACCTTCACTCCCTTTTCGGATGCCCTCATGGCCGCCCTGGCTAGCCGCTCGCACGAATGGCTGGAATGGGAAATTCGCGAATGCGACGAAAGCATTTATCGGCAACCTACGGGTTCAACCCCCGAGTCCGAAGACACTGTTCACGACCCGCGCCAAACCGTAACGCTGTCCATCAGTCTTCCCGCAACTCAACGCGGGCAGATGGGGCACGCAGCGGCCAGCTATCGCCCGGAAAGTGCCAGCCCCTCCGAGAGTGTAAGCGAGCTCATCAAACGAGCGGCGCAAACGGAGGTCGCTGAATTCCACTTTTCAAGTTGGGAGCAAAACACTTCCGCTGGATCCAATAAATTCGACCCCCAGGCAGCCACCGATCCGCTAGGCACACTGCGCGCCGTTCTTGGCGAAATCGAATCGACCCGCCAGAAACAATCCGGACAAGCACGACTCACGGTGCGCACCTTTAGAGTTAAAAACTCGCGGGGATTCAACGCCAGCTTTGGCGAAACCGAACTCACCGTCACGCTCGGAGCCCACACCGTATTTAACTCTCACCGCTGGGATGTAAACGCCCTACGCAAAGCGCTCCTACTCCGCTAAATGGCGAGCTCCTTTGTCGGCTTCGTCGTTCTGGTGCTCATGTGGCCTCTGGCCACACTCCGCTCCTCACTCCTCGCCTTCGCGGATCTCATCCATTTAGCGGAGTAGGAATAGAAAACCTTCAAACGTCGACCTGAAAATCGCGGAGCGCGTCGTTGAGCGACGTCTTTTCGTCGGTCGAAGCTTTGCGCTGACCAATAATGAGCGCGCACGGCACTCCGTACTCACCCGCGGGAAAATTCCGCACCCGCGTGCCGGGAATCACCACGCTCCGCGCGGGAATCTCGCCCTTGAGTTCTTTGGGCTGAGGCCCACTCACGTCGATAATTTTGGTGGTTGCCGTAAGCACCACGTTGGCGCCCAGCACGGCGGCCGTGCCCACGCGCACGCCCTCCACCACGATGCAGCGAGAACCAATGAACGCATCATCGCCAATGATCACCGGCGCAGCTTGCGCGGGCTCGAGCACGCCCCCAATTCCCACCCCACCGCTCAGGTGCACCCGCTTGCCGATTTGCGCACACGAACCCACGGTAGCCCAGGTGTCCACCATGGTGCCCTCGCCCACGTAGGCGCCAATGTTCACGAAACTGGGCATCAGAATTGCGCCCGGCTCCACAAAGGAGCCCTTGCGAATCACCGCCCCCGGCACGCAACGCACGCCCGCGAGCGTGGCATGGGTCTTGAGCGGAATCTTGTCGTGGTACTCAAAGGGCCCCGCTTCGCAAACTTCCATTTTTTGCACGGCGAAGTAGAGCAGGATGGCCTGTTTGACCCAGGCGTTAACAGTGCCAGTTGCGGGGTCGACCACGCGAATTTGTCCGGCATCCAGGGCCGCAATGGCCCGCTGTACTTTAGCCACACTCTCGGGATGAGCCAGGGCCGCCCGATTCGCAAAGAGCGCCGAAATATCCGCGGCCAAAGTTACAAATGATTCTGTCATGCTCAGCCCAAATCCTTTTCGGTGGCGGCGAACAACAAGGCTTCGCGCAGGGCCTCGGCATGCGTGGCCCAAATTTTTTCTTCCGGGGAATCTTCTTCAATTTCCAGGGTGATGGTGGGAATTTTTCGCTCCCAACCCGACCAAGTCCCGAGGGAGCCCGGCGTGGGATACCCAATATCATCGCTCACAATGTACTTATTCAGCGCGGCCATGCGTTCGGCGAGTTTTTTGCACGGACCATTGTAGTTGATCATCGGCTTCCACGAGTGGGCCGAAATAATCACACGCGGTTTGATGAGCTCAATGCCCTTCATGAGCGCAATGGTCTCGGGCTCCGATCCGGGCTGGGGCCCGGGATTGTAGCGGGGCGTCTTGGCTTCGGGCGTCCAATCCTTCGTGGGCATGTTGCGATTGAGGTCTACGCCGCGCGCGTTGCCGCGGGTGCGCTTTTCGCAGCCATCTGGGTTCATGCGTTTCATGACCCACAGGGCGGCCTTGCCCTCGAGGCCGCGCCAGAGCTCCTCGCGTACGAATCGCTCAATAAGGTAGTAACCTTCCCACTCGTCTCCGTGCACTCCGGCCATGAGCCACAGCGGCACGGGTCCCTGCGTAAGACGGACAATTTCGAGAGGACGATTTTCGACGGAGTGGCCGAGCAGCTGCTGATTCATGTGAACGGTAATTTATCCCAAGAGCCTGTGGCTTTCGAGACCCTCCTTGATAAGATCGCAGGATGTCCTCCGCTATGCCCAAACCTCGTATCCAACGCGCAACGGTGCACGCACTGTTCGCTTTCGACATCGGTTTTGAAATTCGCCTGTCGCAAATTCCGCTGCTCTTTGCGGATCGCTCCCGCGACCCCATTCGCTATTCGTTCCTCAGTCGCAACATCGGCCGCGAAAACCAACCCCTGCGCATTGAATTCCTCCCCGTTGATATTCAGGTGCTGGGCCACAATCGCCGCTTCCAACTCTTCGCCACTTTCTTCGATGTCGGCTGCTTGAGTCTGGAGTTCATGGCGCCGCTAGAAGAAGATTTTGACGACCTCCCCGCCCTGGCCGCCGAATTTCAGAATTCCAAGAACATCATGCAAGCGGCGCGAACCGCTGCCGAATCTATTTTTGAACAGGCCCGTTCGGCCGTAGTGAATCCGGAATTTTTCAAAGTACCCTCGGTTTACACCGTCATTAACGTTCAACAGCTCAGCGAAGAACTGTCGGCCGAAGCCATCACGCAAACTTTTGGCGCCACTATCGCCAAGGCCCTGCGCGCCTCCGACGAGCCCATGGGCCGCCTGGAAATCACACGCACGCTAGCGCCTAATCTGACCTACAGCGACGAAGACATCGTTTACATTTCCTCCGCGGTGGCCGTCATTTTTGATGAAACCAGCAGCGAAGTTATCGACATCCTGGAACTAGCGAACGTGCAGTCGATGGAACTGAAGTTCATCGACGCCCGCCTCGACCGCACCCTCCAGAACCTTTACGAAGAAACCGACAATGGCTCGCGCAGTTTTGCCAAGGTCTTCGACCTCTTCGAGCGGCAAACGCACAAACTCAACACCATTCACCTGGATTCCACGATCATCGTAGAACGCGTAGAACAATCGTTTAAATTTGCGCAGGACACCTACCGCGTACGCATTCACGAACTGGCCGTGCAGCAAATGTTCCTGCCCTCGTTCAGTCAGGCCATCGACAAAAAACTCGCTGCCATCCGCGACATCGTCTCCGACATGCGCGATCGCGCCGTTACCCGCCGCATGGAAATTCTGGAGTGGATCATTATCCTCCTCATTCTCATCGGCACCGTGCCGTCAATCATCCCGCTCCTGAAGCACTAGCGAATTTTGGCGATCACCTCGAAGAGTCGGGCCCATAATGGCTAGATAATAACTCGCGATTTAAACTAAGCGGGCTCGGGGACAGGTGCGCTGCGGCCAGAGTTTCCAGCAAACGCGCCGCAGTTTGCGGACCATCGAACTTGGCGAAACGGGCGCCTACTTCGCGAGCGCGTACCGTCGCAGAAGGATCACCCAAGACCGATTCGATGAGTCGCCAGGCCGCGCCCGGAGAGTAGCGCTTACGACTGAGAATTTTAGCCACCCCAAGATATTCCCAGCGCCGGGCGTTCTCGGGTTGATCGCTGATCATAGGTACGATGGCCAGGGGTTTGCCCGCCAGAACTGCGGCCATCGTGGCGCCACTGCCTCCGTTGCAAAGCACTAAATCAACCTTCGGCAGAACCAAACTCTGCGGAACATACTGCTCCACTCGAACATTGGGAGGCAAAGCTCCTAGGCTTTCGACGGAATTATTTTTGCCGATGGTCGCCAAAAGATTCACCGGACGATCGCGAACCGCCTCGATCGCTACCCGCACAAAATCTAATCCGTTGTAGAAGGTCCCCGCGGTGCAATAAATAAGGGGTTGACCGTTCGAAAAGGGCGAGTCCCAAACTTCATCGCCCACCGCCTGATCCCAAAGGCAGGGCCCGACATAGTGAACCTGTGCAGGCAAATCGTTCCGAGAGTAATCAAACTCGCGCGTGCTCGGCACGAGATACAAAAAAGGCGAAACCGCCCGTCGAATAGAAGAGGCTTGCTCCTCGGGTAACCCCAACCGGGTGCAAAATCGCGCATACTTCTTAGCCACCACGCGGAAGAAAAACTTGTACACGTAGGAAAGCGAAGCCGTATAAATTCGCTGCCAAAAATTCTTTGCCTTACGAAAGCCCGGCCCCCAGAGCGGAATATCCGGGCCCGCAATGGGACAACTTAAAAAAGCACCCACCGTGGCCCACACGCACCCGCTCTGCTGTGCGTAGAGCGAGGGACCCAGCGCCAGGTCACTCGCCACCAAAACGTCGAAAGGCCAAAGCGAACGACAAAGCGCCAGATCGCGAGCATGATTCTCGGCATTGGGAAAAAGATGTTCTTCAAGGTAATTCATAGCGCGGCGAGCGTTACGAAAAACACCATCGCCCTTGTTCGGCATGGAACCCGTTGGATACCGAGCAGACCAAAAATGTGGAGCTAAAAAAATGAAACCCAAGTCTTCAAGCATCGGTCGGAAGCGCTCCGCCGTAAGAAAGGCCACTTCGTGTCCACGCGCCCGCAAAGCCAATGCGGCAGGAAGCATGGGATGCACATGACCCGTTTCACCCATTGCCGTAAAAAGAAAGCGCGCCAAAGAAACCCCCTTTTTGGTCTAAGCTGATTCTACATTCTGGTTGATAACTGCGAAATGCCCTTCCGCTATTCTGTTCACTGGAACATTCACACTCCCAACAATGGCAACGAACTTTTGCCAATACGGAAGCGAAGTATTTGCTGCTCCGTCACTGCTTCGAAACCCTCGATGCAGTTCGCGTGGAATTTCGTGTCGACTCGCGCAATTTAGTTTCGCAAGCCGCGGTGAAACGCATTGGCGCTAAATTCGAAGGCGAACTCCGCCAGCGTCAGATGAAAAATCTGGCACGATTATCGCAAAGGCCAACCTGCGGTTAGAACGCGAGGTTGGCCTTTGACGGGCCTCAGAAGGAGGCAAGTAGATGCTACCAAGCATTGTATTGATCGTCGTTTTGCGAGTGAAGTTGAGGATATGGATACCCAAAAACATTTGTGCGGAATTGTTGAAGATAGTTAACTACTTCCCGCACTGAGTTAAATCGGACCCCAACCAAAACCAAACGGACAAGAAGTCCCCCTCGCGCCTAACCGCGCTTGGCAACGACGGACCACAATTCGGCCAGCGTTGCGGTGGAAGCAAAGCAACTTTGTAAGTCACAAGCTTCAAACTTACTCCCCTTTGACGGCTGCAACAGTGGTGAGCCCGCCAGCGCCGGGCGCTTGCTCCAATCACCACGCACTTCGGCCAGTTTATTTTCTGGCGCCTTAAGCACGAACGAATTCACCACGTCCAAGCGAAGCAACAAGTAGGGCAACGCAAAGGGATACTCATTGAGCACTCGTTGCAAAGGCGCCATGTCCCGCAGGGCCGTGGCCGCCATGTCAGAATTTGAATCCACCAGCGCCTGGCGCAAACAACTGCCCACGTAAAGCGAAACCGCCGCAGGAGTTGCGCCGTCCTGAAACTCGAGTTTATCGAAGGGCAGCTCCGCGTTGTAACCCATGCGCCGCGAAAGCAATCGCTGCTCCGGAGTACGGAAATATTTTTGTACAAAACTCAAAAAGCCGGCGGCTTGATCAAAACGTTCGGCACTGCCCTCGCGTACGCCCAAAAATTGCAGCGCCTCCACTACGGCCGCGTAATCTTCTAAATATCCCTCGCCCTTATTCGCCGTAGAGTACACCACTCGCGGCAACTGATGATCTTTGCCCGCTACCGAGAGCAACCAGCCCACGGTGATCTGGGCACTCGCCAACAACTTTTCGGACAACTCCGGCAAGCTCACCAGATTGAGCGATGCCTGCGCCAGACTCGAGGCCATGAGGGCGTTCCAAGCCACAATATTCTTTTCGTCGCGCAGGGGCGCCACGCGGGTGCCGCGCAAGCGCAGCAGCTGCGCACGCATACGGACCATTTCGGGAGCGCGCCACTCGGCCCAAGGCAAATCCATGGGCGACGCCAACACATTACGCCCTTCCCAATTTCCCCCGGGGGTTACCGAATGCACCCGATAAAACTGCGCCACGAGTTCGGGTTTCTCGCCCACGAAGATGCGCGTGAGCTCATCGTGCGTCCACACATAATATTTTCCCTCTTCGCCTTCCGAATCGGCATCCTGGGCCGCCGCGAAACCGCCACTCGCCAAGCGCATCTCGGCCTCGAGGAATCCCAAAGTTTCGGCCACGATGTCGGCGTAAAAATCTTCGCGAAAAATTCGGTAAGCTTCGGAGTACACCTGCACTAGCAGCGCTTGGTCGTAGAGCATTTTTTCAAAGTGCGGCACCAACCAACGATCGTCCGTGCTGTACCGATGAAATCCTCCGCGCAAGTGGTCCCGCAATCCGCCGTAAGCCATGCCCCGCAACGTTTGCGACACCGCAAAGAGAGCGCTCGTTTTGCGACCCGCATCCTTCTCTAACTCCGCGGCCCGCAAGAGCGCCGAGATCGCATGGGGCCGCGGAAACTTCGGTGCCGGCCCAAAACCACCCCATACCGGATCGAGCGAGCGCAATTTGTGCTCCAGGAGCGAGCGATACCAATCACTCTGCCGTGCGCGCACTTCGTCTAAAGGCAAATCCGCTGCCGGCACATTGAAAGTATTTCCACTCGCCATGTGTTCGGCCAAGTGCTGCGCCTGCAAACGAATGCGCTCCGGTTCCTCTGTCCACAATTTTTGAATTTGCTGCAGCACACTCAAAAAAGGAACGCGCGGAAAATAAGTCCCCCCAAAAAATGGCTTGAGCGTGGGCAGCGTAAACATATTGAGCGGCCAGCCGCCTCGCTGCGTAAGCGCTTGCACAGCTTCCATATAGTTTTCATCGACGTCCGGATGTTCTTCGCGATCTACTTTGATCGCCACGAAATGAGCGTTCAAATAAGCGGCCACTTCGGGGTCTTCGAAGCTTTCATGTTCCATCACGTGGCACCAATGACAGGTGGAGTAGCCAATGGACACTAGCAGCGGCTTGTTTTCCTCCCGCGCCTTTTTGAAGGCCTCTTCACCCCACGGGAACCAATTCACCGGATTGTTCGCATGTTGCTGAAGATAAAGGCTTTTTTCTTTTGCCAGAGCGTTCGCCATACTGCTGTAGTCTGACCGCTGCGATTTCGTTTGCACAGCCGCCAACCCAGCACTTTTTTAAATTGCCACGGCGCGCCGTAATAGCCTATAGCGAGAGGCGGGGACGGTAAAAGAGGTATGAATATGAACATGAAATCACTTCTCACTGGTCTTGTGGCTGCTTGCAGCCTGAGTGCTTTCGCGGGTGAGCTCGACCTCCCCAATGGCGAAGCACTCCCTACCGGCATCATGGTTCGCACCGATGCTAACGGTAACCGCGAAGTCTTCCAAACGAAGATGAGCGACGCCGTTAAGACCGACGCGCAAGCAGTTGCTGCGATCGAAGGCTTTGCTAAAGACAGCAACAAACTCGACGTTGCTACCGGCAGCAATGAACTCGACAACTCCAGCACCGCTGCATGGTACTGGTGGCCGACCTACGGCTACGGATACGGCTACTACGGTTACAACTATTACGGTTATAACTACTTCTACCAGCCCTGCTACAGCTACTACTACGGCGGCTTCAACTACGCTTACTACTACTACAACCGCTGGTGGTTCTAAGCGCTTAGTCGCTTACTGTTCTCTGTCCTAATGCCCGGGGCGACAATCGCTCCGGGCTTTTTTGTGCCCGAAACAAGGAGACCTTATGAAACTTTCTCTCTCCCTTGTTGCCGCTGTTTTTGCTGCCGCGCTTTCGACCACGTCCTTCGCCCAAACCCGACTGAGCAATCGCGATGCGATTATTCAGCAGTTAGGTTTGTCGGCCTACAATGAGTCGCCCACGCTGGGCCTCACTAAAGTGGCGGTCCTGGACAACGGTTTTGCGGGTTTCGATCCCAACGCCAATCTTCTTCCCTCCACCACTAAACTCGTTAGCTTTCCCGCTCCTCTGCCCGGCTTTGCCCTCGATGGTCACGGCCTTGGTATGGCCCAAATCGCTTGGGGCGTGGCAGGCGAATACTCAGCGGGTCCCGAATTTCACCTTGTTAATGCTCGCGGCTACCGCAACCTGAAGGCCGCGGTGGACTACGTGCTCCAAAACAAAATCCCCATCGTGCTCTACGCTCAAACTTGGGAATGGGGCGGCAACTTCGACGGCCAAGGATTTATTAACCAGGCCATAAACCAGGCCGCCACCCAGGGCGTAATTTGGATTAACGCCGCCGGCAACGTGGGCGGTTCCGTTTACAACGGCCACGTATCGGTAGACGCCACCACGGGCATGCTGAACCTTCCCGGCCCCACCAACACGCTACGCTTCACCAACAAGCAAGACGCGAATGCCGTGTCGGTAACGCTCGCGTGGTCGGACTTCACAAACAGTGAACTCGACAACACAAAAAAAGACCTCGACATTTTTCTTTACGATGAGCGTGGCAACCAGATTCCCACGACGAACAAAATTCAGAAGGGCGAAGCCCCCGTCGATACCGATCCTAACGACCAACGCTCGTCCTACGCTCGCGAACAGTTCACCGCAATGCTCAACCGGGGCGACTACACGATGCGCATTCAGGACAAATCGCACAACTTTGTGAGCGACGACCGCATTCGCGTGATCATTGAAACGCAACAACCCGGCACCGTCGACTTCACGGACAAAACTTCGGACGGCGAAATTGGCGTGGCAGCAGACAATCCCAATGTCATCACGGTGGGTGATTGCAGCGAAAATTCGGCGGTAGGCCCCACTATGGATGGCCGAATGAAGCCCGACGTCGTGATTCAATCTTCCGAAGTAAAATTCACCGACGGCAAACGCACCGAGGGCAGCTCGAACGCCTCGGCCATGTTCGCCGGCGTGGTGGCCACCCTCATGGCCAACGAAGCGTCCTTCGATAAAACTGACCTTCAGCGCTACCTGAATGGCCTTAAAAACAATCCGTGGGGACAACGCTGCGGCAAGGCGCCCGTTTGGCGGACACCCTCACCCTCGGAGCTCATTCAGATCACGCAGTGACCTCGGTCCTCGCGCCTGGTAAATCAGCCGGTATGAAGTACTGGCTGATGAAATCCGAACCGGGCGATGGCGAAGGCAAATACTCCATTGCCGACATGGAATCTGACCAGCGCACGGCCTGGGTGGGCGTGCGCAACTACCAAGCGCGCAACTTCATGATGCAAGAAATGCAGGTGGGCGACTTGGCGCTTTTTTACCACAGCAACGCCGAGCCCTCGGGCGCGGTGGGCGTGATTCGCATTTGCAAGGCGGCCCACCCGGACGCCACTGCCCTCGATAAAAAGAGCAAATATTTTGAGCCCAAAGCCAGTGCGAGCAATCCCATCTGGCATTGCGTA
Organism: Bdellovibrionales bacterium; assembly: GCA_018266335.1. Next base: position 38,205 of record JAFEAR010000094.1, read on the forward strand.
GACGTGGAATTTGTAGAGGCCTTTAAGGCCGTTGTGCCGCTGCACGAAATTCGCGAGAACAAGCGACTAGCAAAAATGGAATTGCTTAAGAAAGGCTCGCGCCTCTCGATTCAGCCGGTCACCGCACCCGAATTCAACGAAATCTGCCGAATGGCCGGCGCCCGCACCAAAGCGTAAGGCGACGAGCGAGCGACGAAGCAGTCGCTCATTTTTGAACGCCCTACTCTTCGGAGCCGCCGTCGTCGGACTCGTAGGACGACGGATACGCACTGCCACCGGCGGTACGGGGACGATTCTTACGGCGTTGCTCGAGCTCGGACTGAGCTTCGATCGACAAGCGGGTCCACGGCGTAGCCATGAGGCGCTTGTAGCCAATGGGTTCTTCAGATTCTTCGCACACACCGTAGGTGCCGTCGTCCATGCGGCGCAGAGCTTCTTGCACTTCAAACAGCAGTTGTTTTTTGCCGTCGAGCACGAGCTGAGTGCGCTGCATTTCTTCTTCGAAACTGCTCCGATCCACTTCGTCGGGGCTGTCTTTGTCGTCGTTGTCTTCTTCCGTCAACGCGGCTTCGAGCTCTTTGACCTCGATCGTCATGTTGTGAAGCTTTTCTTCTAAAGCCTTTTTGAGGGTCTTAAGCTGCGCGTCGGTAAGTCCAGAGGGGTTAAAAGCCATGTGCGACCTCATACCCTTTCGCTAGGTGGGCTCGCAAGGCTTTCTGCCGTTAAGATTACCTAATTTTTTACTAGTAGACGGCGCAAATAATCGTAGCTGTAGAGTCCCGTCTGGTGGCCATCGGACCAGTGAATCGCCAGGGCGTAGTTACCTACGGTCTGCACTTTGCTGGGATGAACATCGTCGCGAATCGACTCTTTCTTGATTTGCCGCACACCCGTGTTCTCGTCTACGCAGGCAGCGCAGGGGCAGTGAAAGCGCAGGTCCTTAAAGCTCACCACGCTTTGCTTGCCGTCGTTCCAGGTCACTTTAAACATGCGGGCCTGAGCATTGGGCTCCATGGTCACCACCACGGGCTTCTCCACGCGCCCCCCCGAGAGCATGGTGGACAGCTCGGCCGCCATGGCGCGCGCCAGATCTAGGTAGCGCTTGGCGCTTTCCGACTCCGGACGCGAAATGACGACGGGATTGCCGGCATCGCCCTCTTCCACCAAGGTAGGGTCAAAGGGAAAGGAGGCTAGCAGGGGCAAATTCAAATCCTTAGCCACTTCATTGCCGCCGCCCCTGCTGAACAGATGGCTAGCGTGTCCACAGTGCGGACAGTGGTACTCACTCATGTTTTCCACAATACCGATGACCGGCACCCGCACCTGTTGGAACATTTTTAGCCCACGCTTAGCGATGTCCGTAGCCAGGGCCTGCGGAGTCATCACCACCACCGCGCCCGACAAACGGGCCGCTTGTGCCAGCGTGATTTGAATGTCGCCCGTACCGGGAGGGAGGTCGACAATGAGGTAGTCCAGCTCGCCCCAGTCTACGTCGCCCAGGAACTGACTCACGGCCTTGGAGGCCATCGGCCCCCGCCAGACCACAGGGGCGTCACCCCCCAGCAGACCCATGCTCATGAGCTTTACCCCGTGCACGCTGGGGGGCTGCACGCGGCCGGTTTTTTCGTCCTGACCCGGATATTCCTTGCCGCCCAGAATCTTGGGCACGGAGGGGCCGTAAATATCGGCGTCCATGAGGCCCACCTTGGCGCCTAACTTATGCAGAGCCATGGCCAGGTTTACGGCCGTGGTGGACTTACCCACCCCGCCCTTTCCGGAGCCAACGGCAATGACATGCTTAACGCCGGCCAGGGGACTGCCAGCGGGACGATCGGGAGCGGGAACAACAACGGAACTCGACATGCTAATGCTGTAAATGATGGCACCGAAAACGACAAGCGTGTATCTTAGCCGGCACAGGAGATACCCGTGACGCAAACCACCGTAACGCTCATCCGTGGCGACGGCATCGGCCCCGAAATCTGCGATGCTGTCGTTGAAATTCTCGCGGCCGCCAAGGCCAACATCCGTTGGGAAGAAGTCGAAGCTGGCCTAGGGGCCATTGAACGACACGGCAGCGGCATTACGGAGGCCGGCCTGGCCACGCTTGCGCGCAACAAGGTGGCCCTTAAGGGCCCCACCACCACACCCGTGGGCGGCGGACACAAGAGCATCAACGTGACCATTCGCAAGGCGCTCGATTTGTACGTGAACGTTCGGCCCATCCTCACGCTCCCCGCCGTGGAAACGCCGTTCAAGAATGTGAACATGATCATCGTGCGCGAAAACATCGAGGACACCTACGGTGGCATCGAGCACATGCAGAGCCCGGACTTGGCGCAGGGCTTGCGCCTCATCACGCGCTCCGGCTCGATGCGCGCGCACCGTTACGCCTTTGAACTCGCACGCCGCGAGCACCGCAAAAAAGTCACCTGCGGTCACAAAGCTAATATCATGAAAATCACCGATGGCCTGTGGCTCGAGTGCTTCCGCGAAGTCGCCAAGGAGTACCCTGACATCGAAGCCAACGACATCATCGTGGACAACTGCTGCATGCAGATGGTCACCAAGCCCCAACAGTTCGACATTCTCGTGCTGCCCAATTTGTTCGGCGACATCGTGAGCGACTTGGGTGCGGGGCTGGTGGGCGGACTGGGCGTGGCGAGCGGGGCGAACATCGGCACCAACTGCGCCGTGTTCGAACCCGTGCACGGCTCCGCGCCGGACATTGCGGGCAAGGGCCTGGCAAATCCCACGGCCATTGTGTGTTCGGCCGTGTCCATGCTGCGCCACATGGGCAAGCTCGACGTAGCTAATCGTGTCGAGAACGCGCTTATGCGCGTGCTCGCGCAACCCGTTTGCCGTACGCGCGATTTGTGCGGCATGGCCTCGACCCAAGATTTCACCAAAGCCATCGTGAAGGAGCTCGCATGAACGACTCTTCGTTTCGCCTGGTAGGCGCCGACGTTTTTATTCGCCACACGGGTTTGCCGGTGGCCCTGGCCAAAGTTGAAGTGAGCGGTTTTGAACTGAAGATCATGTCCAACCGCGGCACCAAAGTGTGGCCCGGTACCTTGCCCAACATTCACCTGACCGACGTGTTTCGCTGCCGCTTTATGGCCAAGAGCCAGCCCATCGACGTGCTGTCCCTGCTGGGCAAAATCGAAAAGGCCGGCTTCGAGTGGGTGCACGTGGAAAAACTCCACGAACTGAACGGCAAACCCGGCTTCAGTCTGGCGCAGGGCGAGTAGTTCAGAGTTTCAAACTCACCGGCAATAAATAAGTTCCAATCTGGATGACTTGATCAGGGTGCTTTTCATCCTGCAGCAACCCAATGAGCTCCTCGCGGAACTTGTTCATGCGGTCACGAATTTCGGGAATGCGCTTGGACGACACCGGCACATTGAGTAGTCCGAGCGCCCGCTCTTCTTGCGCCAGTCCGGTCAATAAGCCAATCCACATGCCCATCGTCTGCTGGTGCCATTGCAACACGCGGTGAAAGCCAAAGGCATCGCCGGTGTCGATGACCGGATCGGCGGTTTCGAATTTTCCCTTACGGTGCACCACGAATCCCGACCGCACTAGGAAGGCCCAGGAATCCTCGGCCTCCGCTGGGCTCACGAGCCCCCGCAGCGCACGCGAAATCCAGGCACCATTCGGCTGGAAGCTGGGCAGGAATACCAACTCGCGAATGACCAGGTGGTACCATTTACCGAGAATCTCGCTCTGAATTTTGGGAATCTCTTTGCTGACGAGTTTTTTGATCGCAACGTAGAGGTGTTTTTCGGCCACAGATTTTTCTTCGGCCGAACGGGCGCGATCCTTAGCGACTAGCGCCAAGAAGTAATCGCGCGCGGGCCCGGCCAGGCCCATCGCCTTAGCCACTTTAGGTGCGGTGTCGTCCGTTAAATTACGCTCGCCCTGCATGACCAGCTGCAAATAGTTCGGACTCTTAATCCCCGCGCGCGCCGAGAACTGGCGAAACGAAAAACTTTGCCTTAAGGATTTTTTGTATTCGTAAAAATCCTTAAGGCATTTCCGGTAACACGTGTAACGAGTGACATCGAGTTCCATCACGGCCATGCGCAGGCTCCACTCGCCAACGTAAGCGAAGTAAGCAAGTCGCGAATACCGCGTTGCACGCGTTCGTGGTGATCGCCGTAAATCACAATGCCCTTGCCGTTGCCCCACAACGCAATACCTTGGTAACCACCCGAGCGATCTTTGGCCGATTCGGCCGTGAAGGCCTCCACACAGTTCTCGCGCATCGGAAAAGGCATCCACACCAGGTTCGAGTCGTTCATGAAGTAGTCATGAATCTCCAACCGGATAGCCGAACGTTTGTTCGGCAGACTATCCTCTGCCGGATACTCGTTGCCAAACAAACGCACGTGAATATCCACCGGGAGCTGCTGCACCGTTGGCTGGTTAGTGGTCGGATCGTACTGCACAACCGTTTGAGGAGCAGAGCGAAGATCGGCTCGCAAATCTGTACCTGCATCCACATAGGAAAATTCGGCCGGGATATCGACTTCGAATCCGGTGGTAGGATCCAGCAATCGACCATTCCCAACCTGGGAAATAGCGAAAGTTGTCTGCCCTAGGCAAAGACAGACAACTCCGAGAAAGGCTTTCGCATTCATGGCAAAGTTCTGCCCATGAAGGAGTCGACAATGGTCAGCGATGCCGTTACGGAATCTTCCGTCTGCTCTTCCGACAACGTGAAGTTTTTCGTCAAGTAACTCGTTAGCTGATTCAACCCCGCATCGGGAGTAGCGGCCTGTGCCCAGTCGCTCAAACGCGTAGGAAGTGTTTTTCCGGAGATCTCCACGGGAGCAAAAGAATAAATAAATGCCTTATCGTCTTTCGCGGGCGATTGCTTGGTGCCCCAAAGAATAATGGCACCTGTCGCCGCAATTTCTACATCTCCAACATCTTTAATTTGGGCCGTGCACTTGAAACCATTCTGTCCCCCGCTCAAAATATATCCCCCTCCGCTCGCATTGGGAGGCACGTCGCGCAAATCGTAAAAGGGCACGTCTCCCTTACTGTCGCAGATAGACTGCTGGACCGGTTCATAGGCGTCAGCGCGCTTTACCCAGGAAATTTTGGACAGATTTCCCGACATTTGAACCATCGCCGTGGGTTTAATCTCTTGATCGGCATCCATGATTGTCGCGGAAACCGGTTCAACCGAAAGAATCTGCGAATTGGCTCCTAGGACCACGCGCTGTGCGCTCCACACCGAAGAGGCACTCAAGAGCGCCGGCAGAACCAAAGTCATTTTCACCATTTTTGTTTTCATCTTCATTCCATCCCTTTTTTAAAAAGTTAATTTTTCAGCTGCTGATAGATCCATCTTCGGGCCGGTCTGCGCAAAGCTCAAGGGCCTTGGATACAAAACGAAGACGCGTTGGATACATCCAACCATGGCACGCGCCTTGCTGGGGCGAAGGAGAAAGAAATTGACATGTAAGGTTAAATACCTTACAAGAGGAGAGTGAGCTTTGAACACATGTCGAATAGAGATATCGCGCTTTGCCCAAAAACAGATCAAGCGCCTTCCGGCACATATACGGGAAAGTTTGATTACATGGGTCTCGCAAATCACCAAGTCCGGGATCCAAGCGGTCAGGAGACTTCCCGGCTATCACGACGAACCATTATTCGGTCGGATGCAAGGGCAGAGGTCTGCACGACTTAGTCGCGCGTATAGAGTCATTTATGTCGAAACCGAAGAAGAGTACGTCACGCTCATCGCGATTCAAGGAGTCACCAAACATGTCTACCGCTAAAAATAAAGAAGCCCTACCCTTCCTGGAAAAACTAGTTGGTCCCGTAACCTTCGCCATGTTTGTTCGGGTATGCCGTACCAGTCTTGAGATTTCCCAAACGGACATGGCCAAGAAGCTCGGGATCGCTAGGGGAACCCTATGCGATATTGAGAAGGGACGTCAGGGCGTATCCGTGGCCTTCGCCGTAAAGATCGCGCGCAGGGCGGGGCTCTCCGAGGAAATGGCCGTGGAATATTGCATCAAGGACCAGCTCGCGCGGGCCAAAATTCCGATGGAAGTGACGGTTAAGAAAATCGCGTAAGCGAGTCGCGCCTACTTCTTCACGCGGCGGTGCTGCACGAAGGATACAATCTTCAGGCCGAAGAGTTCCTCGAAGTACGCAGCCTTGTCGCGGAAATAATCTAAATTAGTGGCATCGGGCTTGGACTGCAGCAACTCCATGAGGGCCTGCTTGCGCGAGAAGCTAAGTTTAATGGCGCGCACGTTTTGCGTGTGCGATTCGTCGAGCCCGTCGGCCAGGCGCAAAATTGCCACCATGCGCCGCACTTGTTCGGCGTGCACGCCGCGAAGATCGCCGGGCAGCGGATCTTTTTTGGGCGGAGCATCTTTGCGGTGGTACAGCGCCACGAGCGCCGCCTTTTTAGAATCGAGCGGCGTCATGCCCGGAAAGCGCAGGTTGCGAAGAATATACGCGCTGTGTTTTTGGTGCCCACCTTCGGAAATAATTTTGCCAATGTCGTGCAGATACGCAGCCACCATCAGAATACGGCGCTCTTCTAATCCGAACGGAAATTTTTGCGCACGCATTTGATCGAAAACCGAAAGCGCCAGCGCCGTAATGTGATTGGCGTGGCCCATGTCGCCCTTAAAGCGCTGAACGGTGGCCTCCAGGTGCTTCAAAAATTCCGTGTCTTCGCGGCGACGCAGCGGCGATTTCGACGGCAAGGTGCCACCCTTGAGAATACGCGTTTCGGCGGCCTGCCAGTTTTCGACTAGGTCCACCATGATGCCATCGCGCAGGGTCATGGCCGTTACGGTGATTTCAACGCGGCCTAGCCAGCGCATGACTTCGCTGAGCACAATGGCCCCCGGTACGACTACTCGCGCGCGGCTGGGAGTAAGGCCGTGCTGCTTAACGAGCACTTCGGGCTTCTGCCGCAAATTGCTCGCAATCCAATCGTCGAGTTCGGCGCGCTTAATTACGAGGGGCCCGCGCCCCTTGCCCAAAATTTCGCCCAGACTTTGAATAGTCCCGGCAGAACCTACGAGTTTTTCGATTTTACCGGGCGCCACCAACTTTAAGTGCGAAGCCACGGCCTTGCGCACCACATGGAGCTGCGGCTTGCGCGCGCCGCCAAAAAACTTAGTCGCCAGTCGCACCGAACCCACGCGGAAAGAATGACAAAAGGGATTTTCCCAACCCAACCCAAAGTGCGCTACCTCGGTGCTCCCGCCGCCGATATCAATGAGCAGCCCGCGTTTGACGGCCGGATACTCCAAACTAAGCCCGTGGCTAATGAGACGCGCTTCCTCGGGGCCCGAAATAACTTCGATGGGAATTCCCAGCGTGTTGCGAGCTTGCTGCACAAAATCGCGCCCATTGCTGGAATCGCGAATAGCGCTGGTAGCCACCACACGCAGCACGGGCGAGGCGAAGTCGCGCAACCGAACCTGCATTTTGGCGAGGGCCTTGAGGCCCTCTTTAAAGTCGCGATCGGAAATGCGGCCGTTCTTGAACACGCTGTGACCAAGCTGAATGGGGTGCCGTTCTTTATGGAGAATGCGGAAGGGATTGCGCTTTTGGTCGGGGGACCACTGGGCCACGGTCATCTTGAACGAGTTGGACCCCAGGTCCATGACCGCCAAAAGCATCTAGGCGTCAGCTTTCGGTGTCGAGCGAAAGGGAGGCTTGCACGGCTTCAATGAAATTTGAGAACATGTCACGCTCGGGCGTGGTGGAGAGTTCAAACTCGTACACGCACTCGGTTTTGGTTTCTTCGACGGGTGCCTTGAGAATGCCCTTGAAGTTTGCCGGGAATACCTTGTCCGCGATGACCATTTTTTGCTCGGTGCGCGTGATGCGCAGCTGGCCCACGAGGGGTTCTTGGGTGGGCTGGAGCGCGCACAGGGCGCGGTCGTCCGCATAGCCCATGCATACCCAACCGATGTCCTTGTCCTGCCACTGCCAATCCAGGCGCATGCCGGCAGCACGCAGGCTCTGCATGGCGGCGTCGAGCGAGCGGAATTGTTTCGCGGGTAACATGCCACGAACCGTGCTGCTAGACGGTTTAACGGATTTGCGTTTGAGCGGGTGAATTGCGGTTTTAGTCGCCGGGGCCATTACCCGTATAGGTACCCTTTTTGGGGTTCACTTGAAAAGCGTGATTTTGTTGCCAGCGGGTGATTCGTAGGGCGATAAACAATTCCCATGCTCGAATCCTTCCAAGTTGGTCGCTCCGCCGCGTTCGTGGATGCCTGTTGGCTCGAAAAAAACGCCCTCGCCCTGCGTGCGCTGGGCCAGCCATCCCTCAGACAAATGCGCCCCGAAGTGATTGGCGACCGCACCCGCATGGACCTCCAGTGGAACGGCCAAGCACTTGGAATTTTTACTCCCGGACGCGACTTCACCCCCGTCCGCTCGCCCGACACCTGCTCGCCCACCATTGCCGCCATGCTCACCGAGTTTAGCGAATCGGGCTTTCCGCTGACCGTGGCCAGCCTGCGTTTTCGCTCGGGTCTCCAGGGCGAGCGCGGTCTATGGATTGATGCCGCCAACGAAGACATCAAAAGCCTGCTCGACGAAAAAAATTGGCTTATGGGCCGCCTGGAGCGCGGATGGGTCGTGGAAATCGGGCAAAAGCGCAAACACGTGGCCCGCACGCTCAAGCTCGAGCCCGCGCCCGCCCTGTGCTGGCTCCCCTCCTTCGACGCTAACAACGACGAAATTCCGCTGCGCTCGCACATCGCCCTCTTTTCGCAACCCGGCCCCGAAGTAAACCGCGCCCTGATCGCCGCGGGCTTTGAATTGCTCGACGAAGCGAGTCTCGAGCAATGCACCTGGGCCGAGTGGGGTGCCGGGTACGGCAACCTCAGTGCCGCCTTCGCTTCGCGCCTTGGCACGCGGGCGTGGTCGTCGGAAGTAGACGAAGTAGCTTCCAACTTACTCGCGCAAAACGCGCAGGAGTTTTTTGCCGGCGTGCAAACGGGCCGGGCCCGCGCCGAAACGTCACCCGCAGGCTTTGCCGCCCAAGCGCAGCTGTGGATTGTGGACCCCCCGCGCTCGGGCTTTGCCGAGTTATTTCGCACTCTCGTGGGGGCCGAGCAGCGCCCGCGCCACGTGCTGGCCTACCACTGCCACTCGGAAGGCCTCACGAAAGATACACACATTTTGCGCGAAGCCGGGTATAAGCTGCTGGCTTGGTCGAGCGTCGACGCCTTCCCGGCCACACCTCATCACGAAGTGATTTCGATTTGGAGACTCTGACATGGAATTTTTAGTGACGACCTCGCCGGGCTTGGAAGACTTGCTCCTGTCCGAACTCCACGAATTGGGCCTGGAAAACGCCCGCCTCGAAGCCTCGCACGTGATTCGTTTTGAGGGCGAATGGGCGGAGGCTTGCCGCGTGATTACACGCTCGCGCATTGCCTCGCGCATTTTGCTGTCGCTGCGTAATTTTTCTGCCCGCAACCCAGCCATGCTCTACGACCAAGTTCGCCGCGTGGATTGGACCCAACACATTCCCCAGGGCAAAACCATGGCCGTCTTTGTGCACGGTTCCGGCGAAGGCGCCGACTTTGCCCTGTCCTTTGCGCCCCTTAAAATCAAAGACGCGATTTGCGATGAAATTAAAAAGCGGGGACTGCCGCGGCCAAACGTGGATCGCAAAGATCCGAACGTCCGCGTGGAGGCCTTCATTCACGGCGGCAAATGCGAAATTTCCGTAGACCTAGCAAGCGAGCCTTTGCACCGCCGCGGCTATCGCCAAGATGGCGGCGAAGCCCCCATCAAAGAAAACCGCGCGGCCGCGCTTCTGCGCTTTGCGGGTTACGACGGCAGCAAACCCTTCATTGATCCCTTCTGCGGCAGTGGCACCCTCGCGATTGAGGCGGGCCTCATGGCCACGAACACGGCGCCGGGTCTACTCAAGCGCGCCGAGAGTTATTCGCTGTGGGATTGCTACCCAGCCGCACGCCTCGCACTCGTGGAAGAGCGCGAAAAAGCCAAACAAGAATGCCACCCCGACACGAAGCACGTGATTGTAGCTTCCGACCTGTCCAAAGCGGCTCTGGCCAAGGCCCGCGAGAATATCAGGCTCGCCGGACTAGCCGAGGTGATTGAAACGCACCTGGCCGACGCCCGCACGCTAGAGAGTCCCGATAGCTTCATTATTGCCAACCCACCCTACGGTGTGCGGCTGAAGGAGCAAGAAGCCGCGTGCACTTTGTTGGGTGAATTTACCCGGCAAGTGAAACACGCGTGTGCGGGCTCTACCTTGGCTTTTGTAGTGGAAGCCGGCCCCCTCGAAAAATCGACGGGCTTTAAGCCCTCCCGCAAGAAGCTCATTAAGAGCAGCGGCATGGAACTGAAGTTCCTAGTGTTCGAAATTTTTGCGGGACGCCGGAGCGCTAGCTCAAGAGACCAATGAGCAGCGCTTTTTGGGCGTGCAGGCGGTTTTCGCTTTGCTGGAAAATCACCGAATTCGGATGCTCGGGCATGCCTTCGGCGATTTCCTGGCCACGAACCATCGGCAAACAGTGCATGATGGCGGCGTTTTTATCTGCCAGGGCGTAGAGCTTTTCGTTCACCTGGTAGCCTTCGAAAGCTTTTTCGCGGGCTAGCTTTTCTTCTTCAAAGCCCATACTCGTCCAGACGTCGGTGTAAATGGCCTGCGCGCCGCGCACGGCATCGGCCGGCGTGGGGCACGCCACAATCGTTCCGCCAAAGGCCTTGGCCCGGACCTGGGCCGACCAAAGGATTTCCTTGTTGGGCTGGTAACCCTGGGGACAAGCGTAGTGCAGTTCGCCACCCAAGAAGGGCACGAAGAGGAGCAGGCTGTGTAGCACGTTGTTACCATCGCCCACGTAGGCCACTTTAAGGCCCTGGAGAGAACCGAAGGTTTCTTTGAGCGTCAGCACGTCGGCCAACGCCTGGCAGGGGTGGTGCAAATCGGAGAGGCCGTTGATGACCGATGCTTTGGACACGGCCGCCATACGCTCGATGGTCTCGTGCGAGAAAGTCCGCGCCATGATGCCGTGGCAGAAGCCCGACAGCACCCGCGCGGTGTCTTCGGGGCCTTCGCCCTTGGTGTTTTCCACGACGATCTCGATGGCGTTGCCGCCCACGTCCTGCATGGCCGCGGTGAAGCTCACGCGGGTGCGGAGCGAGGGTTTTTCGAAGTACAGGGCCAATTGGCGATTCGGCAGCAGGGGGCGGAAAATGCCGGCGTGACGCTCCTGCTTAAGTGCCGAAGCCAGATTCAGAAGGGTCTGAACTTCCTGGAAGCTCATCTCCTCGCCGGTCAAAATGTGTTTGGACAGCAAACTGAACGGAGCCACGGGCAGTGCCGTGCGCGCGGTCTTGCGCGTGCGCGAAAGGGGCAGGGGCGAAGCAATTTTGAGGGGCGACCGCGGTTGCATAATTATGCATATGAATGCATTTTTTTGGGGGGTCAAGCAGTTACGGAACAGAGGCTAATTTTTTTTAGCTTCGGGGGCCGGCGCGGCTTCGGCAGCACTCTTGGGCTCGACGTTTTTCGCTGTGGCTTTGGCTCCCGCTTTGGCCGCTTTCGCCGCGGCTAGCTCCGCCGCTTCGGCCGCTTCCTGCGCGGCCTTGTACTTCGCACTCCAAATTTTAGAGAGCTGCTCCCAGCAATCATGAGACGGCGCCAAGCGACGGCCCAAGTGCAAATTGTCCGAGGCTTCTTTAAGGCTGCCCTCTTCCAGGCACAGCCGAGTAAACGACGAGTAGAACTCGCGCGAGGGCTTGGCCTTAGTTCGCGCCGCCAACAAATACTTTTCGGCGAGTTTCAAATTACCCCGCAAAAGACAAAGATCCGTATGGGCTTCAAGGGCCCACGGCAAACCGGGTTCCACATCCAGCAAAAGTCCCAAGCCCGAGCAATAAAGCTGCTCGAGCTCCGTATCGTCGGGAGCCTTGGCGGAGAGCTGTTTAAGCCGCGCCATCCATTTTTCGATTTGCGGGCGAGCGCTCGCCAAAATGTCTTCGTTGTTCCGGCCCAAAAATTCCATCAGGCGACGAATCGCTTCGGGGGCCAGGTCGTCCGAGGTCACACGCTTCAGGATTGCCAAACGCCGCTCTTTGGTGCGCAGGGGCTCTTGCTTGCCCACTTCCGCGAGCAGGGGCATCCAGTAGGACACTTGCGCTGGATCGCCCGCAAAGAGCTTTTCCGCGATGGCGAAGGCCGACTGAAAAGTGGCTTCCGACGGATCGAGTCCGTGCAGTTTAATGGCCAGCGTAAGCGCTTCTTCGTTTTGACCGAGACCCTGGTAGGCATCGATCAAAAGCTTCTTGGCAAAAAGGCTCTCCGGGAAGCGATCGTCGAGCGTTCGCGCCACTTGAGCACCGCGACTGCGACTTTCCCCACCCTTTTGCACCAGAGCGCGGGCGTAGAGCATTCCGGCCCGCACGTTCTGCGGGTTCTTTTGGTAGAACGACTCCAGTCCGCCCAGCACTTCGTCGACCCGCTTGTTTTGCACCGCCGCCAAAAAAACACGGAGGAGCTTAACCACGGCCGGCGGGGAATCTACCCAGGTAACCGCCTCGGCTATCTTGTCCTTCAAATCTTGGGCGCCGAAGGGCCGGCGCAAGAAAATATCGGTGCCACTTTCGGAGTACAGTACGGGCGCCTCGAGAGTCGTAGATTCATTCAGGATGACCATAACCACGGCGTTCGTGGGCCGTTCGGGGGCCGCGTTAAAGGCTTCCAGGATGTTATGAATTTTGAGTCCGGCGTTTTTGGCCTCAACCGACTGGTCAAAGCGCTCGTCCAACACAATCAAGTTGAGCGCGCCGTGCGTATTTTGCACCTCGGTCAAACCCTCGGGCAAATTGTTAAACAGCGAAACGATGCCGAATTCGGACAAGTGTTGCCGAATGAGCGCTCGCTCGTCCTTGTTATGAATTAGTAAAAGTCCCTTGTGTGTACCCATGAAGACCTCTTCAGAGTAACACGAACCGTTTCCATAATTCTCATTATTTGGGTTAAGTCCGTGTGAACTTTTCGCAAGGTATTGCGCTAAATATTGCCCCGCGGACCCCAAACTTCACTTGCCACATCGGACACCCCGATGGAACCAGCTTCGGGAGCCGTGGATCCGCCCGAACTCACCGCACCACCGCTGACATCGATAGTTCCATTGTTGGTAACCGTAGCGCCCCGAACGAACACGATGCCGCCCCCTCCACCACCTCCGCCACCGGCACTCACTCCGGTGTTGTTAGTTCCATTGCCTCCGGAGGCGCCCCGGGCCGCAACCGTTACGCCGCTCAGAATATTTACGGTGCCAAGGCTGCGAATATCGATGCCCCCGCCCGAGCCGCCGCCTCCACCGGCTCCCCCGTAGAGTCCGCTCGTGCCCGCCGTGCCGCTAGCGCCATTAGCACTAATGTTGGCATTGATTTGCACGTTACCGGCGGCCTCGATGTAGAGTGCGCCGCCCCCCGCTCCCCCCGCACCGGGAGCAGAGTTTCCGGTGCACGATCCGCCAGCACCACCGCTGCCCGAAAGCGTGTCCTGGGCAGAGTAGGCTTCGCCTCCCCACATTTTGCCGGCACTCGCGGAACCACCGTATCCACCACGGCCGCCGTGCCCACCTCCGCCACCTCCACCCCCTCCCGTGGTGCTGCCGTAGCTGCCGGCGCCGCCCAATCCTCCGCCCGGCCCGCCGAGACCACTGCAGTTGGCAGCATCGGCGCGGCCCCCGGCCATTTCCGTATTCACCGTGATCGCATGGGCTACCGTTACGCCCGACATGAAATGCAGACGACAGCGGTTGCAGGTAATAGCCCCCGTCGTGGCCCAGGCACCACTCGTCCAGTATTCGCCCGTGAGCGTGCCCGAGGTCGGAGCTGCGCGCCAACCCGTGCGACCACCGTAAAGCAAGGTCGTGGCGCCCCCGCTGTTCATGGCGGTGGCCACCTGCGATTGCACGCTCGCCGTAAGTCCTACGAGGTAATTCATTTCGATGCTCGTGGCCGTTACTCCCCGCAGGGCATCGGCACTGGCGGCCGATAAAGCGAAGGATGTTCCCTTGGCGCGCATGCGGGGCAGCACTACGGCCGCCGCGTTCATCACGCCATTGGCCACACCCGTATCGACTTCAATTTGAAAATACATGCCTTGCGCGCTGCCGGCGGCGGCCAGACGATCCACCAAAGAAGGCGACCCGGAAGCGGCATTCAAATTCACCGTGAACTTTCCGCCCACCACGTTCGTGTTGTACACCGTGCTGGTCCAGAGCAGTGTTCCTCCCGAGGCGGCATCGTAAGTTTTAATCTGGATGTCTTTGCCGGCCGTAAGGGGCAAACCCGAGTTGTCGAACAACGATCCGTCCACGCGCATCACCTGCGGAGTGGCGCGCGCCACGCTCGCGAAAAGCAGGAACGCAGTTAGTGAATGAGCAACCGAATTCACTCTTCCAACATATTCAGAATTGATTTTAAGCAGTGCCGGCTTTTGGTAACAAAAGAGAAAGAGCGCAAGCCCCTGTAGATTCCTACATTTGACGTTTGGGAAAAAATCGCGATCTAACAAAAATCAAGGATTCGTGAGAAGCCGTTAGCAGCTCCCCACGAATTCACGGCGAGAACGAAACGCGATCTATTCGTAGTGCGTGGGCACGGCCGCGCAGTTGAAGAAGGTCGGTTCCGGAAATCCGGGCTGGGCGCAAACTTGTCCCACCGAATTCACGAGCACCGCGTACTGGGGAATCGGCTGTCCACTTTGGAAAGTGCCACCATAGGGGCGCATCTGCGGCAAGCGGAGCGCGGTTCCCGGTATTCTGCCGGTCATGTCATAGTAACCACCACCGGCCGAAGTTCCCCAAATGGGTTGGCTTGGTTGCGGATAGGGATAGCCAGGACCAGGGTGCGGGCCGGGGCCGGGATGAGGGCCGGGACGCGGACCCGGACCGGGCTGCGGATAGTTATTCAGCGGTGTCGTTACAACTACTAAGCTATCCACGTACACCCTGCCCTGTAGCGCTACTTGGAGAGTTTGAATATCGCGGCCTAAAACGTTGTTCCGTGCATTGAGGTCGAACACGACATTCTGCAAATTGCCCGGAGCAATTCGCTGCGCGTAACTGACGCTGCGTCCGTTAACGACGAGCGTAGCTTGCGAATAGCCACCGCTCGAACTCACGCGCAAAGCAACCCGGCGAATGGCGCGACCGTTGCATTGCTGATCCAAATTCGCCAACTGCCGAACGGCTACATTACCGGATTGATACCAGCGGCGGATGGAAATACTTGTCGTGGCCGGCACGCGACAGTTGTCGTAGCGCGGCGGCGCGAACACTTCGGCGGAAGCTTTAGGAGTAGGCGCCAGCGCGAACGCGAGGCCTAAGGTTGTAACTGCCACTATTTTATTGCGTAAAAAACTCATGATTCCTCCTGCGGAAGAATCCCTATCATCCATGTCCCAATCAGAGTTCTACTCCGCATTTTTGTGGGAATCATGGCTACGATCGTTAAGAAACCTTAACGGGCCTCCCTGCGGACGCCCCTCGAACGCGGTCTTATTCGCAGTGAGTAGGAATGGGTGGCGCACGCACACCCTGCAGAGCTACTTGCAGGTTCTGAATTGCGACCGTTGCATTGTTGATCGAGGCCGGCAAATTGCCGAAGATGCCGCAAAGATTGTGTTTAAGTCGGGGCAACATAGCGGACAAAAAAAAGGGAGCCCCCAGGACGGGGGCTCCAACGTCAGTGCTTATTCGTAGTGAACGGGGTTTGGAGGTACACACAGCCCCAGTCCAGGTGCCGTCGAGGGACTATTGCAGGTGTGCCCTACCAAGTTCACGAGTACCGGTACCATCGGAATGGGCTCACCACTCGCAAAGATTCCTCCGTATTGACGAATCTCGGGCAAACGGTGCGCCCCCTGGATTTGTCCGGTCGAATCATAGTAGCCACCCCCCGCAGCTTGAGCCCATACGTACTGTTGCCGAGGAGCGGGAACGGGGTACGGAGCCGGCTGCGGGTACGGGCTAGGCTGCGGACCAGGCCGCGGGCCAGGACCCGGCTGCGGGAACGGCGGAGGCGTAGGACCGGGCCGAGGGCCGGGGCCCGGACGCGGACCGGGACCAGGCTGTGGGTACGGAGGCGGCACCGGTATGTTGTTCACGGGTTGCGTGATCACCGTGACCTGCTCTACGTAAACACGGCCCTGCAAGGCGACCTGCAGCGTTTGAATGTCCTGACCGAGCACGTTGCGCGAGCGCGGATCTAAATCCAAAACAATTTGCTGCAAATTGCCCGGCATAATCGTCTGCGCGTAGCTCGCCGCTTGACCATTGGTAAGCAGCGTCGCTTGCGAGTACCCACCCGCCGAAGCTGCAAGCACAATCACACGACGAACGGCGCGACCGTTACAGGAATCGTCGAGGCCAGTCAGCTGACGGAGGCGCAGAGTCTCCGAACCTTGAATCCAACGACGAATCGAGGCTTGCACCATATTGGGCACGCGACACATGTCGTGGTTGTTATAGTTATTATCGTAAGGATTGTTGTTGTATCCCGGAGGCATCATCCGGTCGGCAACGCCGGCGGCCTTTACGGCGGGCGACATCGCAAGTGCGAGGCCCAAGGTGGTGGTGGCTGCGGACAGTTTCGTGCGAAGAGTGCTCATGATTCCTCCTCCTTGGAAGAATCCCTTCATCCATTTCCCACTCTCAGTTCTACGGGATCGTGAAGAATATGGACACTTAAAAGCTCTTAAGTCGTAAAACTAAGCCGCACGCCGGAAAAATTCGCGATTGAATTCGAGCAACTCCGCACACTCGTACACGCGCGCCGCCACAAAGACCCGAAAAAATCGTGCTTCTAGTTTTCCGGCGCGGCACTCGCTCTCGATAATTTCCAGAGCTCGCGCCGTAGGCAGTGCAGGCTTGTACGGACGGTCGTTCGCCGTGAGCGCATCGTACACGTCAGCGATGGCCATGATTTGCGCCTGCACGGGAATCACGGGGCCGCGAATACCGCGCGGATAACCGCTACCATCGAGACGCTCGTGGTGTGCGTAAGCAATCGTGGGCACTCCCGCCAATTCGCGCGTCCAAGGAATTTTGCGCAGGAATTCAAAACTCTGCGTAACGTGCGATTCGATTTCGAGCCGCTCAACTTCCGAGAGTGACCCACGTAGAATGCGCAGATTATCCAGCTCTTCGTTGCGCAAAAGCCGATGCAAACAGCCATCGCTATCTTCACACTCCACGTGCGAAAGGTGGGTCAGGCGATGCGATTTGTCCTCGTCCAGGACCGTGGGACGGCTCAATTCTTGAATGAGATGCCAGTGGGCATCCAGCTCCGCAGCAAAACGCGCCACGTGCTGATTCATGCTTTCGATTTCTCCATCGCGCGGAGCCCGACGTTCGCGCGCTAGAGTATCCACATAGGCCCGTAGCACCTTAATTTCGGCGGCATCGCGAAAGCGCCGAATACGCGCCACAATGTCTTGCTTCTGAATGGGCGTTAATTTTTCTTCCTTTTGCAAAGTCGACTCGGGCACGCCGATCTTTCCGAAATCGTGGAGCAGTGAAGCGTAGCGAATTTCGGCAATTTGATTTTCAGAAAAACGCACATCCCGAAGTTCGGGATCCTTCGCGGCATCCAGGCGCCGCGCAAAGTCTACCGTCAGAATCGCCACGCGATCCGAATGTCCACGCGTGGCCGCGTCCCGCGATTCAATCGCGTGCACGGAGGCCTTCACGAAGCCTTCGAAGAGCTGCTCAATGTTCTTATGCAAATTCGAGTTTTCAATACCCGCCGAAGCGACGGCGGCAAAGCTCTCCAGCAAACGTTCATCGGCCGCCGTAAAGGCCGGCATGCGCGCCAGGGCCTGCGGATCGCTGGCGGGCCACACGTCCTGCTCGTGATGTTTGCGGTTAATCAATTGCAAGACGCCGAGAATGTCGCCGTTCGATCCCTTGAGCGGATACACGAGCGTCGAGCGAGTCCGATAGCCCAGCAAACGGTCAAAACTGTCGTCAAAGCGATACGGTGCGCTGGCATCAAGCGCGTAGACGTCTTTGATTCGGAGCGTGTCTCCGGTAGCGCCAACATGAGTTGCCAAGCCAGGGCGCGTGAGCGGAATAAGGCTACGCGTAAAGTTTTGAATGTTCACCGTGTGGTTTACGGCCACCTCGAACACGATGTGCTCAGGATCGGCCTTCAGATACAGCGTGCCGGCGTCGCTCTTTAAAAGCTCCACCGCTTTATTGACGATAAGGTGCAGCAACTCGGTGGGATCGCGCGTTTCCATGAGCTTCACGGAAATTTCCTGAAGCGCGTGAAGGCGCCGCTCAGTCTGACGATGGGTTTCGTTTTTTCTCACCACGCAGCAGCAAATCCTCCCCCATCCCTATCGGCTGACCCTAATCAAAAAATGAATGCTTTTTTAGGTAGCCCAAGTGGAGGACGCCGTTTAACCTAGCCCCTATGCAGATGAACTTTCCTAAAGCCGCCCAGATCAAAGAACTCATGCGCTCACTCGAAGACGCAAAAATGCGCTTCGATTGGGTGAACGTTCCCATTATTTTTATTTTTCACATCGCGGCCGTAGCCGCGCTGTTTTACTTCAGCTGGGCGAACCTTGCCGCGGCCTTCATTTTTTACTGCATCACGGGTTTGGGAATCACGGTGGGCTACCACCGCATGCTCACTCACCGAAGCTTTAAGAGCCCCAAGTGGGTTGAGCGCGCTTGGGCCACCGCCGGCGCACTCGCACTCCAGGGCGGGCCCATCACCTGGGTTGCGCTGCATCGTCAGCACCACAAAGAGTCCGATAAAACTTTGGATCCCCACAACATTGGTGAAGGATTTTTTCATGCTCACATGTGGTGGCTCTTGCGCCGCCCGCCTAGCGAACTCGAACGCATGCAACGCAACATCTTCGCACCCGACCTCCTGAAGGACGGATACATGCGCTGGCTCGAGAAATATTCGTGGGTGCCGAGCGTGATTGTGGGCGTTGGCTTTTTGCTCGTCGGCGGCTTTCCGATGCTGCTCTGGGGCCTCGCCCTACGTACCGTTGCGCTTTATCACGCCACCTGGTGCGTTAACTCTGCCGCGCACAAGTGGGGTTCCAAACCCTTCAGCAACTCACTCGCCACCAACAACTGGTGGGTAGCCCTCCTCGCTTTCGGCGAAGGCTGGCACAACAATCACCATGCTTTTCCGAGTTCGGCACGGCACGGCCTGCGCAAATGGCAGTTCGACGTTTCGTGGATCATCATTTGGAGCATGTCGATCGTAAAACTGGCCGAGAACATTAAGCGCGTTCACCCGTCGAGCTTGCCGTGGATGGCGGGGAGATTCGACACCTGAGTCCTCGCCTTCGCCGCCTCTTTATTTTTTCTACGGTAGCGCTCGCTTGCCTGGGCGCCTGGATCGAACTTACGGACCAGGAAGCCTACTACTGGACTTGGTCCACGCAGCCGGCTGCCTGTTACTACGAGCACCCTCCGCTTCAGGCTTGGATTACACACGTTTTTACTTGGATCTTTGGTGATGGGGCGTGGGTTATTCGCTTGCCCGCGGTTCTAGGACGCATCGCGAGCTTTGGGTTGATGTGGCAATGGCTCAAACGCCGCCAGGGTCCGGAGGCCGCCGAAATTGGCCTCTGGCTAATGGCCGGCTCCTTCTGCTTCGCGGCGGGCTCGCTGATCAGCCTACCCGATTCGGTGATGATGCCCTTCGCACTTGCCACCATGATTTACGCGGAACGCCGCGCGGGTTGGCGCACGGGATTAGCGTTGGGACTGGCGGGACTCGCCAAGTGGCCCGCAGCCTTGCTAGCGCCCGGTGTCGCCGCGGCATTTTTGCGGGGCGAGAAAAAAGATTGGCGCGGCCTGCTCAAGGCGGGCGGCACCGCTCTTCTACTGCAAACACCTGTCATTTGGTGGAATGCGGAGCATGGCTGGGCCTCGTTTTTGTTTCACCTGCAGAAGCGGCAAATTCGTACCGAAGCCATTCCCTTCCTAACTTACGTGACTAATTCGCTCAGCTTCGTGGGCGCGCAGCTTATTTTGGGCGGCATTAGTTTGTGGATTGCGCTGTGGTTTTTACTGCGCGCACCGCGCCCTTTGCGCAAACTTGAATCGCGCGGCGCCCCCATTTCACTGGCATGGTGGGCCGCGCCCGCCTTCATTATTTTTGGACTTTCGGCCTCCCGCGGAGAACTGCGCTTTTATTGGACCTGCGTGGCTTTTCCCGCGCTCTTCGCGGCCCTCGCTGCACGACTCGCCACACTTCCCCCCGCACGCAAACTTAGTTTTTACTCGGCGCAGGCGCGCGGAGTGTGGGCATCGATCTTTTTTGTTTACGTGATTCTATGTCTACCGGTGGGTGCCTACCTTAAGCCCTTCACGGATCTCTACAAACCCTACGATTTACGCCACTCTCCGCGGGGAGACCTCAAGGGTTGGACGGAATGGGTAGAAGAAGACCTCAAGCCCCAAGGGTTGCTACACGAGGATACGGCCTTGTTCGGATCGGACTTCCACATTTCATCGCAGATGGCGTGGGCCACACGCTCGCACGATATGCACCGCGTAGGAACAGCTTCGGACAAATTTCAGTTCGCCTTTTGGGACACTCCCTCGGCGCCGCCTTACACGACGGCGATCTTTGCCGCGGACAATCGGCACCCAGCGGGCTTGAAATTCGACTACATGTGCGGACATCCGCTCGACTGGAAAACCAAACGCATTTTTCTGGCCGGCGAGCTCGTGAAAGAAATTCGCTGGAGCTTCTGCCGAAATTTTCGTCGCTAAGTCACGCCTTCAATTCGGCAGCAACGAACCCCTTCCCGTTCGGAAGAAAGTATGACAGAATTCTGACGTGAGCTTGGTGTGGAGTGGGCAAGGGATTCGCCTGTGTGTACTGGGACTCTGTCTCATGGCACGCGGGGCCTTGGGGGGAACCACCCAGCCACCTGGACCGCACTCGGGGCTGGAGGAAGTCAGCCCGCTCATTCTCGATATCGAACTCGTGAAGGGTGATCCCTACATTGAGGTCTTCGTAACGGGAATGGGCCACCTCGACTGCTACGACGTTCACGAATTCGACGTACAAAAAACGCCTACGTACACGCAGATCGTTCCGCGCCTAAAACGCTCCAAGCCCGAGCGACCCTGCAAACTTGGACTTAAAAAATACCGCGACAAAGCTGCCGATCTCGATCCGCAGAGCCCCGCTTCGCTCGAGGTGCACGTGCTCGGTTTCCGCGGTTGGCACAAGCGCATTCTGGGACAACCCTCTACCCCGACCGGTGAGAAGCCCTGATTCATGTCGCATTTTGGCTGTTACAAATGCGGCACCCAAATTGAGTGGAGCGCACAGAGTCCGGTTTCGCGCCACGCTTCTTGCCCCCAATGCCACGCCGATTTGCGCAACTGTCGCAATTGCCGACATTACGATCCTGCGGCACGCTCGGAGTGTCGCGAAGACATTTCCGAACCCGTGCGCGATAAAGAAAAATCGAACCTCTGCGATGCCTTCCAGGCTCTGGATGGCGGCGCGTCGACTAACGCGGGCACGTCCGCCAAAGAAGATGCGTTAAAAAAAGCTGAGGCGCTTTTCAAAAAACGGTAAGAAATCTACATGCGCCTGCTCTACGTGAACGCTATTCAGCGAGAAGCTCTGGGAGAAGCCCTAAAGGCCGGACTCCACGCTAGTCTGCAAACTTCACGTCACGTGCAAGCTGGTCACGAGCTGACGCTCGATTCCTACGATATTTTTTACGGCGCCCAACGCTACGCCCGTTTTATGTGGGAGTGGGTGCGCGACCGCGGCTACGATGCCGTGATTCTTTCGGGCAGCGAAAAGAGCACCACCGATCACTCCGATCCGTGGGTGCAGGAGTACTTCGAAGGTCTGCGTAAATTATTGGACCTCCGCACGAACTGGGAACACGAGTGGGACGGTCCCCCGCTCCCCATCGTGGGCATTTGCTTTGGTCACCAGGCTCTCGCCCGCGTGTTGGGCGGCGAAACGGCCCGCGTGGGACTCGTCGCCGGACTTAAAGACACCAAGGCCCTGCCGCAGGCCCGCTCGCATCCGGTCTTCAAAGATTTATCCCAAACGCAGGCTGGCCAGCTTTGCATTCCTAGTTTGCATTCGGACCAAGTGATTCGACTGCCGCGCGGATTCCACGCCACCCTCTCGCACGACGAATGTGCCATTGCGGGCATGGCCCACGACAAGTGGCCCGTGTTCTCTTTTCAGGGGCATCCGGAGATGCACGAGGCCGGAGCCCGCGCGACCAACTCGGGTAAAGAAATCTGGAGCCAAATGACTTCGCAGGATTTCGAACGCAGCGACGGTTTCGCCGTCCTGGCGGCATTCGTCGACTGGCTCGCGGGCCGCAAGCACAAACGCGGGTAGAAAACTTTTATTCGATGATTTCGAGTACGGAGCGGACTTTGAGCTTCGTGGACGCGGCGTTCAGCAGCGTGCGGAGCGAGGTCGCCGTACGGCCTTGTTTACCGATCACTTTGCCAAGGTCTTCCTTAGCCACGTGCAATTCAATGACCGTAGTTTGTTCGCCGCGAATGGCGTTAACGCGAACCTGATCGGGCATGTCTACCAGTGATTTCACAACGAATTCGATTAGGGATACCAAATGGTTTTCTTGATCGGACATGCTCTTCACCTCAACTTGTATTCCGCAGTAACGAACTTAATACGCAGCGCTAAACTGTGCTATTTAACATTAACATGGGTCGTCTTAACTCAAAACTGACTTGCATGCTTCTCGTTCTCCTCGGCCTAGTGCGTTGCGGCGTCAAACTTCCGCCCAAACCCCAGCACGAACAAATGGGGCCCCTCTCGAGTTACGAAAAGCCTTCCCCTTCCGAAGAAAAAGCGAAGGACGGACAGAAAGACAAAACCCCATGAAAAGTAGCTTGGACTTTTTCAAAGTTGAAGCTGCCGGCAACGACTTCATTCTTATTCCACAGTCGCCCCAAGGCCTGCCCTGGCTACAGGACTCAAAGGCAAGCTCCCGAATTCAAGCGCTCTGCCATGCCCATACGGGGATCGCCGCAGATGGTCTGCTCTGCGTTTGGCCAGAGGGGGGCGCCTGGCAATGGCGCTTTTGGAATTCCGACGGGTCCGAAGCCGACATGTGCGGGAACGCCGCCCGGGCCGTTACCCTTTGGCTAGCCCAAACTCTACCGCCTGGCTCGGATCTTAGCTGGCAAGCAAGTCGGACGGTGGTTCACGGTCGCCTCGACTCGCAAGGCCGGCCCGAAGTTCGCTGGTCTTTTCCCCAAACCGTAATGGCTCCTCCGCAAGACATCCGCGAAGCGGCCAAGAATTTGGCGGGCGAAAATCTAGATCGCATTTTTTTGGTGAATTCCGGCGTCCCCCACTTGGTGTTGTTGGGCCGCGGCCTTTGGCCAGCCCACGTGCGCACCAGCACCGCCCCCTTTCTACGCTCCCACCCTTCACTCGGATCCGCCGGCGCCAATGTCACCTTCGTTGCGCAACCTCACTTTGAAACCGTTAGCTTCGAACGCGGCGTAGAAGCCGAAACACTGGCCTGCGGAAGCGGGGCCATGGCCGCCTTTTTAGCCCTCGAGTCCTTAGGGGCGCCCTTTGCCGGACGACCGCTGCAATTTAAATTTCCTGGCGGAACGCTCCAAGTTTCGCGGCAGACCGACGGAGTTTGGCTTGCCGGTCCGGCCCGCATCGTTTTCAAAGGACAAACCAACGTGGAGAATTTTGAATGAGCACAACCTCCCTCAAACAACCCGCCGACTGGGCCGGCGTTTGGACGGCCCTCATTACTCCCCTGCGGCACGGACCTAAACTCGATCACCGCAGTCTGGAAGCCCTCATAAACGCGCAAATTCAGCAGGGTGCACGCGGACTCGTGATTGCCGGTTCCACCGGTGAAGGCTCCCTGCTAGGCACCGCCCTCTACACCGAACTGTTACAAACGGCGCAGAAAATTGCGGCCGGACGCATCCCCTTAGTTGCGGGGCTGGGCATTGGCGGAACGGACGCCTGCTTACAAAACTTAGAAATTGCTCAGCGTCACGGTTACAACGGCGTGCTCGCCTCGCCCCCCGCGTACATCAAAACGCCCCAGCGCGGCCTCGTAACGCATTTTCTGCGCATCGCCGAAGGCGGCATTCCGCTGTGCCTTTACGAAGTTGCTGGCCGTGCGGCCTCATCGCTCGAGGTAAACACCATCGTCGAAATCGTGGATGGGGCACAAGGCAAAGTGCCCGCCCTGAAGGATGCTTCGGGCGACGTGAATCGCACACGCGCCCTCCACTCTCGTCTGGGTGGCCGACTCGCCCAACTCACCGGCGACGACCCCACTTATTCGTCTTTCTTGCAAGCGGGCGGCGTGGGAGTCATCAGCGTAGTGAGCCACGTGGCACTGCCCGCGATGGTAAAAATTTTGGAATTGGTTCACGCAAATAAATTTGCGCTCGCCGACGCCGAACAAGCGCGCTTGCTGCCACTCATCGAAGCCCTCTTCTGGGAATCCAACCCTATTCCCACCAAATCGCTGCTCGCCGCCCAGGGAAAAATCGCCGAAGCTACCTTCTGCGCTCCCCTCTGCGGCATGAAACCGGATCTCCTCGAAAAACTGCAAAAATTAGCCAAGGAAAGCGCATGAGCACACTCCCTCCCCTTCGTTGTCGCCTTATCGGAGCTTCGGGCCGCATGGGCCACGCGCTCATTGCGTTGTTAGAAAGCGACGCGGCGCTGGCCAAGCGATTCATCATTCAGGACCAAGGCCCCTGCGATGTGGTTATTGATTTTTCGGCGCCCGAAGGCAGTCTCGCAGCCGCGCGCGTGTGCGCCACGGAAAAAGTTCCCATGTTGGTTTGCACCACTGGATTCACTCCGGTGCAAAAGGAAGAACTCACCACAATTCTCGCCGGCACCACGTGGGCTTTCACTCCCAACACGAGTCCGGGAGTCCTGGCCCTGCACGAAGCCGTGCGCGCCGCTCTGAATGTATTGCCCGCCGGGTACACGGTGAGCATCGTGGAATCGCACCACGCGCAGAAAAAAGACAAGCCCAGTGGCACCGCCAAATCCCTGGCCGAAGCCATCGCCTCCGCCGGAAAGGAAAGCGACATTCACTCCCTCCGCGGCGGCAGCGATGCCGGCACGCACACCGTCACGCTCGCCGGCCATGGAGAAAGTTTGGAGTTCACTCACCGGGCTCAGGACCGTAGCTTGTTTGCTCGCGGCGCCTTTGAGCTGGCCGCAAAACTACATGCGGCTGCCAAACATTCGGCCCTCAACAAACGCAGTCCGCTTTCTGCGCACGATCTCTACAGTCTGCGCTGAAGCGCCAAATCCGAAGCACTCACGGACGTTAAAATCAGCAGCGGCCACGCGGCCCAGCCGATAATCGGAACGAGAGTGAAGAGGGCCGGCCCCAGACCCACGCCCAGCGCAAAGTTCCAGCGGGGATTTTCTAAAAAGGCGGGAATGTCTTCGCCATTCTGCCGGCACAGGCGACGCGCAGTGGCCAACGATTCGCTCCCCATGGACCACGCAAAAATTAAAACGCCCACCGGCATCAGAAACGGAATGAGCAGCAACGGCCAAGCCACCAGCGAAAGCACCACTCCGCGCAGCGTTCGAAACCATTCGCCCCGCCGATCCGACCATAAAGCCGGTCGCAAGCCCACGACCTTAATGCCCCGGAGCGCCGACAAAAGTCCGCGCTCATCGACGGAGGAAGCAGACAAAGCGCCCATCAAAGAAACGGTCAGCGTTCCGGAAATAAAGAGCACCACCAGCACCCAAAGAATGGCCGCCACATTGGACCACCATCCCTGGCCCAAATGCGCAATCAACGCGGCGCCGCCCAAGAGCACTCCCACGAGCAACAGTACGGCCAAGAAAAAACATTTCTTGAGTGCCCGCCAGAACCAAGCGCGCAAATCCGGAAACGCAACTACGCGTACCAAAGAGGACACAAAGAGCCGCACGCCCGATCCCCATCCGAGTTCGTTCACGCGCCACCGCCCTTACCGGCCGCACGGCGCAAGCGATCGTTGATCGCCAATCCCAATCCGGAATCGGGGCCCTTGAGGGCGTAGATTCGCTGCAAACCTTCGCCATCGAGAGCACGCATGTCGCGAAAAAGGTGCGCGGCGGCTTCTACGTCCGATCCCGTCTCGGACAACACGACAACTCGACGCCAAGGTAATTGGACCCAGGTTTTTTCATTCGCCTTGCGCGGAGGCGCAATCAACAGGAGCGCCGATTGCGCGGCTTCCCCATGAATGGTCGCCGAAGGCACCGCGGTGTCTTCAACAAAAATCAAAGGGGTGCGCGGAGCATAGTGCGAGGCCAGCAAACCCGGAGCCGAAGCCGCCGCTACGCTAACCGGCGCCTTCGCCACCATTTCAATTCCGGGACCGGCAACCGCACCCAACGACTCCCAGGCAATCGCGCCGGGGCGCAGAAGGACGAGTCGCGTGGGATCGGAAGCATCCACGATAGTGCTTTCCACTCCGTGCTGACAAATGCCGCCATCCACCACGGCCTCGAGACCGTAGGGACCTAACTCGCGCACAACATCGTCCGCACTCGTGGGCGAAATGCGTCCAAAGCGATTGGCGCTGGGGGCGGCCAGCGGCTCGCCTAACAGCGTCAGCAGATGACGAAAAACCGGGTGCGCCGGCGAGCGCAGCGCCACCAACGGACTGCCCGAGGTGCACAGATCAGAGACTGCCGGTCGTTTTTTGAATAAAATCGTGAGGGGGCCTGGCCAAAATTTTTGGATGAGCCGCTGCTGCAGCTCGTTCACTTCCGTCACAAGTTGCGCCGCAGACTCTGCATTTAAAACATGAACAATGAGCGGATCAAAATGGGGCCGAGCCTTGAGCGAAAAAATACGCGAGAGCGCCAAGTCGCTACCGATTCGCGCGGCTAATCCGTAAACGGTTTCCGTGGGCAGGGCTACGGGTTCGTTACGCTGCAGAATGCGCAGCGCCGCCAGATCCTGCCCGGAACGTTGCGGATCGAGAATCAAACAACTCATGCGCGCACAAAACTCAGTGGAAGAAAATTTTGTTTTCGTCGCGATTTAAAAAAGTGTTGCCTACGCGCCGGCCTTCGAGCAGCCATTCGCGACGTTTTTCAAATTTTTGCACTTCGCTCGCGTCGCGGCCGCGGGGAGCAAGATCGACCAAAACCCATCGCGTTCCATCGCCCAAAGTTCCGCTGGCCGGCACGGCCGCATCGCTGCGTTCCGCCATCACTTCTTCCCAACCTTTGCTCCCCGCGCGTTCTTGGGCCGTACGGGTACGGAGCACAATCCAACCCGCAAAAGGGGCTTTGCTGCGATCGATGCCCGCCGAAAAAGCTTCGAGCTCGGCCGGCAGGGGAGTGCCGGCGGCTAGCCCGGAATAAACGGTGCCTTCAATTTTTTCGACGCCCAGAACGGGCAACTGAAACTGCTGCCAGAGCGCCGAAGTTAAATCGCTACTGCGCCCCGAAACAAGGTGCGAAGGCTGGCTCGCAGTAACGACCGCGCAGTCCGCGGGCAAAGCAAGTTTTTCAAAATTCTGTACCGGCAATAAGCGGTGCATGTCTTCTTCAAATTTTTTGCG
The DNA here is from genome assembly GCA_018266335.1 of Bdellovibrionales bacterium. The sequence goes on from JAFEAR010000094.1 coordinate 65,840, forward strand.
CGAAGTTCCGCCGGTGAGTTTTCCGAGCAAGCCACTGCGGGGCAAATGCTCCCAGCTGGTCCACTTGAAAGTTTGCCACTCTCCACTGTTGCCGCTGTTTTCGATGGCCCAAGAAATGGCTACCCAGCAACCAAAGCCCGTGCCCACAACCTTCGCGGGTTTCCAACCGGCCTTTTCGAGTTCCTGCAAAAATCCCAGCGCTGCAATGGCTTCCAAGCCTGCTCCATCAATCCAAACGGCAAAAGATTTATTGGGTGCCAGAGCGGGCGGCGGCAATTCCACGGGCGCTACGGGCGTTGTCGCGCCGGGCGCGACGGCCGTGACTCCCTCCACCACGGGGGCCGGAGCGGGCGCTTCCGCCACGGGAGCAGGTGCGGGCGTAGGCGGTCGCAAATCTTGCACGGCTTCGCTCTTCGTGGGCGTCGCCTCGTTCGGTGCGGAGGAACGCTGCTGTGTGATCGTGTTTTTACTGGCGCAAGCGGCGAGCAAGCAGAGCGAGAGAACAAACGCTCCGCGCACCGGCCCTTTGGTTACGCGCTCTAAATTTTTTCTTTGCGAATCCATGCCAGAAACTCCTTATTCCCGTCGCCACCTTCAATGGGACTCTCAATGAGGTCCATCCAGCGCAGCGAAGAGTCTTGATCTACTAAAGATTTTACACCGAGAATCGCTTCCTCGCGAAACTCGGGCTTGCGAACAATGCCGCCGGGAGCCTTCTTGGGTCCTACTTCGAATTGGGGTTTGATGAGCACAATCCACGAAGCTCCGGGGGCGAGCCAGGCTGATACCTGCGCAACCACTTTGGTCACCGAAATAAAGGACACATCGGTGACGATGAGATCAAAGGGCGGCGTCACTCCAGCGGCCTGCCAGGTTGCGGCGTCCATGCGCAGCACATGGTGCTGCTCGAGCGAGAGCACGCGTGGATCGCTCCGTAATCGTTCGTGCAATTGATTCGTGCCCACGTCGAGGGCCACAACCTTGCGGGCACTGTGTTCCAACAGCACCTGCGTAAACCCGCCAGTGCTGGCGCCAAAATCGAGCGCCCAAACTCCCTGCACCGGAATTTGACTCCAAACTTTGAGGGCCTGCCGAAGTTTTTGAGCACCACGGCCTACATCGCGGGCAGAAAGACTTTCGAGTTCCAGCTCGGCCTCGACCGGCAACATTTGTCCGGCCTTGCGTACCACCTCACGCTCGGCCTTGCCGGGCAGGCGCACGAACACTTCGCCCGCCATGATGCAGGCCTGCGCTTTGGTTCGGGACTCTACAAGTCCGCGAGCCACCACGAGTTCGTCGGCGCGACTTTTTGCGGCCATGTTGTTACGAAACCCTTCCTAAACAGTGCGATGAACAAAAAATTCCAGGAGCGAAGCCGTCGCCGCACTTTGAAAACCTAGTGCTTGCGCCTCGCGCGCTAACTCGGATTGTAAACGAACTGCGAGCTGACGCGTAGCTTCGAGCCCGAGCAAGTTAACAAAGTTCGGACCTTCATCGCCCTTCGCATCGGTGAGCGGATTAGCATCGAGGACATCGTCGACAACCTGAAACAAAAGTCCCAACTTAACGCCCCAGACCCGGGCGGCATTTAGCGTGGCGGGCTGCGGAGATTCGGTGGCGGCTAAGTAACCCAGTGCCAGGGCCGCGCCGAAGAGCGCCCCCGTTTTAAGATCGTGATTACGAGTCAGTGAATCGACGGTGTAGGCGCGTGATTTAAGATCTAAATCCATCATCTGGCCGGCCACCATGCCCGCGCCACCGGCCGCGCGACTTAGCTCGCCCACGGCACAGATTTGCGCGCGCGGCGAGACGGCCGATTGGGCGAGAATTTCAAACGCGCCCGTCAGCAGCGCATCGCCCGCCAGCACGGCCACAGCCTCGCCTTCGATGCGGTGAAGCGTGGGGCGACCGCGGCGAAAATCGTCGTTGTCCATGCAGGGCAAGTCGTCGTGTACGAGCGAATAGCTGTGGACAAATTCCAGCGCGAGCGCCAAATCCAGGGCCCCCTGCGGAGGTCTTCCGTCATTGCCGCTCCACTGCGCATAACTCCAAAAAATGAGCGCCGGGCGAGCCGCCTTGCCTCCGCCCGTCACGACGTAACGCGCAGAAGATTCCATGCGTGGGTGCCACGCGAGCGAATGCAAAACGGTGTTTAAATGGGCATCCACCCACCCGCGCACGCGCGGCAGGAATTGCGCAAAGGAATCAGAGGGGTTTTTCAACGAGTTCTCCGGATGTCGACTCGATGATTTCTTTCACCCGAAGCTCTGCATCCTGCAGTGTCTTGGAACACTTGCGCACTAGCTGGATGCCTTCGTTGAAAAGTTCCAGCGTTTTTTCTAGAGCGAGATCGCCCGCTTCCATTTTCTTAGCGATTTCGTCGAGTTTTTTGATGTCTTCGTCGATCATAGCGTGGGCCCAAAGTTCGTCGAGCCCACCGGCCCTGTCAACGGTTCTTCGGGGGGAAGAGCGCGGCAAAACGCTCGGCGAGCGCCGTAATGGTGAGGCTAGGATTCACCGCCAAGTTCACCGGAATCACGCTACCATCGCACACGTACAGACCCGGATGGCCGAAAACCTCATGCCGCGCATCGATCACCCCCCGATCCGGGCCATCGGCCATGCTGCAGCCACCCAGAATATGGGCCGTGGAGGGAGTTTTAAGCAAAACTTCGGAAGCCAGGTTAATGGGCTCGGCATCGTATTCCGCGCTAATGAGCGAAATGGCCTGCTGAGCGATGGGCAAGTAGCTTGGAATTGTTTTGCCGCCCGAGGCGCCGCCCACCAGTCCCCGCCGAAAGAAGCCGAGTACTGAACGTCCCAGTCCCAAACGCATGCGTGTATCGATGGACTGCATAACCAGCAAAATGACCGTGCTCCGGGCCCAATCCCCCATCCACAACAGACGCAGCAAGCGGGGAAAACGATAAAGGCACTGCCGCAGCATTTTGAGGGGACGCGTGATGATTCCACCGTCGGGCGTGAGGGGTACGGCCAGCACTCGCATGAAGTCGCTACCCGCGGCGTATTTAACTGCTTCAATCTTCGTGACCGGATCGGGATGAATGGCCGCACCAATCGCAATGCCTTCCGAAAAATTATGGTGCGGACGAAAACTCGTGGCGGCCAGCAGGCTTTCGCCGTTCGTGCGCACTCCTTCGCCCAGCAAAGGCGAAATTTTCGGCAGCGTTCCGTAGTCATCACGATTGCGAAGTAAAATTTCTGTAGTTCCCAACACGCCCGCCGCCAGAACAACTTTCGGTGCACGAAAAGTGGGTCCGGAGCGACGCCACCACGAAGTAGAAGATTTGGTTTCCACCACGTACCCGCCATCGGCCTGGGGCACGAGGCGTGTCACCGTAGTTTCGGGAAAAATTTGCGCCCCCGCCTTTTCGGCAAAGTAAAGGTAGTTTTTATCGAGGGTGTTTTTGGCGTTATGGCGGCAACCCACCATGCAACCGCCGCAGTAAGTGCACCCACCCCGCGCGGGCCCTTTGCCTCCGAAGTACGGATCGGGCACCGTTTTGCCGGCTTCACCAAAGTGAATGCCCACTTCAGTCACGTGAAAGGTATCGGCCACGCCCATTCGCTCGCCGAGCACGCGAATCGCTTGCTCCGATTCAAAGAGACGTGGATTGGACGTAACCCCCAACATGTAACGAGCCTGTTCGAAGTGCGGGTCGAGCTCACGGTTCCAATCTACGCCCTGTGGCCATTCAGGATCCTGAAATACATCCGGCAACGGCTTCATCAGCGTGTTGGCGTAAATCAAACTTCCTCCGCCCACACCGGAGCCGTGCAGAAGCATGAGGTGCTTGAGGAGAGTAATGCGCTGGGGACCAAAACAACGGAGGAGCGGAAACCATAGGTAGCGCCGCAAATTCCAGTTGCTCTTGGCGAAGTCTTCGGCGCGCCAACGCTTTCCGGTTTCGATGACGGCCACGCGGTAGCCCTTTTCGGCGAGGCGCATAGCACTTACGCTGCCCCCGAAACCGCTTCCGACGATGACGACGTCAAATTCCAACATAAATAACTAGAGTCGAGGCGACCAGGCCGGCTGTTTGCAGTTGCCCAACCCGCTCGGCGAGATCGTCCGCACTTTGTTTCCGCGCGCGGTCATCACGAAGATGCGATAGACGCCACCCTGTTGGTTGCTCGAGTAAACAATGTGCCGACCGTCCGGGCTGAAGGCCGGGTTCTCGCTGGACATGGAACCGTCCGTAAGGCGCACCAAGTTCGAACCACTGGGATCAACCATAAACACGTTGAAGTTGTTGCCCGTGTTCTCTTGTCCCGAGAACACGATTTTATCGCCGCGGGGCGACCAGTTCGGCGAGCTGTTGTACACGCCCGCGAAGGTGAGGCGCTTTGCGTTGCTACCATTCGCATTGGCCACGTAGATGTGCGGATGACCCGTCATGCTGCTCGAATACACAATGCGCTGTCCGTCGGGCGACCAGTTCGGTTCCACGCTGAAGTATTGTGTCTGCGTAATAGCCGTGCGCGTATTGGTTTTAAAATCGAGCACATAAATTTCGGGCTTGCCTTTCTGCGAGAAGGTGTAAGCAATTTTATCTTCCTTCGGATTAAAGACACCGCCCGTGTTCAATCCGCGAGCAGCGCTGATGAGTTTGCGCTGGTTCGTGATCAAATCGTAGAGGTAAAGGTTGGGGTTGAGCGGCCCGTTCGCCGTAGAAGGTTTGTACGAGGTAAACAACAAACGCTTGCCGTCCGGTGCCCACGAGGGCGAAAGCGCAAAGTTCCGGTCACGCGTGAGTTGACGCACGTTCTCGCCATCGAAATCCATAATGTAAATTTCTTTGGTGCGCTGACCACAGCTCATGAGAATGCGCGTACGAAAAATTCCCGGCTCGCCGGTTAAGGAGTAAATAATGTCATTGCCGGAGTAATGGGCCAGTTCACGCGCCGGATTACCGGTGGTCGAAACGAAGGGATACAGGCGACCCAAAATTTGCACACCCCGGGGTACGTCAATCAGACGAAGCTCTACCTCAATCGTATTACCCTTCACGTTCACCGCGCTCCGCACAAGGAACTCCACGCCCAGGGCACGGTACGAACTCAAATCGCGATCCGCGGGAATTCGAGAGTCGGGTAAAAATTCGAAGAGGTCAGTGTAATCCATGTCGTTAGCCAGAGTCTGGTGGTACGCACTCGCCAAACCGCCGGGCCCCTGAGTGGGTTCAATGGCCATCAACACTTTGCGCACGCTGGGCGCACCCACCGAAATATAAACGCGCTTATCGATGGTCTCCGCAGTCGTGCCCTCCTTCGGCGCCAAGTCCTCCGCATGAACGGGCATGACCGTGCCGAATAAAATGACTGCGGCCGCGAAGCGACCGAGGAAACCATACAAAGTATTAGGCACGCTCAGAATTCCCATTTTAAACCTTCCTCCATATAAAAAACTTTCAGCTCGGGCGGCGGCGGCGGAAAAGGATTCGACGATTCTATCGATCGTTTCACGTTGGCATCGTATTCATCGTTGCCGCTCTTCTTCTCGAATTCAAAACTTAGCACACGACCATCGGGCGCGATCTTAACCACCACGCGCGCCTGAAACTTCCCGGTCGTCATCCATCCGGGAACACTCCAGTGCTTGCGGATGTGATTCTTAATTTTACCGACGAAGGCATTGTGCACGGTAGCCACATCGCCCGAGGTAGAATCGCCTTCGGACAACACGTTGCCCCCGAGCATGGGGCGACCACCTTCTTTGTCGCCCTTGAGTTTCTTCATGAGTTCCTGCCGGCGACCCTCGACCCGCATGGTGTCGCGCAGGGCCTTGAGCCGATCGAGGGCACTCTCTTTTTTCTTCTTCTCAGGCTTTTTCTTTTCTTCAGCCTTAGCCGTTTGCGTGCGATCGATCATGGCCGTTTCCGAAGGCTTGGATTTGGGCGGCTCGGGCTCGGCCTTGTTGGGCTTAACCGCACCAATATCTTCGGTAGCATCGACCTTCGCCAAATCATCTAGTTTCAAACTGGGCAAATCTACAATGTCCACGCGAATAGCGGACTTGGTTACTTGCTCGCGCAGGTAAGCTTCCTTGGATTTAGCGCTCTCAATGTGATTCGAAACGTAACCCTGCACCAGGGCCAGAATGATGAGGCCGCCGTGGAAGGCAAAGGAGCGACGAATGCCTTTCTTAAAGTACGAAGGAACCGCTTTGCGCACGAGTTGACGCGGAGGAGGCGGAACCGGCGCCTGGTGGCCCCGAATCTTTCTGCTCAGCTCTTCCGTGAACTGCGGTTCTTTCATTCATCTCCATAGGACCAGGGGTCATTGCGAGTCCGGCAATGTCACCAACCCTACCCTTTCGATACCCGCCGCCTGCACGCGGGCCATAACTTCGGCCACGGCTCCGTAGGGAACTTCTTTGTCCGCGCGGACGAAGAGTTCTTTGGAAGCACGGTTTTTGAAAACTTCATTTAGCTTCTCTGCGAGTTGCGCGCGCGTAATGGGCGTTTCGCCCAAACGCAAATTGCGATCCTTCGCCACGTACAGCACGATGGGCGCTTCGGTTTGCGTCTTCTGCAGACTTTGTCCCGAGGCCACCGGTAATTCCACGTTCACGCCCTGCTCAAGGAAGGGGGCCGTCACCATCGAAATGATGAGCAGCACGAGCATGATATCGACGAGGGGAATAACGTTGATGTCTGCCATCGGCGTATCATCGCCCCCGCCTCCCATGTTAAAAGCCATGTTGCCTCCGCCTCAACCGAGGTAATTACGTTTGAGGATGTTGGTGAAATCGGAACCGAAGGTTTCCATTTCGGCTTTCAAGGAACGCATCTTTTGCACGAACTGGTTGTAGGCCACCAGCGCCGGAATTGCGGCCGCCAAACCCACCGCCGTGGTCACGAGCGCTTCGGAAATACCGGGTGCTACGCGCGCCAGCGTGGCCGGACCACCCTGACCCAAGCCGTGGAAGGCGTTCATGATGCCCCAGACGGTACCGAAGAGACCAATGAAGGGCGCCACCGAGGCTACGGTCGCCAAGTAGGGCACCGATTTTTCGAGCTTCAGCGTTTCGTTCAAGAAAGTTTTGCGGAGCGTGCGCTCGACGTTCTCAATTCCCGGGCCGGCAATAACGGCGTTCGCCGCGCCCGTTTCTTGGCCCTTCGCTGTGACCTTCTGGAATTCCACGTAACCCGCCCGGAATAAGTTCGACACGGGACTCATGGAAAAGTTTTTGGTCTCGGCAAAGATGCTGTCGAGCGATTTAGCATTCCAGAACAAGTCCAAAAAGTGTTCCGTTTCCTTCCGACATTGCTTGAAGCTGAGCCACTTCGAAAAGATGATGGCCCACGACATCACCGAAGAGAAAATTAGGATAATGAGTACCCCTCTGACGACGGGACCCGTGCTCATCAAAATGCTGAAGGTGTTTTGTTCCATAATTCAAAGATTTTAACAGGAGATCGCAAAAGGGGAGGCGAGAGGCGCAGTCAAAAAATCTGCGGACTACGACGGAGAACACGTTGCAGCAAAAAGTTCACTGCCACCACAAGAAACAGCACGAGGAGCGACTGGCCCACAATGCCTGCGTTGGCGAGCGAACCCGTAGGCTCCGAGATAGGCCCCTGAAAAACCGTCACGACCGACATGGTCCGCGTGCCTCCGCCCAGCACCTGTCCGTAGACATGAACCAGGCTGGTCAAAAAGCCCATCACCGAGAACAAGCGCACAAGCATAGCCCGGTCGCGATTCCCGTGAACCAACTGACTCGATTCGAACCACAAGAGGTAAGCTCCCGCCGCCAACGCCGACACGAGCACGGTAAAGAACTGATCAAAGAGGTGCGGACTACCGTTCAAAATGCGAAAGAGCTGATAGGCCCCCAAAGCCACCAAAACGAGACGCGTCTCGAGCGGACGACTGCCCCGGAGGACGAGTAGTTTCCACATGAATATCAATGATCTATCGAAGAGGAAGAGCCACAACGCCAAACCAAAAACTTGGCCAATAAAGGTGGGTGCAAAAACCCAAAGCTGGGCCATATCCCAATGCGGCCACTCGACCTTCACAAAGCCTAGGAACAAGGACATGGCGACGAGGCAACTCGAAACCAAAAATCCTTTGAACACGGAAGCGCTCATAATCCAGCTCGCCACATCGGGAGTGAAGGGAACGCGCGGCCAAAGGGAGCGCAGGAACTGCAGGAACGATCCCTTCTGTTGAATTTTAAAGGTGGCCCAAAGAGCACCAAATAGCGAGAATGATTGAAGAGTCATCTCATTATCGGCCACGATAACTTCAATCGCAGCGTCGGAAGCACCCAGATACGAAACCAGCTCGCCCAGCGCAAAGGCACCCAAGGCCTTCATGAGCAAATAGCTGCCCAGGAAAACCATGAAGTCCCGAGCTGGCCATTGTCTTGAGCGAACCATTGGGGCTTGAATCTATGCGAACTCTATTTTAATTGCAACCTCGCGTCATGACTTTGAAAATAAGCGACTTTTTGAAATCTTCCCCCTGCGACGTGGTCGTGGTCGGGGCCGGCTTGGCGGGTTCCGAGTGCGCATGGCAGCTCGCGGAACTGGGGCATAAGGTTGCCCTCATCGAGCAGCGTCCCGAACGCCAGACCGAAGCGCATACGGGTCCGCTCTTTGCCGAACTCGTTTGCAGCAATAGTTTGAAGTCGACCGACCCCGAGTCAGCGCCCGGATTATTTAAGGACGAACTCCGTCGCCTGAACTCGCTCGTGCTGCGCGCGGCCGACGAATCGATGTTGCCCGCTGGCCAGTCGCTCGCGGTGGACCGCGAGAAGTTTTCCCAGAGCATCACCGCCGCCCTCGAAGCGCATCCGAACGTAGAAATTTTGCGCGCGCACGTGCAGCACTACGAAGAACTCATCGTGGCCGGCCCCCAAGGAGTGCGCCCCATCGTGCTCGCCACGGGTCCGCTCACCTCGGAACCCCTGGCGAATAGTTTGAAGCCACTCGTGGGCGATCAGCTTTATTTTTACGACGCCATCGCACCCATCGTGAACGGCTCCACCGTGGACATGAATGTGGCTTTCACGCAGAACCGCTACAACAAGGGTGCAGACGGCGTGGTGGGCAGCGCCGATGAAGGCGACTACCTCAATTGCCCCTTCACGCAGGCGCAGTACGAAGCTTTCATTGCGGCGCTCGGCAGCGCCGAAAAAGTGCAACCCCACGATTTTGAAAAGGCCGTCTACTTCCAGGGCTGCCAGCCCATCGAAGCGCTGTTAGAGCGCGGGCCCATGACTCTGGCCTTTGGTCCCATGAAACCCGTGGGCCTGGCCGATCCGCGCACGGGTGCACAACCCTACGCCGTGGTGCAATTGCGCAAGGAAGATTCCGAGGGCCGCGCCTGGAACATGGTGGGTTTTCAGACCAAGTTAAAATATCCGGAACAGAAAAAAGTATTCGCGCTTATTCCCGGTCTACAGAATGCGGAGTTTTACCGCTTCGGCAGCCTGCACCGGAACACCTACATTTGCTCACCATCCGTGCTGGACTCTAACTTTCGACTAAAGAATCTGCCCGCACTGCACTTTGCCGGACAAATCACTGGCGTGGAAGGCTACCTGGAAAGTTGTGGCATCGGCGCCTTAGTTGCGCGATTGCTCTCGCTCCGTTTGCGCGGTCTGCCGGAGGCACCGCTGCCTCCCGTCACCACGGCCATTGGCGCGCTCGCGCACGCCACGGTGAACGGCAAAGTGAAAAACTTTCAGCCCATGAACATCAACTGGGGCCTAGTGCCGCTCAACGAAATCAACGAGCGCGACAAAGCCAAGAAAACCAAAATGGTTGCCCGCGCCAAACGCCACTTCGAGCACTGGCTCGCGTTGTTCGGTTAACGCGCAAGAGAGTGAATGGATTTAGCGCGCCGAGACGGGGCGCCAGCTTTGGTTCTTTTGGCCCTGATATTCGCCGCGCGGACGATAGATGCGGTTGTTCGCGTACTGCTCAAAGGCGTGCGCGCACCAACCCGCAATGCGACTCACGGCAAAGATGGGCGTGAACAAATCGTTCTCGATACCCATCGAGTCGTACACGGTGGCCGAATAAAAATCGACGTTGGGCATGAGGCCCTTTTTGTCCTGCATCGTTTGGTCAATGAGCACGCTCATTTCGTAGAGCTCGGGGCGGCCCACTTCGCGCGTTAGTTTTTGGCTGATGGATTTAAGAATTTTTGCGCGCGGATCGCCGTTTTTGTACACGCGGTGACCAATGCCCATGACCTTTTGTTTGCCGATGAGCGCCTGCTCCACGAAGCTCTGCGCTTTTTCGATGGAGCCAATTTCGCGCAGCATTTTCATGACCGCCTCGTTGGCGCCGCCGTGCAGAGGCCCCTTGAGTGTGCCAATGGCCGACACGATGGCCGAGTGCAAGTCGCTCAGGCTTGACGCTGTCACGCGGGTAGAAAAAGCACTGCAGTTAAGTTCGTGATCGGCGTGCAGAATGAGGGCGGTGTCGAAAATTTTAACGTGCTCGGCCTGCGGCTCGCGACCAAAGAGCATGTGCAAGAAGTTCCAGGCCAGCGACTTAGCGGGATTGGGCGCGATCATTTCCTGGCCCTGGCGGAGACGGGCAAAACCCGCCACCAAAGTGCCCATCTTGGCCGTCAAGCGCAGCGCTTTGCGGTGCGTGGCGTCCAAGGACATATCATTTGCTTCGCTGTCGAAGGAGGCAAGCACGGACACGGCGGACCGCAAAAAATCCATGGGGTGCCCGTGTTTGGGAAACACCTTCATGAGCGCGCGCAGCGTATCAATCATTCCCGCCGGCAAAGACATCTCGGCCCGCAGCGTTTGCGAAAAGGATTCTAGCTCCGCCGCCGAAGGCAGGCGGTCGTTCCACAGCAAATAGATTGTTTCCTCGAAGGTTGAATGCTCCGCGAGATCTTCGATGGTGTAACCCCGGTAGCAGAGCGTCGAAACTTCGATGCTGCTCACCTTCGTACTGCACGCCACCACGCCCTCTAGCCCCTTATCGATGGCATCGCGGTAGATTTTTACGGGAGCGGGCGTAGCGGGTGTCGACATTCCTTCAACTTTATTACCGAAGGCGAGCCGGGCCAAGATGGCATCACGGGAAACTATGGATATAATTCCGGGATGGGATGTGTACTGGAGGGGCGCGCGCTTTCGCAAACGCAGGGCGCCGAGCCTCACCTTCCCGTGCTCTTTACCGACGTCAGCTTTCGTTGGACGGCACCTTCCGTGCACGTCATCATGGGGCATTCGGGCGAAGGCAAATCCGCGCTGCTGAAATCCATGGGCGGGGTGTGGAAACCCCGTAGCGGGCAAGTGGTGGCCGACGGCAAAAACATGTGGGCCGAAAAGGCCTACATCCAGGATCCGCGCATCCTGACTCGCCTGGGTTTTGCTTTTCAGAACAACGCTCTTTTTAATTCGCTCCGCGTCCTGGAGAACCTGTGTTTTCCGCACCGGCAACGCTTCCCCAAGATGCCCGAGGCCGAGCGCCGCAGTCTGGCGCTCGACTGGCTGCACAAAGTAGGACTCGAGCAAACCGTAGCGCAGTATCCGTACGAGTTATCGGGCGGTATGCAAAAACGCCTGGCCATTGCCCGCACGCTGATTTTGGAGCCGGACTTTATTTTTTTGGACGATCCCACGGCCGGACTTGATCCCATCACTTCCAAGAAAATGTCCGACCTCATCGCCACCCTTCTAAAGGGACGCGAAGCGCTAGTGGTGATCGTAACCAACGACCCCGATCGCGCACTGGCCTGGGGTCCCAACATTCATTTCTTGGTGGACGGCCACTTGGTGTCGCCAGGAAGCTCCAACTACCACGCCGTCCGAAAGGTTTTCTTGTGATTATCTTTCGCGACGTGCACAAGGCTTTCGGCCCCAAAAAGGTGCTCAACGGACTCAACCTAGAAATTCAGCGGGGCGAAATCTTTTTTATGCTGGGTCGCTCCGGTACCGGCAAAAGCGTGGCGCTAAAGCACCTCGTCGGGCTGCTGCGGGCGGACCGGGGCGAAATTGAACTCGACGGACAGCGCATCGAGCGACTGACCGAAAAAGAATTCGCTCCCGTGCGCCGCAAGTGTGGGCTCGTGTTTCAATTGCCGGCGCTTTTGGACTCGCGCACAATTCTGGAGAACATTACTTTCGGCATTCGCGACGTTCCGCTGAACACCCAAATTCAGAAGGCCGAGAAGGCGCTACGCGAAGTAAATCTGGACAAACTCGTGCCGGTGATGAACCAAAAGTATCCACCACAAATTAGTTACGGCGAGCAAAAACGCGTGGCCCTGGCACGCACCCTGCTGGTGGACCCGGACTATATTCTTTACGACGAACCCACCACCGGACTCGACCCCGTCACCTCGCGTTCGGTGCACGAACTGATTCGTAACGTTTCGCGCCACCTGGGCAAAACGGCCTTGGTGGTGTCGCACGACATGCGCAACGCCCTAGAAACTGCCGACCGCATTGCCGTGCTCGATGCCGGCAAGGTCGTAGATTTGGGAACGCCTAAAGACATTCTTGCCAGCAAAGTCGAACTAACCTGCGAATTCTTGCGCGACGTGAAAGAAGCCGGAGGCTTGCGCCTATGACCGACGCCCTCGTGAACCTCGGCGAACACTTGCAGTTCTTCGGCATGCTCGTGCGCGCGAGCGTGATGGAGCGATTTGAAAAGCGCGAGTTCCTTACGCAGCTCTCGCAAATTTCGTGGCGCTCCTTGCCAACCACCATGACTGCCGGCCTGTTTACCGGCGCTATTTTGGCCGTGCAGTTTTACATGCAGATTCGCGACTTCGGTGCGGAGTCGGCACTCGGCGGATTGAACACTTCGGGCACCCTGCGCGAAGTAGGCCCCATCCTGATTGCTTTCATGCTCGCGGGTAAGGTGGGCGCGTTTACTTCGGCCGAAATTGGCACCATGAAAGTGACCGATCAAATCGAGGCCATTCGTTGCTTGGGCGTGAATCCCGTTTCGTTTTTACTCGTGCCGCGTTTTTTGGCCGTAGTCATTAGCTCCACACTGCTATTAATTTTTGGTTTAGTTATTTCCGTGACGGGCGGCATTCTGGCTTCCTGGGCCAGCGGCGCCGTAAATCCGCAGCAGTACTTGCTCATGATTCCCAAATTCGCCACGCCGTCTTCTATCCTGCTGGCCCTCATTAAGTCCGTGGTGTTCGGCATCATCATGGGGCACATTTGCTGCGCGAATGGATATTGGGCCACCGGCGGCACTCAGGGTGTGGGCCAAGCTGTACGCAAGACCGCCGTGCAGAGCATGGTGCTAATTGTGGTTTCGGATTTTCTTATTTCTTGGACTCTATCGGCCTTTTTTCCGCTCATGGGAATTGCGTGACCATGGAACTTTCCGATCGCACTCCACTCCTCGCCCACCTGTTGCAAGTCCTGGGCAAGACTTCGTCTTCGATTTCGCGCCGGGCTTTTTCGTGGCGAGAAGTTATGAAGCAATTGTTTGAGTTTGCGAACGGCTCGCTCGGCATTGTGGTCATGTGCGTTAGCTTTATCGGCGTCATCATCATGCTGGAGTACAGCTACCACGTGAAGCTCATCATTAGTAACGACACGCTGGTGCCGGGCTTTGCCATGATCATGCTCACGCGCGAGCTGGTGCCGTCCGTAACGGCGCTCTTGATTGTGTCCAAAATGGGCGCCAGCATTGCGGCCGAACTCGGCGCCATGAAAACCACCGAGCAGCTCGACGCCTACCGTTTGCTGGGACTCAGCCCCATTGACCTCTTCGTTGCGCCGCGAGTGATTGCCGCGGCACTGGCCACGCTCATTCTATCGATCATCAGCCTACTCATTGCTTTGCTCGGCGGATGGATTTCGGCCGTGACCGTGCTGGGATTTACTACCGGAACTTACTTCGGCAGCTTGTTTACCTTTACGAACGGTAGCGATTTTGTGCTGCTGGCCGCTAAGGCGCTGCTCTTTGGCGCTAGCATTCCCATTATCAGTGCAACCTACGGCTTTCGTTGTAAGTTCGGTGCGGAGGGCGTGGGCATCACCACCACGGACGCCGTCGTAGCGAGCTCCATTTGGATTATCATTCTGGATTTTATCCTGACCTATATTTTCACTAAGCTCGTGTAAGTATTTGCCGCGACAATTTACTGACGCCGCGAATGGGAAAACGCGTTCTCAATTCCTCAAGCTCGTTGGCAAAAGTGTCGATAGAGAAGACATGGACGTTGGGAGCATCAACAAGATCAAGCCGATTGCGACCACCGTCGCTAGCACGGCTCGGAAGGGCGCCGGATCGGCGACCGACCGCGATGCTCAAGGCCATTCCGGCTACAAGCAACAAGAAAAACCCAAACACCTGACCATGATTCAGGAAGAAGAAGCACTTCGCGCGCTGAACGAGCTACCCGCTTTCTCGCGCAGCGGACTCAAAGCCGAACTCGTTAAGGAAGAAGGCAAAGCGCCCTTCATCGCCGTACGCGATGCCGCCGGTGCCGTGATTCGCCACATTCCCTACGCCGACATGATTGAAATTTACATCAATCGCAAATCGGGCAACGACAAAGGTCAGCTCCTTAAGCGCGCAGCCTAAGCTAAGCCCCAAACTCCGAAGTCGGAGTTAAAAATCAAGGATTCAAACGATTCAGTAGGCGCGGGAACGGAATGGTTTCGCGCACGTGTTGAATGCCGCAAATCCAGGCCGTGCAGCGTTCGATGCCCATGCCGAAGCCGGAATGGGGAACGGAGCCGAATCGCCGTAAGTCGAGGTACCACTCGAATACTTTTTGATCCAATCCGTGCGACGCGATTTTGCGCTTGAGCACGTCGATGCTTTCTTCGCGCTGCGAACCGCCAATGATTTCGCCGTAACCTTCGGGGGCGAGCAGATCGCACGAGAGGGTGTAGGTGGGATCCGTGGGATCTTCCTTCATGTAGAAAGCCTTAATCGCAGTGGGAAAACCGTGCACGAAGAAGGGCCGATCAAAGCGTTCGGCCAAAATGGTTTCGTCGCCACCGCCGAAGTCCATGCCCATTTTGAAGTTGTCTTTAGACTCTTTCTCCAAAATAGCGCCGGCTTCTTTGTAGTGAATGCGCGGGAACGGCGCTTTCACGACTTCCAGTTTGGTGAAGTCGCGCTCGAGGGCTTCGAGCTCGCGCCGCCGTGTGCGCAACACGCGCTCTACGATGTGGCAAATCATGCCTTCGGCCAACTGCATGTTGCCCTCGAGGTCCATGAAGGCCACTTCGGGCTCGACCATCCAGAACTCCGTTAGGTGACGGCGAGTCTTGGATTTTTCGGCGCGGAAAGTGGGACCAAACACGTAGGCCTTGCCGAAGGCCATGGCTCCGGCTTCGCCGTAGAGCTGTCCACTCTGGGTGAGGTAAGCTTTGTCGTCGAAGTAGTTCACGCCGAAAAGTTCCGAGGTGCCTTCGCAGGCGTTGGGCGTAAAGATGGGTGCATCGAAGTTCACAAAACCGCGGTCATCAAAATACTCCCGCACGGCCGCAATGACTTCGGAACGAATGCGCAAAATAGCGTTCTGCATTTTGCTGCGAATCCACAGGTGACGATGATCGAGCAAAAAGGCCGGGCCATGTTCCTTGGGCGTGATGGGATAATCAACGGACGAACCGATGACTTTGAAGTTTTTGACCTGCAGCTCCCAACCACCGGCAGCTTTGGGCGACTTGGTCAGAAAGCCTTCCACTTCCAGGGCTGTTTCCTGCGTGAGCGTTTCGAAGGCCGCATAGGCGCCGGCATCGGTATTCGCCGGGAAGAGAACGCACTGAATGATGCCTGTGCCATCGCGGAACAAAAGGAATTTCACCTTGCCGCTGGAACGCGTGTTGTAGACCCACCCCATGAGACGGACGGTGTCGTTTTCTTGACGGGCACCACGGAAAATATCTTCGACGTAGATTTCAGGCTGCATAGGACCTGTTTTACTTCGACGGCGCTATAATGACCATATGAGCTTGTTTCTGAAATCACTTCTGACGGGTGCTTTTCGTCTCTTCGTGGTGTTTGTTGTCTTTACCGCGATGGGGCAAATTCCCTACCGGGGTGAAACCGTCGAAAGCCGTTACCACCAGTACGTGAATAGTGAGTCTTTTCAGCAGGGATTTACGGTGGCCGCACGCCCGATCACCTGGACCACCGAGAAGGTGGCCGACCTTATTCGGAGCGCAAAGGATCGCGGCGGTGCCCGATAATCGCTATCGGCTGGAGTGAGTGCCGGTGTTCTGCACGGCGGCGGGATCGGTCATGCCTTGGGGCACTTTACCGCAGGGACCCTGCAAACCGTTCTGCGCAAAGCAGTTACAGAAAGTCATCACGGCCGCGCTGTCGTTGCGCTCGCCTAACATCGGTAAGCCCGAATTTATGGACGGATTGTTTGCATACATGCCCGGCTGATAGGGGGAGTTGAGCGCGGGGTTCATGTAACCGTTGTTCATGGCCGCATTGGGGTACATTTGCCCCTGCACGGGATAGCCCATGGCCTGCCCCGGGAGTTGTTGTTGGACCATGCCCTGGTTCATCATCATGGGGTTGGTGCCCGAAAGCTGAATGGACTGAGCCAGAGCGGCCGAGGACACGAGTAGCGCGGAGATGGCCCAAAGGCCTCGCAAGCTGTTCATAGGAAAACCCCCTCTCCTAAGGGCTGCAGTGTCCGTGCCACGCGCCTTCGTTTCTATAAACTCAAAAAACCTAGGAGTATCAAATACTTAAATAAGCCAACTTGAAGTGGCCCTGTCTAAGCTCTGAACACTCCTCAGGATCCTATTCAGTGCTGTCCGTTCGGAGCGACCTGCATCGGCATGCCGTTCACGTTCGAAACGCGCGTGTTGTCGTTACGACCCACGATGCAATTAATCGTGGATCCCTGATTCGCCTGCTGTTCCATCACGCCCGAATTCTGCATGGTCGGCGTGCCGGTATAAGCGTTGGGCATGTAGAGCGGCTGGCCACCAGTCATTTGGTTATAGAGCGGCATGCCACCGCCCGGCTGAACCATTTGTCCCGGCTGACCCATCTGGAATTGCCCACTGGCCTGACCACCGAACTGGCCTTGCGGCGGCTGTTGTTGCTGGCCCTGACCCAAATTGATGTACTGGGCTTGCGCCATAACCGAAGCCAAAAGGCCCAGAGTTGCTAGCGTGTTACGCAATTGCTTCTTCATGACTCACCCTTCCGGCGTCAGCGAGACGCCCGCAGGCTGGACGATTTCCAGCAAGTTCTGGAATGTGGTGGCTACCCGACGTGCCGATTCCAACTCACGTTCCGAAGCCACGGCTCGGCCCTGCGCGTTCATGATGCTCTTCACTTCGCCGTTGTTGCCGTAGGCGACTTTGATGGAACCTTCGAAGGCGCCCGACTTTTCTTTGATTTCAACCGGGCGTCCGTCCGCGTTGTAGCGGAAGTACACCATTTTGGGAGCAGCCTTGTTGCCCGCGGCCCGCTCCTGAATAACCGTGATGCGGCCCTTCAAATCATAGGTCAAATCCATGCGACGGTTCTGGCCACCATCGAAGGCCCAGGCCAAGTTGCCGCGCTCGTCGTAGTTGTAATCAACTTTGTGACCGTCGCGCACGACCGACGAAACTTTTTTGTGTTTCGGATCGTAAGCCAGGCTGGTGATGGCCCCATCGGCCGAGGTTTTCTTTTTCAGCAAACCATCGGGATAGTATTCGAAATAGGTCGACTTCTTGTCCGTCGCCGCCACGGTCCAAGCGGCGTCGCCGCCCTTACCGTCGGTAGCTTTCCACTGCGAAATCACGGAGGGAGTGCCACAGCATTCGGTGAAAATGGTTTCGGTAACTACACCGCGAATCCAGGTAACGGCGCGGTAGTTGTAACGCGAGCCATCGGCGCGGCGGCGGAACTCGTACCAAAAGCGCGAAGCGTCTTTTTCCGCCACGTTCGGAATCGTGCGGGTAACGTTGGTGCCGAATTTATTTTCGGGATCCAGTTTGTCGGCGTAGTAGTCGTAGCTGGTGGCAATGCCGTCGCGATCTTTGAACTTCACCACCCAGTCCCGGGCCTTGTTGTAGCTCATGTCCTTGGAGGTACCGTCCTGGTACGCAATCTTGGTCATGTTGTGTTCGTCGTCGTAGGCATAGTCGTAAGGAACGCCGTCCATACCCGAAGCACGCACCAGGTCACCCAATTTGGAGTATTCGTAGCGCGCTTTTTTATCGCCCATCTCAATGAGCGTTACACGCGCTTGGCCACCAAAGTCGCCCCACTTGAGTTTGACTTGGTTGTTGAAGTTGTCCTTGATCATGGCCAAGCGACCTTCGTTGTACACGAGGTCGATCATGTTCTTATTGCGATCGGAGATGTGCGCCAAACGACCTTTGTCGTTAAAGAAGAAGTCCTTCGCCTGGGCGGAGTGCAGCACGTAGCCTTCTTTGGTCTTCTGGATGGTTTGCAAACCGAACTGGCCGTTCGTCCACTCCTTGCCATTCGCAGCGAAGCGCATGACGTTGCCGCCGCCGCCTTCGTAGTAAACGAGCGCGTCCTTATCCATGCTCAAGTAGCCTTCCAACTCCGAAGCCCAACCCACGCCGAAGTAACCCTTCACGTAGTTCGAGCGACTGTTGTAGGTACGGGAAATTTCGATGTTCAACCCCTGGGTCGGAACGAAGAAGTCCGTATAGGCAATGTAGAAGTTTCCGTTATTAACGTTGATCCCCGCAAACGCCGGGATCGACGAATAAACGGACGAACAAACTCCAGCCAAAAGAATCCAAGAATTGAGACGCATACTCCCTCCAGTATGGGTCTATCCTACCCGGCGGCTCGGGGAAGGGTAATGTCAATTTTTAGACAAATTTTGCCCTCCAGTGGACGGTCTTTATACAGTCCCCCGCTCGTCATTCTGCCTACATAGCCCTGGCCCACGGCCTGCATAGCGTTCCGTGTCCCTAGTTGTAGTCCTTAACGTTGAAATTGATAAAGGAGTTCTAAATATGAAAAAGTTTCTTATAACCCTCGCCGTAGGCGGAATGGCCCTATCCAACTTGGCCAACGCAGCAGGCTCTTTCCAGAAAATCTCGAAAGACTGCATCGAGACCGCAGCGGCAGCCGCCAACAAGGCACGTCACTATGAAGGCAGCGAAGCCTATGGTGCTCGAGTGCTCCACGACGAAATCTTCGGAGCTGCTATCTTGGTGGGCATTTCGGATGAAGTAGATCCTTCGACTTACGTGGTGTTGGTCGATAAGACGGATGATCGCTGCCGCATCAAGGGTGTGGTTCTTACTAACGAAGCGGACTCGATTGAGTTTACCCCTGACGAACAGCTGAATTGACTTTAGTTTTTCCTACATTAACCCGGGAGTCTCTCCATTAAGGAGAGACTCCCGGTTCCATTTTTAGTCAAACGCGGATTGTAACCATCTTCACGATGACGAAGAAGCCGATGGCCTCCAGGAGCGTGATGACGATGAGGATGAGCCAACCCGGAATGGTCGTAAAGAGCGGAGCCATGGTGTCGGCGTCCACAAAGTAGAGCATGGCACCCAAACCCCAGGGCATGATGCCCACGATGACGGCCGAGGTCATGCCCTGCGCGGTCATGGCCGAAATCTTGGATTGCAGCTTCATGCGCTCGCGAATGGTCATCACAATGGTTTGGAAAGTTTCTGCGATGTTACCGCCCGTTTCGCGCAAAATATTGACGCTCGTTACGAACATCACCACGTCTTCGGATGGAATGCGCTTGCCGAGGTTCTCGAAGGCCTTTTCCAGCGAGAGACCGATTTTGTTTTCCGACAGCACCAGATTGAACTCCTGGCGGATGGGATCCTTCATTTCGTCGACCACGATTTGCAGCGTCTGCGGCACGTTGAGGCCCGATTTCATGCCGTTGGCCATGAGCGTAAGTCCATCCACCATTTGCACCGAAAAGGCCTTAATGCGACTCGGCCGCACAAACTTATTCAGGTAAACAAGCGGCAAGCGCCACGCGAAGTAAAAAGTAAAGGCGCTCGAGATAACCGCAAAGATAGGGTGCTTCAAAAAAATGAGAAACATGAGCAAGGCAAAGACGCCAGCCGTAATGCAATGCTCGGCCAGAACCCGCTCCGGAGTTTTTTGAATAAACAATTCTTCCTGCAGGGCTTTGGTCTGGTCGCGCACCGCTAGCATTTTGAGCCACACGCGCGCGTACCAGTAGTCGAAGGATAAATAGAGGGACAAGAAGAAGAACACGCCGCTGAATACGCTGATCAGTACGGAACCCATGCTTGCCCTCCTTCCCCAGGCTTAAGCCGCCTTGAACAAACCGCGCGGAATTTTAATGCCGAGCGCCTCGATTTTTTCAATGAACTTCGGAATAAAGCCGGTCGCTACGTGCTTACCGATAACTTTACGGTTGGCATCGAGACCCTGCTGACGAAATACGAAAATGTCCTGCAGTGTAACGACATCGCCCTGCATCCCGGAAATTTCGGTTACGTGAGTGATCTTACGCGAGCCATCCGAGAGGCGCGAAGCTTGCACGATGAGGTTCACCGCGCCGGCGATTTGTTCGCGAATCGCTTTGGCGGGCAAATCCATACCGGCCATCATAACGAGCGTTTCCAAACGACCAATCGCATCGCGCGGGTTGTTCGAGTGCACAGTGGCCATGGAGCCATCGTGACCCGTGTTCATGGCCTGGAGCATGTCCATGGCGGCGCCGTCGCGCACCTCACCGATGATGATGCGGTCCGGACGCATACGCAGCGTTTGCTTAACAAGGTCGCGGATGGTTACGGCACCCGTGCCCTCAATGCTGGGCGGGCGAGCTTCCAAACGACCCACGTGCTCCTGCCCCAATTGCAATTCGGCCGCGTCCTCGACCGTAAGGATACGCTCGGTCGCAGGAATAAAACTGCTCAGCACGTTGAGGAGCGTGGTTTTACCGGAACCGGTACCACCACTAATGACCACGTTGAGCTTGGCCTCGATGCAGGCGCGCAAGAAGTCCATCATTTCCGGCGTCATGGAATTCCACTTGAGCAGCGTTTCCGGCGTCGGACGAACTTTGGGAAATTTACGAATGGTGATCATGGGCCCGTCGATGGACAACGGGGGAATAATGGCGTGCACCCGGCTACCGTCGGCCAAACGCGCGTCCACGTAGGGACTTTGCTCGTCGATGCGGCGACCCAGCGGGTTCACGATGCGCTCGATCGTGGACATAAGCTGCACGTTGCTGGAAAAAGTAACGGGCGATTTCTGAATGCGGCCGCCTTTTTCAATGTAGATAAGGTCGGCACGGTTCACCATGACTTCCTTCACCTCGTCGTCGGCGAGCAAATCTTCGAGCGGTCCAAGCGCCAGGGCTTCGTCGAGAACTTCCTTCACAAGCGGACCAAAAGATTCGCGGGCTTTCCACGGATGATCTTCACGGTTCAAAATTTCGGTGACGATCTTTAGGGCCTTTTCGCGCAGCTCGGCTTTTTTCTCGGGGCTCAGCGCCCGATCGAGCTGCTCTTTTTTGAGATCCATTTTATCGATGAGCTGGGCATGGACCCGCAGTTTAAGAATACTGCGCGGATCCTGCGGCTCTTTGCCAAAGCGGCTGCGTCCCTGCGGAGCGGCCATCGGAATAACCTTGCCACCTTCGGGAGCAGCCTCTTTGCGCACGGGACGTGCCGCTTGCGAAAGAGTTTCGAGCATGCGCTTTTCAATGATGGTGCGGCTCAGCTGAAACAGAGCTTTGGTGGCCGTCGACTGTGGAGCGGCCGAAACCAAGGGCACGCCCTTGGACAATGCCGCCGTTGCCGCCGCCGTGTCTTCGGGAATCACCGCCACCACTTGGCGTTTGAGAGTTTGCTCGATGAACTGCGGGTTATACGGATTACCGGCCGGATAGCGATTGAGCACAATTTTGGTCATGTCGGGCGGAAAGAGCGATGTCTGGAGTTTATCCAGAATCTTTTTGGTTTGGTTGAGCACGAGAATCTCGGGGTTCGTCACTACCAAGATGAGCGAAGACAAATCCAAAATACGCAGCACGGCTCCATCAATACGGTTGCCGCAATCCACGATGGTGACCGGAAAAGTCCGGCGCATCATTTTAAAGGCGAGCTCCACCTTGTCTTCGTCCATCGCGAGCAAGCGCTCGGGGTTAGACAAGAGTTGTAGGGTGTAGAGCAAAGCGCCCGGCTGGCCAGCGGCAATGGAGGTCATGTACTGCTTGAGCGCATTGGCATCGGGCACTTTGCCGTCGAGCACTTGATCGCCGTAACCCTTCGCCTGTTTAACACCGAGAATGAGGTTCACATCGCCCGTTCCGTACGGATCGCAGTCGATCATCGCCGGACCGTTCTTTGCATCGGCGGCCATGGCGAGCGCGAGGTTTGCGGAGAAAACTGATTTACCCACCCCGCCCTTACCGCCGACCACGGCGATGATATGGCCGGTCAGTCCGTTGGACGGAGCCGCTACGGCCGCTTTGGGTGCGTTGGGGTTAGGTGCGTTCATGGGGCGCTCACTTCCTCAACCGAAACTTACGCTTAAGTGTTTCGGTGCCCTCGGTGGGACTACGGAGTTTCGTGGGCGTCACGAAGATAATGAATTGAGTTTTGTCGTCATTGAACGAGTGGCTGCGCCCCAACTCGAACAAATGAAATCCTACTTTATTGCCGGCCGCGTCTTTTTCGTTAGCAGGATCGCGCGTTATATCCACGTTACGACGCTCGGTAATTAATCCACCCAGCGCGGCGCTTTCGCCGTTGGAAACCACGATGCTCGTTTTGACGTCAGTGGAATACGTGGTCGGACCACCACCACTACCATCGCTCGAGCTTCCCGTCCCCGCACTCTTGAGTTCGGATTGCACGGCGTAGACATCCATATTGATTTTGTCGGTGCCGGGCACGGACTTCGCCCGTACGGATACTTTGGTGTTCACCGGCACGGCTTGGTAACTGGCCGGTGTGTTCGCCGTGCCCTGCACCAGCACGTACAACTGCAGCGTTTCGTTCAAGGTGGCTTCGGGCGGTGCCCCCTTGTCGCCTGCCTTCTCGCCGTCGCGCACTAGCAGCTGTGCGGACTTCAATACGCGCGCATAGCCGTGGCTTGCGGCCGTATCGAGGGAAGGAAACAAACTCGAAATCGTCGCAGTGAAGCTCGTTAGGAACTTACCGGTGTCGGTGCTGTACTGCGAGTTACCCGAGGTCGTCAGACCCGGCGCCCACTTGAAGTCGAAGAGCTTCATGTAACTACGCGAGAGGGTCACGAAATCCACGCGCACGTGGAGAATCGGATCGGGCTCCTGCGGTTGGCCGGCCCGGCGACGAATCATGGAGATACATTCGCCGAGACCTTCGAACTTAGGCACTTCTAATTTGCCGCTCGGATCTTTCGGCTCGAGCGAGTATTTTTCGGACACATAAGCCAAACAGATTTTTTCGGCTTCGGCCTTTTGCCAATCGGTGTCGACGGAGCCTTCCAAGAAGAAACGTCCATTGAGCACTTTAACTTTCACATCGCGCGGCCGATCTTTACCGCCGGCGATTTCTTCTTCCATTTTCTCGCCCAGCAGCTTCATGGTGACGGGCGAGATTTCGGCCAAGTTAATGACCGGCTTCTTCTCGGCCATAAACTTACCGGTCACTGCCAGTACGCGGCGCATTTCCTTGGGCACCAGCACCGCGCCATCCACAATGACCTGCGAGCCCACGATGCGAATTTCCAAACCTTCCACATCGCCAATGAGCGCCTTGAGCTCTTGCATGAGAGTGATGAGGTCTTCGTTGGTAACGGTTACACGATAGACTTTGAGGAGCTTACCGCGTTCCGGTCGGCCTTCGGTGCTAGACTTATTTTCGTAAATCAAAATTTGCGTCGAGGCAGCCACGTTGCCGGCCACAATGCGTTCGCCACCCGACACGGCATCGCGCCGCGAGTCGGCCACCACCCCTTGAGTGGTGGACAGAAAGGTAAGATCTTTGCGGGTGTAACCCGGCAAGTTTTGTAGATCGAGAATCGCACTCGATCCCTTAGTCAAAAAGAGATCCTCAAACCCGTATTCCGGCTTGAGGAGTTCTTTACTCTCCATCACCTTCATGACGTTCGTGTCGGCAATGGACCCTTCGGTGTCGACTTCCTGGTCGTCGACGCTCGGCGAAGGCGTGTTAATGATGGACGTAGCCGTAGGCGCTGCGGAGTTGGCCGAAGCTTCACTACCCGCTTTGGCCGCACTCGGCAAACCATCGCCCGGCGCCGGCGGCGTTTGCGCGCGCACCGTCGTTAGCGCAGAGCCCAGCACGATGAGCGATGCCGTCGCCATCAAAAACGTAAGACGTTTAGTTTGCAAAACTTCCTCCTCCCATCTGCCACGGGTTCGGAGGCGGAGGCGGCGGAGCCACCCTTACCGCCGCGGGGGCAGGAGGAGCGGGCCGGTTGCGACGTTCCATTTCGGCTTTTTTGGAGTTCGGGCCCAACACCTCGTCCACCGTTGTGGTCGGGATAGAAGCGATCACGCGGTCCACGGGGTTGCGCAGACTCATAAAGAGTTCGGCCCCGCTCTGCATAACGAGAATAAGCGATTGCGCATCGTTCGGCGTCACTTCCACGGTGACAGTGTTGAAGGTGCGATTGCCGCGTAGGTTTACGGCTTTGCGCGTGCCCGCCACGGGGTCATCCTCGAAGGCCGAGGGAATGTTGTTCTGAATCAGCTCACCCACCGCCAGCACGTGCACGTC
Organism: Bdellovibrionales bacterium; assembly: GCA_018266335.1. The sequence continues at coordinate 90,516 of JAFEAR010000094.1, forward strand.
CTGCATGATGGTTTTCACTTCGGACTCGGGTCCGGTGGGAGTGCGGTAAGTGATGTTAGAAATTAAGTCGATGCGATCGCCCGGTTTCAACAGGCGTGTCACCCCGGACACGTCGTTGACGGGCACGGAAAGCGCGCGGCGAGTGACGGCCACTTGCGAGGCCAATCCCGTCTCGGCGCCCTTGAGCAAAACTTTGGTCATCAGCACTTGCTCGCCCTGACGAACGGGCGAAGCGGCTACGGAACCTTCGAAAGTTTTCTTGTCGCCATTTGCACCGGGTTGCGCGAATTTTTTGGGCACTTCAATCACCTGCAGCATGTTGGCCTGAATTTGCTCCATCTCGTTGATGTCGCGCGAGGCGACCACGACGGGAACCTTGGAACCGAATTCGGCGTTGAGCGAGTCCTCACGCTGCGAGACATAGAAGTACACGAGAATCATGGCGAGACCGGCAAACGCAATACTCGTAATAAACGCTTTCGATTGGTTCACGTACGGCCTCCTCTCAACTCACATTCTCATCGGCGGATCCTGCAAAAATCTTGAAGGGACCCGCTTACTTGCGACAGACCACCGCGTACGTGCTGATTGTGACGGGGGTGTCGCTAGAGGCCCCGTACCTATATGTAATATCGAGCTTTTTTTGCGCCTGACCGCCGGGGATGACACTGAAACACTGCGCGTCACGTCCGACGAAGGGGTTGCTCTGATCATTCATGGCGGGAATCGCCACCCCTTCGATGTTAATGGCCACGGCGGCGGCGCTGCGACCGGCGTCCGGGCTATCGATGGTCGTCAAAGTTCCGGCGTTATCAATTTTGGCGAAGGCCAAGTTGCGCGCAGCTTCCTGGCGCAGAGAGGCTGCGCGCATCACACGAAAGTACGCCAGACCCGCCGACATGATGAGAATAAAAATCATAACGGCCGGTAAGAATTCGACCATTGCCTGACCGCGGCGGGAGGAGTTCAACATCCGTTGTCCTCCATGCTGTGCCACAAATCATTGGGACCACCGCTCGAGCTTTTGAGTCCGGGAGCACCCGCGCTCCGAATGGGTTCAATGATTGCCGAGAAACGACGCTGAAAAAATCCCTTACATTCCTGCACGGTGACTTCGCGGCCGAGTGCACTCTTAGCGGTGAGCGAAATGCGGGCCATTTCTTTGCCCACGGCCGAACCCAGCGGCAATTCGGCGAAGGGAACTTCGAATTCGACGGTGATCCCCGAGGGGCCGCGAAACCCCACCAGATCTTCCTGCGGCGGAACAATTCGCACCGCCGTGATGTTAGCGAGGGCTTTACGCTTAGTGAACTGCGGGAAAAAAACCTTATGCGACATTTGCGGCGCAATTTGGTTGGCCGTCAGATCGGGAATGTACTGTGCAAGGGTGGCCTTGGCGTTAGCGACTTGCGTTTGCGGAGAATCAGCCGAAGCCTGATACGCGCGGGCCGCCATGAATACCGCATAGGACATGTACTGATGCACCGTGAACGCCAGAATGGCATTGAAGGTGAGCACCAGCATGAACACGAAGAGCACCGACACGAATACAAATTCGATGATGGTCTGCCCCGAGCGGGTGCGCCTAGCCTTCATGGTGCCTCCGGAACGGAGAGCGACTTAGAATAGTAAGTAGCCGGGTTGGTGGAGCCACCCGACGCAGCTTCGCCCGAGATGGCATCGCGCGTTTCGGGCAAAGTTTTTACGAACATGCCTTCGAGCACGAGCTTCTTAACGCTCACCACCATAAAGGCCGCAGCGGCCATGAGCATGATGTATTCGAGCGTAGTTTGACCTTTAGATTTACGGCGGCGACGAGTGTGCTGGTTCATGAGCATTCCCCCGGAGCCGGGCCGTGCGAAATGCACGGACTCACTTTAGCGGGCAAGCGCTTGAGACCGTAGCCCAACACCTCACGACCATAAAATTTTGCGAAAGCCGCCGACAGCGTGGCGAGCATCGCGGTCATGAGAATGTACTCTATGAGTGACTGTCCCCGACGGTGCCTTTGCGGGGCAGCCGTCGATCGAGTTGCCATAGTTACTTCGTGAGACCTTCGATGCCTTTGCTCACGCCTCCGAAAAGTTCGTTGGTAACGCCTTCAATGCGCGTGCGGAATTGTTTACCGAAAGCGAGAATAACGCCCACGATAACGGCGATGATGAGAATGTATTCCACCGACGTTTGACCGCGTTTCTTGAGTTTTTTGAGCATGTTTTTGTTTGCCATGATGCCCCCCTTGTCGGGTTCCTTTCGGCCGAAACGCGCGAAAACTGTACCCCTGCCCCCATTTTACCTGCGCGCACTAACGCGTAGGGTTAAGTTTTGGTTAATTCGCGGTGCAGAAGCTCTCGGTGCCCGTTGCCGACGTCGTGAGCGACTGGGTAACCGTTTGAATTAGGTAGGAACTCGTCGCCGAAGCGTTGTAGCGACGCATGTAAATTTGGAAGGTGGCCGATGCCGACGTAGCGTAAGAGTTGGGAGCGCGCACAATCCAGCCCAACTCCGACGGATAATAGGTCGAGCTTAATTTTTGGGTAAGGTACGCGCCATTCTGCGCATCGTACCAACGCGAAGCCGAGTTGCCGGTGTAGAAGTTAACCAAGGAGTCAGAGGATTCTCCCGGTGCCAACCAACCCAAAATTTTCTTGCTGGGCGAAGTCGTCACCGTCTCTACAGGGGTTGTGCTACCGGAGGGGACCAGGTTCGTAAACCCGCTGATACCCGTGAGCACCACCGTGATATCGAAAATAGATTCCGTGGCGTTTACGTTCACCATGTTCGGATAAATGAGCACCACTTCGCACGGGTTCAACTCGGAGTCCGTGTTCGCAAAACCCGTGTCGTTAGGAAAGGGCATGAATCCGAGTTGGCCAAAACGCACATCAGGACTGCCCGAAGCAGCAGGCGATAACCCCGTCGCCGACCCAATCGTGCCGGCCGTGACCCCCACCAAAATGGTCGCATTGTTGGCAGACATGGAACTCGACTTCAAACCCCGTCCGTCGAGAATCGAAACCAAAGCGGCGCGCACCGTTGCATCGTCGCCGCACCAAGTACCCACATTGCTGTCGTTATCGCAGCGATCGAGCAGCAAATTCGCGAACTGAAAAAAAGTGACGGTCGTAGAGGCCTGCTGGTAGGCGCGGTAACCCAGTTCCATCATGCGATCGAAAGCCGTGGTGCTGGAGACCGTGTTGGCCGTGAGTTTAAGACTCGTGCAGCTCGAGGTACAACCGGGCGGCTCCGTTACGGTTTCGCCCGCCAGCACCCGTCGAAAATCGTTCAGCGCTCCAGAGATCACTCGTCCATCTAGGTGTGCCTGGCGCACGTAGGCATTCGGAAATTTAAGTGTGTTCCGAGTTGATCGCCGGTAAGCGGCGTTACCCGTGCGATAGTTCGTGGGCAAAAAGGACGGCAGGTTTGCCGAAAGATAAGGAAGAATCGTGTCGTCTTGTGCCACCGCGGCGGCATCGACATCGGCAAGGCCCTCGAGAATCGAATCCAAATCGCGGTTGGCAGGGTACACATCCAAAAAAGCAGCCACGGCCGTATTGATCGCCGTGTGATTAAGCGCATCCTGCACGGCGTGACCAAACTCGTGGTAAACCGCGTCGGCTTCATCGGCAATGCGGAAGTTGGGCAGCGCGCCCTTGGCATCGTGATACAGCTGAATAGTTTTTGCGGAGGGATCGTAGTTCGAGGCCGTGACCGATCCACTTTCCATTGCGTAGACCGTGAGGGGCAACACGGCGTTGCCGGTGGCCGCAAAGTTCACATCGGTGAACATATTCTTGGCGTGATCCTTCGCCTTCGTTGCGTGGTAGTAGGACATGAGAATTTGAAAATCTGAATTCGTGGTGGGCACATCTAGGCCCGCCCACTCGTAAAAAGTTGGCGCTTGCTTGCTCGAGGACGATTCGTAGACGGTAATTTCGGAGCTTGCCACCGCCGACTTCAAACCCGTTAGCCCCGAAAACACGAGCGAGGTGCGCGGAATGGTGTCTAAGTCCGTGCTGGCCGTGACGGAGGAATTTCCGGAATCAACAATCGGGCTGCGCTTCCACAAGCTCAGCGTCATGTTGTCGATGTCAGATTGTTTGCGTGCGGCGGCATCGAAGCTTGTCGACAAATCACTTTGCCCACAGGCCGTAAGCAAAATCGCCAGCATAGACGCACGTAGGGCCGATCCCATCTTCTATATTGTCGGAGTTTTGCGCGGGCCACGATAGCCAATTTACTATGATGATTGTGTTAAGAACCGATGAATATTTAAATCGTGGAAGTAGACGCGAGCGCCGCCCGGCACTCTTCCGCATCGGAAAAGTGAAGTCTCTGCTGACCTACAATTTGGTAAGTCTCGTGGCCCTTGCCCGCCACGAGGCACACGTCGCCGGAGTGTAACCGCGCGATGGCCCCACGAATAGCGACGCGACGATCCGCCTCCACCCGCACTTTCGTAAGGTCCGGAATTCCGGTCAGAATGTCGTCTAGAATAGCTTGGGGATTTTCCGTACGCGGATTATCCGAGGTCACGACCACTTCGTCCGCAATTTCGTGGGCTAATTTTCCCATGATGGGTCGCTTGGTTTTGTCGCGATCTCCACCGCAGCCGAAAACCACACTGAGCCGCGCACCCGGCGCCTTGGACCGCTGCAGAACGCGCAGGGCTTTTTCGAGGGCATCGGGAGTGTGTGCGTAATCTACGAATACGTAGCGACCATCCGCGGATGGAATTTTTTCCATCCGCCCGGTGGGTCCGGTGTAGCTGCTCAAGGCCTGGTGCACCGTGCGCATCCAGTGCTCATCGCCCACTAGGTCGCCGGCCAGGAGCACGGCTCCCACCAGGTTTTCGGCGTTGTAATCGCCCACCATGCTGGATTCGATAACGTCGCCGGAGTCTAAAACAATGCGCAGCCCCGCGAGCGAATTACGCTCGAGCTTAAATGTCTTGCCCGCCACGAAGGCCTCGGCCCGAATTCCGAGCGGCAAGTGGGCAAGAATGCGGGCACCGGCTGCATCGCCAGCGTTAATAACCACACATTTGCGTTTCGTGGAGTGGGCGCGCGGCAAGTAACGCGTGAAGAGCGAGGCCTTGGCTCGCTCGTAAGCGCTCATGGTGCCGTGAAAATCTAAATGATCCTGCGTTAAATTCGTAAACAACGCGCCATCAAAATCTACGCCCGCAATGCGGCCCAGCTCCATCGCGTGACTGCTGGCCTCCATCGCCACGTGGGTGATGCCCGCGCGGAGCAACTGCGCAAAGAGATGATGCAGCGTGGGCGCTTCCGGAGTGGTAAAGCCCGTTTCCAAATGCAAGTACGGCGTGTTCTGTCCGGCCCGGTAGAGTCCCACCCCGAGCGTGCCGATTTCGGCAGTAGCGTGGCCCGCCGCTACAAACAGCCGGCGCAGAATTTGTGCACTGCTAGTCTTACCATTGGTTCCGGTGACCGCCACCACGCAGAGTTTGCTCGCCGGATTGCCTAGCGCCAGCGAGGCTTCTTCACCCAGCTGCGCACGCGCTCCCGAAGTTACAAACTCGGCATTCGTCCGGGCCAGCAATTCGGCCCGCACTTTTTCGTCGACATAATCCTGCGGCACGAAGACTCGCTCCGCCCGACCGTCGGGCAATTGGCGAGAATCCCAAATGAGGCGTTTGCCCTGCCACACGAGATCCGGAAATTTTTCGATCGTTAACGTCATCGGAGCTTGAGGTAAATTTTACGGCTCGCCTCGGCCTTCGTTCCCGCCGGCGGCAATTGTTCAACGACGTGGTCGCCTTCGCCCATCAGTTCCATTTTAAATCCGTACGACGCCAAAGTACGCAGCGCCTGGGCCAGGGGCAGGTTGGTCACGTCCGGCACATGGGCCAAATTTAAATTTTCTTTGCTTTCGCGTTCCTTCGCGGGCGTAAGTTTTTTTGCCACGACCGGCAGAACCACGGTGGTGCCGGCCAACGCAGGGAGAGGCTTCTTCGTTTCGGGGGCCGCCGCGGGAATCATTTGCAGGGCAGCGCGCGCGATTTTAGCAAAAACGGGCGCGGCCACGACGCCGCCGTAGTAACCGCCCTTTTTAGGTTTATCGACCATTACATAAATTACAAAGCGCGGAGCGCGCGAGGGAACAAAACCCGAAAAAGAAGACCAGTAAGCTCCGTGTTCGTAGCCACCCTGCTGGAAATCGATGCGCTGGGCCGTACCGGTTTTGCCGGCCACCGGAAAAGATTCAATGCGAGCGGCCACGCCGGTGCCTTCGTTCTCCACAACTTTTTCTAGAATCACGCGCATTTTTTGCGCGGTCGCTTCGCTGAACACGCGGGGAAGCGCGTCGGGCTTGGCGGCGGGAGACTCTTCTTCGGCCTCGTTGCTTTCAACGTTGCGAATCAAGTGCGGTCGCACCCGCATGCCACCATTGGCGATGGTGCTATAGGCTGTGGCAATTTGCAGCGGCGTGAGCGCCAATCCTTGACCAAAACTCATCGTCGCACGCTGCAAAAGTTGCTTCGGTGTAGTCATAGGAAAGATGCCGCGCGATTCTCCGCCCAGATCAATTCCCAGCAAGGAACCGAATCCCAACTTACGGTAGGTGTCTTCCACCCGTTCCCAGCCCATCTTCTGCTGAAGGGTAACGGTGGCAACGTTCGAGGAAATGCGAATGAGATCCGTTACGCTGATGTATTTGAAGCGGTGTTTTTTATCGGCCTCGCCGATGGTCTTATTGCCCACTTTAATAAATCCATCCCCGCCGGAGATCATCGAATCTGGCGTGACGACATGATCTTCCAATGCGCGGGCAACCACAAAGGGCTTCACCACACTGCCGGGTTCGATGGGATCCGTGATGGCGCGATTGCGCCGTGCCGTTAGGGAAGAAGTACCCGGGGAATTGGGATCAAATGTAGGATAGTTCGCCAGCACCAGCACTTCGCCGCTTTTGGGATCCATCACAATGGCCGTGCCACCCACCGCTTCGTGTGTTTCTACGGCTTCGCGTAGCGCGCGTTCGGCAACGAACTGCAAGTTAGAATCGAGTGTGAGCTCAACGTCGTCGCCATGCGCGAGCTCCAAACGAATTTGGTCGTTCGCACCAAAGATGGGCCGGCCCTTGGCGTCGCGCCGTAGCTCCACAAAGTTTTTGTCGCCAAGCAACCGGCTATCCAAATGCTTTTCGATGCCCTCAATGCCATTGCCATCGACGGAACTAAATCCGAGCACGTGGGCCGCTAAGCTTCCCTGCGGATATTCCCGGCGAAACTCCGGCAGAATCCCCACGCCCGCCAGATTCTTAAGATCGATTTTATCGAGCATGGCCATTTGCCGGGACTTCAGCTGACGACCGAGCCAAATGAAGCGCTTGTCCGCAGCGTCCTGCAGGCGACTGCGAATGGATGACTCCGACACGCCTAAAATGGGCGCCAGTTTGTGCGCGACCTCGCTCGCATCTTTAACGAGCTGCGGGTTCACGAAGAGCGAAACCGAGTTGGTAGATACGGCCAATTCGCGTCCGTCGCGATCCTTAATGGTGCCCCGCCGGCCAACGATCTCGATGCGCCGACTCAACTGACGACGCGCCAAGCGAGCTACATTTTCCGTAGGTAAAATTTGCAACTGGAAGGCGCGAAAGAGCACACCGCCAAAACCACAAATCAGCAGACTCGCAAGGATGAAGAGTCGAAACCGAATCATGGCTTCGACGTCGCGTAGATGAGCTGGGCGGATTGCGGCGCCCGGAACACGGAACCCTGTTCGGCGAAATCCGCCACGAGCCGCTGCAAACTCTCCGGTCCCATCAACCGGTTTTGATCGACGCGTTCGCGGGAGAGGTCGGATTCCAGTTTAAGCACATCGCGGCGCAAGGCGCCGACTTCATAGCCAGTGGTTACGGACAGGGTGCGCATCCAAATATGAAAGAGAAAGAAGAACGTACACATGAGCACGAGCAGCGACACGCGAAACAAATCGTGTTGCCAAAGCCTGCGTAGATTCACCCGGCCCCTTTCTCGATGACCCGGAGCTTGGCGCTGCGGGCCCGCGGATTCGCCGCTTCTTCCCCATCCTGGGGTCCGAGCGGCTTCTTCGTCAGAATAACGAAATCCTCCGAGGCGGCCAAGGCGCGGAACGCATTTTTAACGATCCGATCTTCGAGCGAGTGAAAAGAAATGATGGCCAGGCGCCCGCCGGGCTTCAGGGCCCGCGGCGCCCACGCCAGCAAACGCTCTAACTCACCCAGCTCGTCATTCACCGCAATGCGCAGGGCCTGAAACACGCGCGTAGCCGGATGCGTGCGACTGGGCGTGTTGTAACCTAGCGTGGCTTTCACGCGATCGGCCAGCACACGGGCCGAGGTAAAGGTGTCGTCGCCCCAGCTTTTCATTTCTTTGGCTATGCGCTTGGCTTTGGGTTCTTCGCCGTAGTTCTCAAAGATGCGCGTCAGTTCGATTTCGGAGGTTTTGCGCAACCAGTCCCGAAAGGGCAGCCCCGTGGTGGGATCCATGCGAAAGTCCGGCGCCACCTCGGATTTAAAACTCAGTCCCCGGCTGGGATCGTCCAACTGAAAGGAGGAAACGCCGATGTCCGCCAATATATAGTCACAGGCGGGGAGCTGCGCCGGAGCGTCACCAAAGCGACGGCGTTGAAAGCCAAACTCGCGGCCCTCCGAATGGGCCCGCACGCGGGCCTCTGCGTCGGGGTCACGATCCCAACATTCACCCGTCCAACCGGGCCGAGTCCTTAATATAGAGAAGAAATGTCCCCCCGCTCCGGCGGTCACATCGAGCAAAAAACCTCGTTCGCGCGCCGGCACGAACGAAATAACTTCATCCAGCAAAACCGAGACGTGTTGTAATTCCTGATTCGTTGCAGACACTTTACGCATCGCATAACATTTCTGCCCGCAAGTCGTCAAAATTCTTTCATTTTTTCCTCAAGTCGGGCGTCAAATTCCCGATAGCTAGATTGTGACGTCACAAAAATGACGGAGCACTGTTGAAGTTGAGAATTGCTGAGCGGAAACAAAACCGGACCCGGAGTGGTCCGCCCCAACGAACGCCCCGGCAGAGGCGATCGCGAAGGCCAGCGTAGGAACGCAGGGAATAACAATTTGTCACAGGGGAGAGAAAAAAATGGGAATGAGAATTAACACGAACATGACCTCCGTGAACGCCCAGCGTAACTTGCGTCTCAACAACGCACAGTTGGGTGGCTCAGCTGAAAAGCTGGCCTCGGGCTCGCGGATCAACAAGTCGGCGGACGACGCTGCAGGTCTCGCAATTAGCGAAAACCTGGGCGGTAACATCCGTAGCTTGCAACAATCGGGTCGCAACGCACAGGACGGTATCTCCTTCATTCAGGTCGCTGAAGGCGGCATGAACGAAGTGGGCAACATGATCATCCGTCTGCGTGAGTTGGGCGTCCAGGCCGCTTCCGACACCGTCGGAGAGAACGAGCGCGGATACCTCGATAAAGAAGCACAACAATTGAAGCTGGAAGTCGCGCGGATTGCGCAAGGTACCGAATATAACGGCACCAAGCTGCTGAACGGCGAAGGCACTCAGTTGGATTTCCAAATCGGCATCAAGAACGACGAATTCTTGGACCGTATCTCCTACAACCCGGGCCAAACGAATATCACGGCCGATGCCTTGGGCATCAGTGATATCGATTTCTCGAAAAAAGAAGGCGCCCAAGGGGCCCTTAGCAACTTGGACAACGCCCTCGTGGTATTGAACGCCAACCGCGCTAACCTGGGCGCCCTGCAAAACCGCCTGCAGTCGACAATCAACAACACCGAAGTGTCCGTGGAGAACTTCACGGCCGCTAAGAGCCGGATTAAAGACGCCGACTTCGGTGCCGTTTCGGCCGACTTGGCTCGCGACACCGTCAAAACTCAGGCTACGGCCTCGGTTTTGGCCCAAGCGAACAACACGACCGGCATGGCCTTGAAGCTTCTCGGATAATTGACTGTCCACCGCGGGTTAACACCCGCTCTTTGCGGAGTTGAAGCGGAAGCAGCACGTTTGCTGAGTTGAAGCAGAAGCAGAATAGAAGTCCCGGATCTCGTCAGAGATCCGGGACTTCTTGTTTTCAGAAAAAACCCCTAAACTAAAGCCTCAAAACAGGGAGGTTTTGGTAGATGAAGATTTTCAATTCTCGAGCAACATGGATTCTCTTAACCAGTAGCGCGGCCCTTTTTGCTGCCTGCACCTCGCACGACCACGGAGTCGCAAAGAACGGTGACAACACCGGTCGGACCCCAGCGAGCGCCCTCCTATCCCAACGCGATGGTGATTTCGTGGTGGACGGTCCCTTCACCTTTAACGTGCAGGGTATTCGAAATGCTTACAACGCGCCGACGTTTAGGTTCGGCACCTACCAACTCATCATGCCGGATGGCAAACCACTTATGAATCCGGATGGGCAAAAGCCGCACATCGTGCGCGATCTGCACTACCGCCTTTACCAAAACGGCAGCGTTCGCGCCGGCAAACACAACGAATTGCTTCCTCGCCACGTAGTACGCCGCAAGGAAGATTACTTGGGCGCGGGCATTCGTCCCATTCCGGTAACCGATGGTGCCTACAAGACTCTCGCCGAAGCACCGTCTTCACCAACCGCCGCCAATGCTCAGGGAAAAACCATCAACGTGCGCGGCTCCGAGCTGATGGATAAGTATCTGCGCAGCGCTTACGGTTACGAAGGCGACGATTTGCAGAATGGTCCCATCTTCGCCCTCATCGCCTACATTCACCCCGAGATGTTCCGCGGTACGTTGTCGGACGCCATCGGCGGCGGACTTCGCCTCGAGGGCGGAACCACTCACCTGGGTGCATACATCGGCAACGGCACCACCCGAAACTCTCCGGTTGGGTACCATAACTGGCACTGGGAAAACACAGGTTACCCAGCCAACGTGAGCGTGCTCTCGTACCGGGGCGCCAAAACCCAGAAAATCTTTAACACGAACGCGCTCATCGCCTTGAAGATTCTGAACGAACCCAACAACGGCCCAACTTTTCCGAGCGACTACAAGTTCGATTACTTCCGTTCCATCTCGCTCAAGGAAACGCTGGATTTTTTCCACGGCTGGCTAGATCCCGACTGGATTCGCCCCGGCGATACGGTTTCCTTCCTGAAGAAACTCAAGTCGGATAACACCTATGCCACCTACTGCGCTGAACACATGACCATCGTCACCAACATTGCTCTCAACGTGGCCCAGAACGAACAGGGCTACAAAGATATCTGGGGTGACGAAGTGGGCACAGCCCTCTGGCAAAAAGCTCAAAGTCGTTGGAGCGAACGCACTTTCGGTAACGGCACCGAAGGCGGTTACACCATGGCCACGCTCGAAGGCATTCCCTCTGGCGACGCAAACTTCACGCCGCTGTGGAAGCTCAAAGGTATTCGCACCATCACCCAGAACGGCAAGAACGAAGGCATCATGAAGAACAGCAAGATTACCAAGCTGGGATTCTCCCTTGCCTGGCCCCCCGAAACTACGCTCGATCTGATGCGTGACTTCGTAGAACAGTACGCGCACTGGAGCTACGTGGGGCCCGTCATGAGCACGAGTGTGGTGGTTGGCTTCCAAGCCCTCGCGGGCGATCGCATGGGCATGTCCGCCGCGGACTACATGAAGCTCGCGATGCCGGTCATCGTTCCCATGTTCCAGTACCACATGGCGGCGCAATTGGCCGCAGTTCCGGAAGCGGGCCGCAGTCAGGCCTTCGAAGACATCACCAAAAAATATAGCGAAGGACTGAAGGTTGCACTCGCTCCTAAACAACCGGGGCAAGCCGACATGTCCGCGCAAGTCATTGACCCCGTCGTCACCGCGCTCCAAGCCAAAAAAGATTGGGCCCTCAAGAAGGCGGCCAGCTACACGCAAGACAAGAGCGTGAATGCTCGCATGCAGTGGGCGCGCGATGAATACAAACGCGAAATCACAGACGCCGTAGATGCTGCCCGCCGGGCGCCGATTGCCGTGCCCATCGACCAACAGTCGAACAAGAAGTACGTGCAGTACTACTCGCCCCCCGCAGTGGTTTACCGTGTAATCAACGGCATCCACGAACACGAAAATCAATTCCTGCGCATTTCGACCATCGCCACGGCTATGAATCCGGCCGAGCTTGAATTGCTGCCAGAAGGGACTCCGAACGTGAAGCTCGATCCCACCCAATCTGCGGACTAATTGGCGATGCAAAAAATTTCGCGATCGTTACTAAGGTACAGCTCCATCGTCGCCCTCGCGGCGATGGGGTCCCTAGCCTCGGCGAAGGCTCTCCTCTCCCAGCGGACCGGAGACTTTGTCCTGGACGGACCCTTCACACTGAACCCCAAAGCGGTCGCGGAAATTTATTCGGGATTGCCCGTTTTTCGTTTCGGCACCTTTGAAATCACGATGCCGGACGACAAGCCGCTCATGGATCCGGATGGAAAAAAGATTCATATCGTTCGCGATCTGCACTACCGACTCTATAAATTAGGCACCAAAGAAAAACTCGGCTTTGGTCTGCGCTTTATTCCCGTCGCCGACGGCGCCTACACCACTCTCGATCAAGCCGCGACCACCCAAACGGCTCCGAACGCCCAGGGCCAACGCGTAACCTTCAAAGGTTCGGAAAAAATGGACGAGTTCCTGCGCCGCGCGTACGGTTACGAGGGCGACGATCTGCAGAATGGCCCTATCTACGCCATCCTCGCTTACATGCGACCCAAGGCCTTCCGCGCTAAATTCACCGATCTTCCAAACAATCGCACTTTCCGATTGGAAGGTGGCATGAACCACATGGGCGTGTACCTGGGGAACGGGACGACTCGCAACTCTCCCGTCGACTATCACAACTGGTCCTGGGAAATCAGCGCTTATCCCGCGCACGTCAGCACCGTGGCCTTCAAGGGCGCGGCTTCGCAAAAAATCTTCAACACCAACGCCATCATCACGCTTAAAATTTTGAACGAGCTCAATGGTGGCCCGCTGTTTCCGAACGAATTCAAATCGGATTTATTCCGCGCCGTAAACCTTAAGGAGACCATGGACTTCTACCATGGCTGGCTCGATCCCCTGTGGGTGCGCCCCGGCGACACGGGGCCCTACCTGAAGAAATTAAAAATGGACGACAGCTACGCCGTTTACTGCGCCGAGCACGTCACCATCGCCCTGAACGCCGCGCTTAACCTGGCGCAAAACGAACAAGGCTACCGCGAAGTCTGGGGCGACGAAGTGGGTTCAGCACTTTGGAAAAAAGCACAGCAACGTTGGAAGACGCGAAATCTAGGCGGAGGCACCGAGGGTTCACTAGTGCTTTCGTCCCTTGCCGGCATTCCCTCGGGCGATGCCAATTACACTCCACTTTGGAAACTCAAGGGCATCAAGCCGGTCGTCGTAAACGGCAAACAACAAGGCATTTTGGCCGACGCACGCGCGCAGCAAGTAGGATTCTCTCTCGCGTGGCCGCCCGAAACCACCGCCGACATCATTCGCGATTTTGTGTTGCAGTATGCTGACTGGACTTACGTGGGTCCGGTGCTCAGCAGCGCCACCGTCATGGGCTTTATTCCCGTGGCCAAACAACGCATGGGGGTAGAGGCACCGGCATTCACCGCGCTCGCCCTTCCCATCATCACTCCTATGTTCCGCTTTCATGCGGCCACTCAACTAGCGGCGCTCCCCGAAGATCAACGGGCCGCGACTTTAGACTCCCTCGCCGATAAATATTCACAGGGCCTCGCCGCAGCTAATCTGGACTCGCTCACCTCCGCCGTAGTCGCCGACATCAAGGCCAACCGTGCGTGGATCCTGGGCCAGGCCAGGACTTATGCTTCCACGGAGGATTTGAACACGCGCATGGCTAACGCGGGGACCGACTACCGCAACAGCGTGAAGACAGACTTTCTGCGTGCGACCGTCGTGGATCCGAACGGTGCACCTCCGGCCCCCGAACCGGGCGAGACGCCCACTTACTACGTAAAATATTACACTCCACCCGCCGTCATTGAACGAATCGTTAACGGCTGGCACGAATCGGAACGACGCTTCGTCAGAATTTCTACGGTCGCCACCGCCATCGAAGCCGAGAGCGTCGAACCTTTGCCGGACGGACAGAGCTCTACCAGTTACGATCCGACGCAGCCCGTAAACTAAAAAAACCAAGCAAATCGCGAGTCTCGTACACGACGTATTATTGACGGCGTCAACGCTCAAGTGATTCATGCCAAAAATCCGAAGGGCTATTTATAGATCGCCAAGAACCCGGCTTCTCGGGAGCCAAAAAGCGATCGCTCCGGGATGGTCCGGAGAATGGAAGGAGGCATGGACGACAGTAAGGCAACTGAAGACTACGGATGGACTCCTCGTCCGCGTGGATGCGCGACCGAGGCTGTCAGAAAATACCTAACCTGAACTTATAAATTTGTAACCAATCGGACCACGGAGGTCCAGGTACCAAAAAGCTCGGCAGAGCCGGTACCAACACCAAGGAGGTGAAATGAAAAAATTTGAAGGAGATTAAAAATGGGAATGAGAATTAACACCAACATGACGTCTGTGAACGCTCAGCGCAACTTGCGCCTGAACAACTCGGCACTGGGTGCTTCGTCCGAGAAGCTCTCGTCCGGTTCACGGATCAACAAGTCCGCCGATGACGCTGCCGGCCTCGCAATCAGCGAGAACCTCAACGGTAGCATTCGCAGCTTCCAACAATCGGGTCGTAACGCCCAGGACGGTATCTCGTTCATTCAAGTCGCTGAAGGCGGCATGAACGAAGTTTCCTCCATGGTGACGCGTCTCCGTGAATTGGGCGTGCAAGCGGCTTCCGACACCATCGGTCAGAACGAACGTGGCTACCTCGATAAAGAAGCTCAACAGCTGAAACTCGAGATTCAACGTATCGCTCAAGGTACCGAATACAACGGAACCAAGCTGCTCAACGGCGAAGGCGAAAAACTTGATTTCCAAATTGGTATCAAGAACGACGAATTCCTCGACCGTATTTCGTATAACCCCGCTGAAACCAACGTCGGAGTCGACGCTTTGGGTCTCTCGGGTATCGATTACACCAGCAAGACCGGCGCTCAAGAAGCTCTGTCGCAGCTGGATGCATCTTTGATCGTGTTGAACGGCAACCGCGCTAGTCTCGGTGCCTTGCAAAACCGTCTAGTTTCGACGATTGCCAACACGGAAGTTGCCGTCGAAAACTTCTCCGCCGCTAAGAGCCGTATCCGCGATGCCGACTTCGGCGAAGTGAGCGCGAACTTGGCTCGTGATACCGTTAAGACCCAGGCTACGACCTCGATCTTGGCGCAAGCGAACCAGTCCACCGGTATGGCGCTCAAACTTCTTGGTTGATTCGCAACCTAGCAGTTGTTCGGTGCTCTAGTAGTTGTTGAACGGATGTTGGAAAAATTAGAAATGGGTTGAAGCCCCGGGGTTCGGCAGGACCCCGGGGCTTGTTGTTTTTCAAAATGCCTTCTACTCTGCGTAGCATGAAGCCTTGGTTCGTAGGCCTCCTGGCGTGTCTCTTCCTAGGGGTCCACACCGTCCACGCTGAAGTGGCCCAGTCCGGAAGTTTCTGGCCCACCTTAGTGGTGCGCACGCGCGGCACCTGGTCCCTTTATTTAGAAACCCAGGGTCAGTGGCGCTTTGAAGGCACCGGCGGCGATGAACTTCAGATACGCCCCGGCCTCTTTTACAATGTAGATCCCGACACATCCTTTGCCATTGGATACATGGATGATTTCTCCCACAACCCCAGCTGGAAAATTGTCGAGCGTTTGGCCTGGGAACAATTCGAAATCCGATGGAACTTTTCTGATTGGTCGCTAACGAACCGTCTAAGGCTAGAAGAGCGCTACATCTTAGCCTCCGACGAATGGCGCTATCGCCTGCGCGAGCAACTACGCGTGCTAGTCCCCTTCGATGCAGATTCAGCATGGGCCTTTTCTTTGCCCCTCGAAGTTTTTTTTAGTCTCAATGGCTCAGCCGACGGCAAACAAAGCAGTGGAATGGATCAGGTGCGAGCCGCGGTCGGATTCCGATACGTCTATTCCCCCGAATTCAATACAGAATTCGACTATTTAGCTCAGTTAAACTACGCCCCCCCCACAACCCTTACTAGGGTGAATCATGTGGCCCTTGTGACCTTGAACTACACCCTCCCGGAATAACTCCGTAAAAAAAACTCAACAGGAACTATTTGATTTTATTAACTTAATTCCGACTGTGGAATTATTTTAACGCATTGCACTAAAGTTATTACGCGCCGTGTCGATAGGTTTATTAGTTAGTTTAACGCGGCGCAGTGCGATTTCCGGACTGTGCCCATTTAACAACGGTGCTCACGCACCATTCGGGAGGGTTAGTTATATGGGATTGAGGATTCAAACGAACATTGCGAGCGTAAACGCTCAGCGAAACCTGCGGACCAACTCCGCTGGTTTGGAAAAAGCCATGGAGCGCTTGTCGAGCGGTTACCGCATCAACAAGTCCATGGACGACGTCGCCGGTCTGGCGATTTCCGAAAACATGCGCGGCGCTCTGAAAGGCCTCGGCCAAGCAGAACGCAACGCCCAGGACGGTATCTCGTTCGTGCAGGTGGCTGAAGGTGGCCTGAGCGAAACGTCGAACATCTTGGTGCGTATGCGCGAATTGTCGACGCAAGCTGCGTCGGACACGATTTCCGACACGGAACGCGGATTCGTAAACGTCGAGGTTCAACAGCTCAAGGCTGAAATGGACCGTATCGCACAAACCACGGAATACTCGGGCACCAAATTGCTGAACGGAAGCGGCAAAACCCTGGATTTCCAAATCGGTATCCGCGGCGACGAAAACAACGTGATCACCTTCGATGCTGGTGCAGCCGATGCGCAAGCCGGTACGCTCAACGTGGACGGCATTAGTGTGGCCGAAAAAGGCGACGCCCGTGACGGCCTCGAAAAACTCGACGGCGCTATCCAAAAGGTAGCCGAAATGCGCGCCAGCTTCGGTGCCATTCAGAGTCGTATGAGCACCACGGTGAACAACATCGAAGTCTATAAAGAGAACTTGTCCGCAGCTAACAGCCGTATCCGCGATGCAGACATGGCGGAAGAAGCTGCGAACTTGGCTAAAACGAACGTGCTTCAGCAAGCCGGTACCGCCACGTTGGCACAAGCTAACATGAGCAACAACCTGGCGCTGAAACTGATCTAAGGTGTGAAGTAACGGTTTGGGCAGAGGTTCGTCCCGGCTCGCAAGGATTGCGTCGGACGCGGGAGAACCTCCCTTCTTCTGAAGTGCAGGTGTAGTCCTTGCAACCGGCCCCGAACTTCCGCCCAGATTGTACCTAACCGTGCTCCGGGAAGGCCCCCGCCATTATGGCGGTTCCCGGAGTGCGGTTTTTTTCGTGCTCTTGGCCGAGGAGATTTTAAATCATGCTCCGTAATTTAAGTGTTCTCCGTAAGTACCTTTGGCTCTCACTCTTCGCTGCGGCTTTTGCCCGCGCCGAAGATTATCCCTACGAATCCGACGACACGGCGAACACGGCCGAGAAGGAAGCAGCCCCTTCCGAACCCACGGCTGCCCCGATTCCGCGCGAGAAGCCCAGCGCCAGCGCGGCTCCTAAAAAAAATCGTATCCCCGCACTCTTTCGCTACGCCGCTAAAATCGGCGGAGAATTTGCCGTTTTCCAACCCCTCGGGTCCAGCACAACCACCACCGGCACCACCAGTTCTTCGACCACCGACTATGGTTTAGGTTTTGATTTTCTCGTCTCCGGCGGCTGGGATTTGCCCTACCAACCTATCTTTCTAGAATTGGAAACAGGTTACCGCGCGCAATTCATTAACTACGATCAAAAAACGCATGTTTTCCCACTCCGCGCCGGCGTGTTCAAACGCGAGCGCACCGGCCGCGACACGCTCTTCAAGTACGGTCTCATTGGCGCCATTGATATCAAATACGAATCGGACGGACTCGGAGGCAACACTTTCGGCGTCGCTCCGTCAATGAGCCTGGCCGCCGTGTGGGAATTCGGCAGTTTCCTTTTTCAACCGGAACTCAACATTTATCGTTTGGGAGCGTCGAAAAACTTCTTCGCCCTTACGGGCTTAGCGGGCATTCGATTCTAAGCAAAGTGGCTTATTTGGCGAGAACAATGCTTTTGCGCAGCTGGCTGGTTTCGGCGCGTCGCATATCCCCCAAACGTGCCAAGAGCCGTTCGAGTCGTTTCTCCGCAATGGGTTTCTGGACAATGGCGTGGGCCCCCGCGGACAAGGCCTGCATTTCGATTTCGTTGGCCAAGAATCCCGTAAAGGAATGCAGCAAAATTCCCCTCGCCGGCGAAAACAGCTCGTGCGCCTTATTGATGCAAAAAATTCCGTCCCGCTTAGGCAGGGAATATTCCGCCAGGAAGAAATCGGGACGCAGCTTTTGGAAGGCGGCAATCCAGCCGGTGCCACTCACGGACCATTCCTTGATTTCGATATCGAATTTATGGAGCAGAGTGCGCGTTTGGGACGCCGACTCCGAAGAAGCATCTAAAAGCATAGCCGTGAACTCGCCCATCTCCTATAAGGTTATCACATGAAATTCCGGTTGAATCCCCGCTCCATCGCCCGATTGCTCCCCGCGGTGGCCGTGGCCCTTCTGCCGTTCGGGCTCTTGGATGCCGCTCTGCTTAAAGCAAAATATGCTCTCCGCGGTCCCCTTCCCCTGCCCGCCTCCCAACAAATCGTGGTGGCCCGCTCGGCGACGGAACTTTATCGCCTGGGAGTCCTGGCCGAAAAAATGCCCGGCATCGATCACTGCGTGATGATTTCAAGTTCCCTACCCGACGATCATCCCTGCGCCGGACTTAGCGTGGGCAACCTCTACCGACTGGCCGATTTCGAAACGGCACTTAAACACCGCGCCTTTTTTTACGGTCCCCTTAAATCTTTTCCCACTCTGGACGGCGAAGCGCTACTCATTCGGGCCAATCGCCCTTCTCCGGACACCAAAACTCTCGTCCTCGTGGATTCTTCCGCCGAACCCAAAGTGCCGATCGACACGCCCCTGGGACAATTGCTGCCCGTGGAAGTCGCCGCCAACTTAGCCCTCAGCCAAATCAACGGCGTACAACCACAAACGGCGCCGCCCGGCGTGCGACAAGCCCTGGCCCTGGGCATGATGCTCGTGGCTGCGGCCATTGTGTATACCTACCCCACACTGCTCGCGATGATCTTCGTTTTCGTGCTGGGGGCTACAGAATTCGCCTTCGCCTTTATGCTCTTCGAAAATTCCGCCTATGAGTTGCCGGTCTTTGCTTCGTGGGCCGCGATGCTTGCCGTGGTGATTCTGGGCATGAGCGATCGCCTGGACCGGCGGGAACGCCGCGAATGGGAAATCGAACACACGGCCGAAAATCTCAAATCCCTCGACGAAATGCGCAACAACTTTCTGTCGTTGGTGTCGCACGACCTCAAAACGCCCATTGCGAAAATCCTTTCCATGCTCGATCGTCTGAACCGCGGTGAGTTCGGAACTATTTCGCCGCAGCAGCATCTAGCGCTGGATCGCATCGTCTCCACGAGCGGCTACTTGCAACGCACAATCTCCACTCTGCTCCTATTGGGCCGCATCGAGACCAAAGATTTTCAAATTCGGCGCCAGCCCACTGACCTCACCCATTTGCTCCACACCGCCGCAGAACAACACCGCAACGCGGCACTCGATCGCGGCCTCCGCGTGGAGCTCGAAATCGAACCCCTTTTCCTGGTGGATCTTGATCCGGATCTCATCGCCCAAGTGGTCAACAATCTCATCGACAACGCCATGAAGTATTCGCCGGCCGGTAGCCGAGTGATCGTTCGCTGCGGCGAATCCGAGAACTGCGTTGAACTTTCGCCACCCCAACCGGGTGTTTGGTTCGAAGTGCAAGATGAAGGCCCCGGCATTCCGGCGGCCGATCGAGGACGGGTGCTCGAAAAATTTGTCCGCGGCGCCAACGAAAGTACGGCCGCGGACCAGTCCGTGAAGGGAACGGGACTGGGGCTTTACCTCAGCCGCTTCTTCGTGGAGAAGCATGGGGGCCGATTGAGCCTCGTTTCCAAGACGGTCGACGAGGATCTTCGGCCGGGCAGCAGCAATGCCGCCTACTTTTCTAGGGGTCAGAGCGGAACCGTTATTCGCATCGTGTTGCCACTCGAAGCACCCCCCATCGAAGTCGGTTGACGGTTGGCCAGACGGGCCCGATGATGGACGCATGTCGCTCCGAATCCTCATTGCCGATGACGAAGCCGAACTCCGCCTAGGTATTCGCGGTCAGATTCAATCTCGCGGTTTCGTAATCGACGAAGCTTCCGATGGGCAGCGCGCCTGGGACATGATCCAAAAAAATCCCTACGACCTGGTCCTGCTCGATGTGCGCATGCCCGTGCTCGATGGCATCGAAGTTCTTTCGCGACTCAAAGAATCGCACCCCAGCACCACCGTTGCGGTGATCACCGCGCACGCCAACGTGCAGGATGCCGTGAAGGCCATTCACCTGGGCGCCTTCGACTACATCGAAAAACCCGTGCGCCCCGAACGTCTGGACGAACTCGTCGACAAGGCCCTCGCGGCCCGTAGCCTGGTGGAACAAATTGCCTTTTCGAGTCCGAGAGAAACCGATGCGCCCGGCGAAGCGAATTCCCGGCCCGATTTTATTGGCCACTCCGAGCCCATGCGCCGAATTTTTAAACTCATCGATCGACTAGCAAAAGTAAGCACGAGTGTGCTGATTCGGGGCGAGAACGGCACGGGCAAAGAACTTGTCGCCAAAGCCATTCACTTTAACTCGCCCCGCAAACACCGGCCCTTCACGGCCGTAAACTGCGGCGCCATTCCCGAAGCCCTCATCGAAAGCGAGCTCTTCGGCCACGAGAAAGGAGCCTTCACCGGCGCCGCGGCCCGTAAAATTGGCATGTTCCAACACGCTTCCGGCGGCACGCTCTTTCTGGACGAAATCGGCGATCTGCCCCTGCAGATGCAGGTCAAATTGCTCCGCGCCCTCCAGGAGCAAAAAATTACTCCCGTAGGTTCCACGCGCGAAATGAACGTCGACGTGCGCATCATTGCCGCCACCAATCGCGATCTAGAAACCATGATGACCCGCGGCGACTTTCGGCAGGATCTTTTCTACCGCCTCAACGTAATGCCCGTGTTCTTGCCACCGCTCCGCGAACGCGCGCAGGACATTCCGCACCTCGTGCAACACTTCATTGCCAAATTCAACCAGAAGCATGGACGTCAGGTAAGCGGCGTGGAGGCCGACGCCCTTAGCAAGTTGCAGCGCTATTCATGGCCCGGGAACATTCGTGAACTCGAAAACGCCGTCGAACATGCCTTCGTTGTGGACACGGGCGAAGTGCTCGCGTTCGCTAGCTTTCCGGATCACATCCAAGAGTCGATCCTGGATCAAGAAGAAGGTTGGCATCTGCCGAGCACGAATGAAAACTCTGCCCCCGTGGAAGCCCGCGCCGAAATGACGTTCTCGCTGGACTACCACAAGGACAAGGAACGCTTCGAGCGAGAGTTCATCATTCAGGCCCTCAAACGCAACGGCGGCCGCATTAATCAGACCTGCGAGAACACCAACATTCCCAAGAACACCTTGCTCCGTAAAATTAAAAAGTACGGCATCACGGCAAAGGACTACGAATGAGCGACGATCCCAAAAAAAAGAAAACCCCCGCTTATCAACCGCCCATTTCTAGCAAATTGGCCGGCACGCCCATCAATCATTTCATGAGCCGCAAGGTCATTTACGCCACCCCCACCACCTCGGTACGAGTGGCCATGGAAATGATGCTCACCCATAAAATCAGCGGGCTTGTAGTGATCGACGACACGGAATCGTGCCTGGGCGTGTACTCCGAAATGGATGCCATGCTCCAGGGCGCGAGCCAATCGTTGGCCGTGCCGATTCGCTACACCAAACCTCCGTTAGTAGTGCACCCCGAAACGATCTTTCGCGAAGTGCTCGTGCTCATGGTTCAGAAAAAACTCAAACGCTTGCCCGTCGTGGACAAGAAGAAGAAAGTCGTCGGCATCATTAGTCGCCGCGATCTCATGCGCGCTATTCACGACGACACCCAACAAGAAACGCCGGTATAAGCATGTCCACGCGAAAAAAAATTCTCATTCTGCACACGGGCGGCACACTCGGAATGACCCTAGCCGGCACGCCCGACGATGAAGAAAGTTTTACCCGGGCTCTAAAACAGTATGCTCCCCGCATCTTCGAAACGGCCGACGTTAAACTCGAAATTTTGCTGAACAAAGATTCGAGCAACATTTGCCCCCGGGACTGGGTGCTACTCAGTCAATCCATCCACAAACGTATGAACGATTGGGATGGATTCGTGGTGACCCACGGAACGGACACCCTCGCCTTTACCGCGAGTGTGCTGAGTTTTATTCTGGCTCACGCACCCAAGCCCATTATCCTCACGGGCTCCCAACGCCCACTGGCCGATCCGAATTCCGATGCCCCCCGCAACATCATCAACGCCGTGGAGATGGCCGCCTGTGGTCGCACGCAGGAAGTTTGCATTTTCTTCGACTCCGTTTTGCTCCGAGGCAACCGCGCTAAAAAAGTTTCGATTCCCAGTTTCGGCGCCTTCGACAGCCCCAACCATCCGCCCCTCGCCCGCATCGGGATGAAGACGGAATTCTTGGCTCCGGGCGCGCCCGTCCCGGCCGGCAGATACACCTTCGACCCCCGCCTCGAAACCAATGTGCTCTCGTTCCCACTCTTTCCCGGCATCAATACAGAATTTTTCTTTCCGCTCATTGATCGCGGCCTCAAGGGCCTAGTCCTTCAGGCCTTTGGTCCGGGCGATATTCCCCTCGAGGAAACCTCCGTCGTGCATCTCATTCGTTCCCTCACCGAACGCGGCGTGCCCACCGTCATATGCTCGCAGGCCGTGTTCGGCGCGGTGGACATCAGCCTGTACGAAACCGGCCGCGCCGCACGCGACGCCGGAGCCATTTCGGCGGGCGACATGACCTGGGAAACTTGCATGACCAAAATGATGGCCCTCTTGGGCCGCGGCCATTCGCTGCGCACGTTCAGCACGGAGTTTCAAAAAAATCTGGTGGGAGAACTCACCGAATGAGCGCCACCGAACTTCTGCATCGTCGGCACACGCTGGAAAAAATTCTTCAGCGCGCCACACCCCTCATGCTCGAAGGCTACAGCGCCACCCCGGGTGCAGACCTGCGGCGACGCGAACGACTAGGCACGCAACAAAAAAGTTCGCACCGCGATCTCGTGACGCATTTCGATAAGCGCGTAGAAACTTTTTTGCTCGCGGAATTTGCGCGCGAGTTTCCCGGCGACGTCGTGGTCGGCGAAGAAGGCGCTTCGGGACAGGGCTCGGCCCAAGCTCTGTGCGAGAAACACGACGCCTTTTGGGTGCTGGACCCCATCGACGGCACCACGAACTACAGCAAGGCCTATCCGTACTTTTGCACGACGGCCGCCTATGTGACGCGCACGCCCCAGGGCTACCAGAGCCAAGTGGGTGCCGTTTGGGACCCCGTGCGTTCGGAACTTTTTTCGGCCGCCCGCGGGTCGGGGGCCTGGCTCAATCGCCAGCAACTTAAGACCACCGAGGTGAAGGAGCCCCGCGAAGCCCTTCTCACTACGGGCTTCGCCGTGGCCAAAAATGCCGATCTCGACCGGGCCTTTGCCCTTTTCGCCCAAATTACCCAACTAACGCTAGGCGTCAGAAGAGACGGCTCCGCAGCGCTCGACCTAGCCTACGTAGCGGCCGGTCGAACCGACGGCTATTGGGAGCGCGGTCTTTCGCCCTGGGATGTCTGCGCAGGGGTTTTGCTCATTGAGGAAGCCGGCGGCCGAGTGACCCGCCACAATGCCCAGCAACTCGAGCTTTTGAGTGGAGAAATCCTGGCCTCCAACGGTCCCCTCCACGATTGGCTGAGCCAACAAATCCAAAGTACAAAAAATACGGGCCTTTGAACCTTGCCCCCGTTCTGTGGGGGGGTTATGAAAAAGCCAGAATGAATCAGTACGATATCAAACAAGAGCTGGTGAACTATTCCCGCGAAGCCGATCTTCGCAACGTTCAGCAATGGTTAAAGGACGCCGTTCGCTCTTGGATTGAGGCCGTTGAACTCAACCAAGATGAGTTCACCTATTACAACGTAGACAAAGCCAAGATCTCCGCGCGCACGGATTACCTGTCGCTCGATAACTTGCTCGAACTCGACGAGAGCTACGACAAGTTCCGCGATTGGTTCAACCGCCAGAAGGCGCGCTTTGATCGTTCCTACCGGAACCTATAGGGTGCCGCGATGAGGCGCCTATTCGCGGTTAGCGGATTCGTCGCCTCAACAGCCCTCTGCGGGCTTATCATCACTCCCATCTCACTTTTGCCCGACCGCCAGCGCTATCGTTGGTCAGGACGAGTGCTCCAGCTATGGGCTAAATTCGTTTTAGGCTTGTTTCGAATTCGCATTCACGAACGACCTGCCTCCGATGCCGTCGCTCATTCTCCCCGCGTGATCATCGCTAACCACGTCAGCTACCTAGACATTCCCGTGCTCCTCAGCCGTGGGCCCTGCGTGTTCATTGCCAAACACGAGGTGTCGCAATGGCCCCTTCTGGGCTGGGTCGCGCGCCGGGCCGGCGTGGTGTTCGTAAAACGCGGCAAGCTTTGGAGCCGGGCTTCGGCCTTGCTCCATCTACAATCCCGACTGCAGCTGGGCTTAGACATCGTCATCTTTCCCGAAGGCTCTACGTCCATTGACGGCCCCCGGCGTCGCAGCGCAAATTTTTTCAGCGGAGCCTTCCGCATTGCACGCATGGAGTCCGCACCCGTAGAGAGCGTTTACATCGATTACACCGATGTTGAGCGCTGCGCTTGGCTCGACGACCAAGATTTTGCTCCCCACGTTTGGCGTCTCTACAGCCCCAAGGGCACTCGCGTGAGTTTACGCAGCGAAGTCATCACCGCGGTCACCACGCGAGCCGAACAACGCGAAGCCCTCGCCTTTTGCCGCAGCTGGCTCCTGGAAGGGGGCCGTAATTTTAATTTGGTTTCTAAGCCTCAGAACCGATGGGCGTAACCCACGAAGTAATTCGTAAGCGAAATCGAGTTCGATAGCGCCGCCGTCGTACGTGTTCCCGTGCCCGTAAAATTCGAGGACGAACTCATCGACTGAATCCCCCCCGTAAGGAACGAATCGGGCTGGACTTGATAAGCCAGGCCCGCCTCAAAGGACCAAAAAGCATCGTCCGTGCTCGCTGCCCCCGTCGTTTTGGGCGACTCGGTGAGCGAAAGGCTTACGATGCGCGTAACCCCACCGAAGACCGAAAACTTCTCCACCACGGGCACTCGCACCTGCAAACCAAAATCTAATCCGGAGTAAGACTTGCTCACCGGCGCAAGCGCCTTGTCCGACTGTCCAACGGAAAAATTAAAACTCTGGTAACCCACGCTGAACGAAAATTCACCCGGGGTGTTGGGATCTTCTAAAAAGATAAATCGGTACGCCGGGGCAATGCGAAAGTTCATAACGTGCGCGCTAAGCGAATCGGTACCAATCAAGTTGGACGAATCGGAGAGCGCCACCTGACTGAACCCAAAGTGCGCATCCACCACCCAAGTGCGGGTGATGTAGCCACGCAAAACGGCATCGAGGCCTACTCCGGAGCCCGACATCGTGGGATTCCCGGCGCTCGTGGTTTCGTTGTGCGTGAGGCTGCTCCAGGTTAGCCGTCCCGTGACATCGATGATCTTGGCCGGACTCGAGGCCGGCTCCTGATCATCACTTACGTTCTCATCTTCTTCCTCAGCATCCTTAGCGGACTTCTTTTTTTTATCGCCCAACAACGGCATGATCACCCGACCGTCGGCCGTCTTCACTTGCTCCGTCTTAGCTTCGGCGCCCGGAGCCGCTCCGGGAAGCGCCGGTTGCGTACCGGCTGCCGGACGAATGTCGTAGCGATCGCCCTCTTGAATCGGATCGGCGCTCGATTCGAAATCAATTTTTGCTGTCGAAAAGGGTTCATCCACCTGTGTCACCGTGGCCAAACCCGACATGCTCGAACTAATGCCAATGAGCGTTTTGAGCAGCGGATGCCGCCGCGCTTGCTCCAAGCGCCGAATTTCGAGTGTGTCGCCTACCTTCACTCCGGCCGCCGCCGCACCCTCGATGTTCAGGGTGGTCATATCGCGCTTAACGACGTAACC
This sequence comes from Bdellovibrionales bacterium, assembly GCA_018266335.1. The sequence continues at coordinate 116,738 of JAFEAR010000094.1, forward strand.
ACGCCCCGGGATGCGCAACCAAATATCCTCAACCCAATCGGAGATGCGCTTCTTGCGCAAATTCTCTTCCTCGGGGCGAGGACCCGCCGCCGGAAGTTTGACGTTTTCAAAGAAAAGCGGCTCACCGTCGGCCGTGCCGTACCAGCGCAAATCGATTTCCATGCCCTTTTGTCGCAAAAGCACAACACCGTCGACTTTGTAACGCAGCCCGAGCTGCTTAACCGAAAGCGAGGACTGCCATGGGAAGTCGCGAGGGATCTCAACCGGTACAATCTGCCCCCGTCCGCCCCGCTGAAACACCCAACGAACCCGGCCCCGACGCACAAAAACGTCCAAAACCTGGGCCGTAGTCAAATCATCGGGAAAGTCATTGCCTTCCGTCTTCGCGAGCAAGATTGTCCGCTGGTCAAAGGGCCACGACCCCGCAGCTTCGACCCGAAAAGAACTCAACAACGCGGAGCAAACCGCGAAAATAGACAAAACCTGCAAACGCATGAGGTTCATTGTAAATTAAAAACCGCAATGATGAGAGGCCCCACACGAATCAAGCGTCCGATTATGGCGGCCCTCTGGGCCGTCATGGCCATGCCGCAGGGTCGCCCCTCCATCGAAATCAACGGCTTTCACCTGGTTGAGGCACAAACCGAGAAGCGCACCATGGAGATCGAAGCCCGTAAGGCCAAGGTCTACCGCGAAGAGAAGCTCATGACCCTGGATGCCGTCAGAACTTTGGTCTGGGGCCAAGGGCCTAAGCCCTTCGAGGTGCGTGGCGACATGGCCATTGTGAATTCTGACACGCAGGACATGGAAATTCACAAGAACGCACGGGTGCTAAGCCCGGACGGATTTATTTTCCGTACCGACATTTTGTACTACGACGCCACCAACCGTCTCATTCAGAGTGAAGAGCCTGTAGAGGGAACACAGACGGGCAATCGTAATGGATCGGATTTACGCATCGTAGGTCGCGGCCTGCTCATCAACCTCAAGAAGAACAGTTACGAGATCAAACGCAACGTACGCACGGATCAGCGTATTTCCAAGAACAAGTCCCTCAATATCGTCGCCAACAATCTCGTGATCGATCCCGACGCACACTTGGCCGTTTTTACGCGCAAAGTTCAGGTGAAGGCCACGGATTTTCAACTTAAGGGCGAGCGGCTTATCGCCGACTTTCAAAAGAAAGACGATCAATCTCCCCTCACCGTGCGCGAACTCAAACTCGACTCGCCCCACGCCACGAAGCCGAATGCGCCCGGACAAAGAATCAGCGCCGACCTCAAATCCATGAAGGTACGCTCGCGGGGTCTGAATATTTTAATGGACCCCGAGCAGGGCTCGATGAGTCGGGCCGAGGCCATTGGCGAGGCCGAAGCCGAAACCAGCGACGGCACCAAAATGCACTCGGACACGCTCATTTCCGACACCGACAACGGACGCAATCGCGTTCGCATGCATGGCCACGTCACCATCTACACCGGCGAACGCAAAGGCATGTGCGAAGAGGCCGTTTTCTATCCCGATTCCGGCGACATCGTACTGGAGCGCGTCGCGAGCGTTACCAACGACAAGCAGGTGCTCGAGGGCGAAAAGATCCGCTTTTCCACCAAGACCTCGGACATTTTCGTGGAACGAGCCCGGGGCAGCATGGACCGCAAAGACCTCTCGCACTAAAGTTGGCGCATGAGTAAATTACTATCGTTCTTTCTCGTTGGCCTCGCCGGCACAGCGCACGCCGCCAGCTCCCCCGATTTCCAAGTGCGCACCACTCGTTACGCACGCCCCGAGTTCTCTGCGCCCACCGACTGTCGCGCCCAAATTAAAGTCGCCATGTGTTTGGTCGACCGCGAAGTCGTCGGCACCGACCCGCTCGCGCGCACCTGCCTAGCGGGCGGAGAAAACTACGCGCACTTTTTTGAGGAGCTCTACGATACTTTTCCCTCGGCGCTACAGGGCGCGTTCTGCTCCATGCGCCGAATTTTTATTGAGAAAGAACTCAGCTCAACGGCCTACGCCAACGCACTCCACACTGCGGATGGCGCGAGTGCAGGTGCCGTAGTGGGCATTCGCCAGTCACTGCTCGATCAAAAATTTTCGCTGCACGAATGGGCTTCCTGGAAGGAGGAACTTTCCTTCGGTGGCCACGCAGATTCCTACCAACTCACCGACGGGCTGCCATTCGTGATCGCGTCGACCACGGGCATTGCCGATGGATTCCTCTACTTCGTGATGGCCCACGAAATTGGTCACATTCTGGATTTTGCTAACGGCGTGAACCAATTCGACTGTCCCAATAACCAAAATCAAAACCTCGATTGTTCTGCTCGTTCGGGTAGCTGGTCAGCCCTGAGTTGGGAAACTCCCGACATTGTCCGCGCGGAGTCGGAATTCTACGGCCGGGATGAACTTTGTTTTTACGAATGCACACCGAAGGATCCGGAATTCGACCGCCTCAACGAAATTTATGACGGCCTCTGGCGCTCCAACTTCATTAGCGCCTACGCTGCCACCAATCCCTACGACGATTTTGCGGAGAGCCTCACGTACACGCTTTCATCGCAACTCAACGGAATGAGTTACGAAGTGCACACGGGCCAAGGAACCTACGACAATTCAGTAGAAAAATTGGGACGCGATGTTTTCGCAACGAAACGCGAATGGATCAAAAACTTTTTGGCCAAGCCAGACTTAAAGTACCCCTAATCTAAAATTAAATATGATTGGGGGGAGCAACGTCGTCTTTGTTCGCCGTTTTGGTACCCGTCGTGGAGGGCGGCAGCTCTTCGCCTTCGAGGCCCTTCTTGAAGCCACGCACCGCGCGACCTAACGAGACGCCGATGCCTTCGAGTTTTTGGGGCCCGACGACCAGTAGGACGATAAAGAAAAGCAGAAGAAGGTGCCAAATGCTCATAGGGCGCATGCTAGAACCGCCTGCCCCCTCGACGCAATAGTTATTGGGCCCTAGAAAGGCACTATGGTTATGAATTTGCTCTTCGGCAGTCCCCTCAAAGCCGGCATGCCGGCCCCCGCCTTTTCGCTCCCCGACCAAACTGGCAAGACTCGGCAACTGGCCGACTTCCGGGGCCGATGGCTGGTCCTATTTTTCTATCCCAAGGACGATTCTTTCGCCTGCACCCGCGAGGCCTGTAGTTTTCGCGATGAATCCGAACTCTTCCGGCAGCTGGGCGCAGAGGTGCTGGGCATAAGCACCGACGACACCCCCTCGCACCTTAAGTTCGCCGAAAAACATGCTCTCTCCTACCCCCTACTTTCAGACGTTAAGCTAGAGGTTTCCAAGGCCTATGGCGTGCTGCTACCCGGAGGCATTTCGAATCGAGTCACGTTCTTGATCGACCCGCAGGGCAAAGTGGCCGACCGCTTGGACTGGGTGAACTGGTTTAATTACGGCAAGAGTGTGGCCGACCGTCTAAAGGCGCTTCAAACCACCAAAGAGGCTAAGATCTGAGCGACTTCTAGGCGACTCACTTTAAAGGTGCCGCCTTCGCGCAGCCACGACATATCTGCGGCGGCCCGCTCCAGCGTAGCTTCAGCCATTTTTAGGGGAAACGCGCAAAAGAAGGTTAAATCGCGCCGAGCCTCACCCAGCTGAGCAATGTAGCGCCGAGCCGAAACCAAGTAGCCCGCAAAGCAATTTCGCAATTCACTAAAAATCTTCTCTAAATCCACATTGGCCGGCAAAGCCGTATTCCGCGCAAGCGGAAGAGGAATTCCCGGCCAGTAACAGCGTCCTTCAACCCAGTCTTTGTGAAAATCCTTCATAATGTTCACCAGCTGCAGCGCTTTACCGAATTCAATACTGTCCCGACGCAAAGACTGAGCATCGGAAATATTCGCAAAGGCTCCCTGCTCGCGGAAGAGGCCCGTCAGCAAAATTCCCACCGTGCCGGCCACGGCGTAGCAATACTCATCGGTCTGGGCCAAGGTGCGCGGCTGCGGATCGAGCTCCAGTTGCCGGCGCTGCACCTCGTTGGCCATGCCATCAATCATATCGAGTAGGGACTCACGAAAGGACCTGCGCACATTCACCGACAAGAGCAAAATTTCGCGCCACATGCGCTCGCCGGCCCGTAGAAGGCGATGCTCCCAGGGGTCCGGATGGGCTGATTCGGTCCAACGACCGCCAAACTCGTGCCAGTCTGCCCAGTGCGCGAGAAGGGCTTCGGCCCGGGAGGGCTCGTCGATCGCAAGCAAAATATCTCGGGAGCGCTGCAAACATTGTAGACGTAGATCGGCCGGAATCACGAGGGTGTCTTCGTAGGTGTCCAGCACTCGGCACAACAAGTAGCCCAGAGTCACTTCATCGCGCAGCGGCTGCGCGAGCCCCTTGATGCCCAAAGAAAAACTGCGGCTGGTATGCCCCAACAATTCCACAAATTCGGCCCGAACGGACTCATGCATGCCCTTCCTCAGCTAGCCGCCGCGGCGTTTTGAGTCTAGGCTATCTAGGCATGAATAAGTTTTTATCTCTTCTCATTCTGGCTTCTCTTTCGGCACCCTTGGCGCGGGCCGAGGACGACAACGAGCGCGACAATGGACCCGATTTTCGCAAGCAGGGCGTCCGCATGGACGTTAACGAAGACATCACTCCCGCGCGCCTTTATCACCACTCTACAAAGCTCACGATTGGCGTGGGCTACGTACAATCTACCTGGAGCAAACTCGATTCGTCGCTGAAGGATGGATCGCAGGTCTTTAACGTGGGCATCGCCAAGGGCCTCGGCAGTTCCGTAGAATTGGCTCTGAACTTTACCCTGCTCAATGGCAGCGATCGCGCTGGCAACAGCAGCACCATTTCGCGCGACACGCTCTCGGTGGATGGTCGCTGGTACTTCACGCAGGGCACTTTCCGTCTCTTCGCCGGGGCCGGCTTGGGCTTCGGATCGTACCGCGCTTGGAGTTTAGCCAACGAAGACGACAACAGCGTGCTCTACGCCAAACACGGCAGCGGCTATTTGATTTCGTTTATTCCTACCGTAGGATTTCGCTTCCCCATCGCCGACAATCTCGGCATCGACGTAGCGGCCCTCGCGAATCTCGATGCGCCCCGTGCAGCAGCTAAGTCCGGCGGATTTGGCTTGCTCGTCTCGCTCGTCATGGCGACGCACGGCTGGCGCTAAATAAAAAGGGCGTCCCGCCAAAGTGCGGAACGCCCCACCTGATGCCCGAGGGAGTCGGGCTCGTTATAGAACCTTAGATCAGTAGAAAATACGGTTCGGGTTACCCAAGAAACCGTTCATCAACTTCAGACTCGAGCTCTTCGGATTGAACCAACAATACGGACGCGAACCCGTGCCCGAAGCGCAAGTGCCTTGCGCGTAGTCGGTGTTGCTGAGGGCCGCCGTGGGGCTAGCGGTGCAGAGTGCGCCCGCAAAGTAGGTGTCCAAACGGCACTGCGCTGCGGGATGCTCATCGTTGGTCGTGCCCACTACGCTCGTATCGGGCGTAGCGAAGCTAACGGCACCCGTGCCACCCAAATCACCCAGCACGCTGCTAATCACGTAACCCGCCATGGAGATACGCTCGCACAGAGCTTCCGCCTTAACGTCGGAGAACTGGTGACGGCACTGGGCCGCTACGATGGGATCCACTTGCATGTTGCGCACGATGCTGACGTTGTCGTCCTGAGCAAAAATGTTCTTCGCGCACTGCAAGTTAGCAAAGTAGTCGGACTCACCTTCGTTGGAAGCCCAACTGCCGCCCACTTTCGGCGCGCCACCCAAGTGGTGACCCGTTTCGTGACAAGCCACGAGCGTGAAGCCGTCGGAGGTCATCATCGGATGACGGGCCAACCCGCCATACATGTTGATCACGTAATAAAAAATAAAGCGCTGCGCAGAGGCGTTGACGGTGTTATCCGTCCACTTCCGGTTGATATAGAAGCTGCCGTATTTCTTTTTGATCACCGGCGAATAATAAGCCGACACGCGATCCAGCACCTGGTTAAATTCGTCCTGGCTAATGCCCGAAGCCGCAGCACCGAAGCTGGCCGGAATTTGCCGATCGTTTTGCGGCGCAAAGAAATCTTCTTTCTCGTGCGTGAACGCGAGCGTCGCGCCCAGGCCCAGAACCGCGAGTGTGGCGGCCGCCATTTTGGTTGATATCAGTTTCATTTACTTCCCCCTTTAGATCAAACGACGCATGTCGCTCGTATCTTTCATTGTTCGGTGTATTCGGGGAAAACTCGACTGAAAGTATCTGTACAAAAACAATTTATCGTTAACGCCTGTTAACGAGTCGTCAAAATACCAACCGCACGCAACTCAACCGCTGAGCGTAAGTTCGATCCGACCACGCCACCATTTTTGCAGCAAGGTTCGCAGCGATGCATGTTCGGGAAGTTTTAATTGTGGATCGCTTTCCAAAATCCGCCGCGCTTCATCTCGGGAAATCTCGAGCAAATCCACATCGCGCACCAACTGCGCCACGCGAAAACCCAGCAAACCACTCTGACGGCGACCCAAAAATTCGCCAGGTCCACGGAGCTGCAAATCCTTCTCCGCAATATCAAAACCATCTTCGCTACGTTCCAGAATTTGCAGGCGTTCTCCCACATCCGGCCCCGGACGATCGGGGCCCACGAGCACGCAAAAACTCTCGCGCGCGCCGCGCCCAACGCGGCCACGCAACTGATGCAACTGAGAAAGTCCAAAGCGTTCGGCATGTTCAATGACAATCACGCTCGCATTGGGAACATCAACCCCCACTTCAATGACGGTCGTAGCCACGAGCACCTGAGTTTCGCCCGCCTTGAAGGCACGCATGGCCGCTTCCTTCTCGGCCGACTTCATACGACCATGAAGCAATCCCACCTTGTAGCCCGCAAGTGCCTGAGCCCATTCGCGGTGACCATTCTGCACGTCCTTAAGGTCGAGCTCCTCGGACTCCTCCACGAGGGGGTACACGATATAAATTTGACGGCCCTCTTCGACGAACTGCTTGATGCGCGCCGCAAGGGCCGGTGCAGCCCGCCGCTTAACCACGTGCGTACGAATGGGAGTGCGTCCGGCCGGCTTTTCGCGAATGAGGCTCGTGTTCAAATCGCCGTAGTAGGTCAATGCAAGCGAGCGCGGAATCGGCGTAGCCGTCATCACGAGGAGATGAGGAATCAGATCTTCCGATTGCTCCTTAAGACCCACGCGTTGCTGCACGCCAAAGCGATGTTGCTCGTCGATGATCACCAGGGCCAAACGATTGAAGATTGTGCTGTCCGTTAGCAAAGCCTGTGTGCCGATCACAAAACGGGCGCGACCATCGTGCAACGCGGCCCGAGCTTCGCGCTTTTGTTTTTCCTTGAGCGCACCCTTTAACAGCAACACTTCGTGCGCTCGCTCGGGAAAGAGTTTGGTGAAATTCAAATAGTGCTGGTCAGCCAGGATTTCGGTGGGCGCCATAAAGGCGGCCTGAAATCCGGCTTCCATCGCCGCGAGGGCAGCGAAAAAGGCCACCACCGTCTTACCGCTGCCGACGTCACCCTGTACGAGGCGATGCATGGAGAGCGGCCCGGCCACTTGCGAGAGATCGTCAAAAATTTCATTCACCGCGCGGCGCTGATCGCCGGTGAGCGCAAAGGGCAAAGCCGATTCCCATTTTGCCCGATCCTCGGCACGCACCGCGATGCGCGGAATACGACGCGCTTCCTTAGCCTCTTCGTGCTTCCACTGCGCGCGCCGCAAATGCAACGCCAGCGCCATCATGAAAAGCTCTTCGAAGGCCACGCGCCGCAAATAGGGTCCGGACGGATGCGGATCGTGTTCATCGGGTTCCCATTTTTTGGGAAAGTGCAATTCACGCAGCGATTCGCGAAAGGGCGGCAGTTTTAAGCGGCGACAAACATCGGGAGGCAGAGCTTCGGGCAGCGCCATAAACTCGGGACGCTCCAGGGCCGCCACCAAAATTCGACGCAGCACGCGCGTGGAGATTCCCAAAACCTCGCGGTACACCGGAATAAATCCGCCGTGCTCCCAGTAAGGCAGCACGCCATCGGCGCGCTGAAATTCCGGATGCACAATTTGCAAACGGCCACGATAACTTTGCGG
>JAFEAR010000095.1 GCA_018266335.1 Bdellovibrionales bacterium
ACGCGGCTGGCGCCGACGCCGACGAACATCTCGACGAATTCCGAACCGGCGATTTCAATAACCGGCAGGTTGCAGAGCGAAGCCAGGGTACGGGCCAGCATGGTCTTGCCGACGCCGTGAGCACCGTGCATGAGCACGCCGCGCGGCACTTTCGCTTCCAGGCTGGCGTAGGCATCAGGATTCTGCAGGAAGTGCAGGAATTCCTTGATTTCCACCTTGGCCTCTTCCTGACCGATGACCTTGTCGAAGGTCAGGCCGGAGAAGCGGCGGTCGCCGGGCAGGATGAGGGTGCCGACGTCGCAGGTCATGGGCTTGAGCTTGATCTTCTTGCCGTCGACCTCGACTTCGATTTCTTCCTGCTTCTTGGTCTTGTCGCGGCGACCGTTCAGCTGGTTGATGGGCGAGTGACGAGCCTGCGAGCGCTCGATGGCTTGCTCACGCTCGACCTTCTCGACCTTTTTGCGCCAGCGGATCTGGTTGCGGGCGGCGAAGAAGATGCAGGTGACGCCGATGATGAGCAGGCCCCAGTGCAGCATGAAACCGGCGAAACCGGTGATCTGCTCGGGGTGGATGTTGGAGACGATGGTGACGACCTTGCGCCCCTGGGTGACCTTATTGGGGTCGGGCAGGAGCGGGCCGTTGGCGAGCCAGAACATGAAGCAACCGGCACCGATGATGAACATCACGGCATTGCCGATCTTCTTCCATGCTTCTCGATCATTCCACTTTGGTTGTTCAGACATAATCGTGTTCCTTCATTTGCTGACGTTAAAGAGGGCGCCAAAAGATGTGCGTGCTGATGAGCTACGCATGGCGCCTATAAACGAGGGTCCTGAACCTCCTGGTTTTCTGGAGGGGGTGGAGGACCAGACACAGTGTTTAGTGCGCGGGTTCAGAACCTTGCCAGCAAATGTTGCTGCATGGTCCCGGCCGCACACCGAACTTTCAATCTCATAGAAAGGCCTCTCGGGGCGGCCAGGTAGCAACTATCTGGCGAAAGAAAAATCACCAACGGAGCCATCCAGAAAACTGGTCTTACTCAAAAGACAGAGTCTTCTGGAGTTGCTTAGGCTTTTGGGGCGTTGGTGGTGTACTTAGCTGTTGATCTCAGAAATTGGAGAGAGGTGATTGATACCTGAAGCTATCAATCAGAGCACCGAGTTGTCATTAGGATCTCCTTAATAATCCCTTTAGTTTTACTCTTTACATCTCTAAACAATCTTATGAGCCCGCACAGGCTCTGTCTCGGGATTTTTGACCTTAGGGATATGGGGGCAAATACGGCAGAGACAGCGGGTTGGCCTCGCTTGCGTAGCCTGCTAAAAATCCTCGCTCTTAAAGCTTTGCGGGAGCTAGGCTAGAGGGCTAGATATCGCGTAAATACTAATGGTGGTAGTAGCTGCGCGCAAAAAAGACAGGGGCAGGTTCATTATGGCTGGTGCCAATTTGAGCTTGCTCCTGTCTTGATGTTGATTCAGGTTCCGGCGTCTTGCTTAGCCTGTTCAGACTTTACCTGGCGTCCTTAGCCCTTACTTGGCGTCTTTGGCCATCGGTCCATGCAAGGCGAAGCCCAACATGATACCGGCGCCGCCAGCCAACTTACCGGCCAGGAAGAGGTCGGCGCCGGTGGGGACGAGGAAAGCGACAGCGACAGCGCTCAGAGCGATGCCGAAGAAGCCCAGGTAGAGCGCTGCCCAGACCGCGAAGCGGATGATGAGCAGAGCCGGCTCGCGACCACCAAACTGGTTGTAACCAATCAGGGGAGCGAGGGTGTAGGCGGCCCAGGTCATGGCGCCGAAGCTGACCAGGAGGACAGCGGCGGCGATGAGGATGGCAGTGTTCATGTGTTAAGCCCTATTTCTTCTGGAGTTTGAGGGAGCTTATTTTTTGCAGCGCAAAATGCGGATTGTCAGTGTAGATGCCGTCCACGCCCATCGCAAAAAGCTTCTCGATGGTGGCGGCATCATTGACGGTCCAGACGAATACGCGGATACCCAGCCGGTGAGCCGCTTTGACAAAACTCGGTGTGACCAGCTTGAGGCGTCCGCGTTTCATTGGCAGTTCGATGACCGGCGGCGAGCGGCGGATAGCGTTCTTGCTAGCCAAATGCAGCTTAGCCAGGGCTATCAGGCGCACACCTTCTGTGGTGGTGTGCCCAGTCAACAGGCGCTTGTCGAGCCGACGTAGGCGCTTACCGAGCGGGTGGGTGATGCTAAAGAGCTGCACCAGAGTCTTGTCGAAGCGATTGTATTTAGCAATCAGCTCGTAGACTTTGCGGCAGAGGTCCCAGTTGGCGTCCTTCAATTCCACGGCGATTTTGGCGTCGGGAAAGGCGCTGAAGACTTCTTCCAGGGTGGGCACTTTTAGATCCCCATCTGACTTGGCGGAGTTTTTGCCGCCTTTCAAATTTAGGGATTTCAGCTTGGTCAGAGGCATTTGTTTGACCGCGCCGGAGCCGTTTGTGGTCCTATCTACGGTGGCATCGTGGATGACCACAACCGTACCGCAGGCAGTGAGACGCACGTCCAGCTCAATCATGCGAGCACCGACGCTGAGGCTATAGGCAAAGGCCGGCAAGCTGTTTTCCGCATGGGAAATGTTCGTGCCGCGATGACCAATTACCCAATAGAGAGGGCTTTCGGTTAGGAGCGGTGTAGCAGGTTCGCCCGCGAAAAACGGATGGGCGATGCGCGGAATTGGCGCAGAGGTTTTTGGCTTGATGACGCCTCTTTTGAGGCGACGGGGGTCCTTGTTGGACATGTCTGTTACCTCAAGAGAAGGGTCAAAAAATAGAAACAAAATTCGGCAAAAAGATAAAAAAGAAACCAGGCAGGTGCCACCTGTAAGGATTTGCTCCTCAC
>JAFEAR010000096.1 GCA_018266335.1 Bdellovibrionales bacterium
AGCGCCGGCGATGGCAGCGACCTTGCTGGTCTGCGCTGTGCTGTCGCCGATTAGGAGCTGCGACTGGCAGTTGCCCAGGATGAAATTGACCTGGTCGGCGGCCGAATTGGGGTAGATCGGCACGGTGACGGCACCCAGGCTCTGGATGGCGATGTCGGTCCAGACCCACTCGGGGGTGTTCCACGAGAGGATGGCCACGCGGTCGCCACGCTCGACGCCGAGCTGCATGAGCTGGTTCATGATTTCGGCGGTGATGGCGCCGACGTCCGACCAGGTGAGCTCCTTGAACGGGCCCTCTTCGCGGTAAGCGGTAGCACCGACGCCACCATAGGGGACGGCGGTGGGGTAATACTCACGCTTGCCGGCGTCGGGGTTGGGTACCAGAACAGCCTTGTGGTCCGCCTTGTTGGAGACATGGGACCAGAAGCGGTGAAGCAGAATCTCTGTCATTGAGCACTCCTAGATTTAAGAGAGTTGTGAAAAAGCAGCTCACGTCGCCGGGTGCTGTGGGCTTTCCTGGCGAGGCTCTTGTGAAACTGCAGATTTGGACTAGAGGGGGTGGAAGTCTCAAGGCGAGGGAACCGCCGAGGAGACTATTGAGAGTGTGGTCTTTATTGGGCTTTTGAGACTTTAAGACCGGATTGGGTTAGGGGTTGATGACACAAGCACCATATGAAAACTGGAGCCATAAACTCAAGAATCATGGCCCTTTGCATGCTTATAAGTTACATAGAAACCCGACATAAACTTGCGCAGTTATCAAGCGGTCGCCGAGCTTGCGTAACTGTTTTAGATTTCTTAAAATTGGCCCCGCTTTTACGTCTTGACAACACGGCAAAACTGGCAGCCCGTGGGACAAGCTTTTGCCGCTAGCTGAGCGTGGCCAGCTAATTTGCCTTTAGTTTTCTTTGACAGGAGTACCTGGTGAAAGAGAGATAAGCGAAAAGTCATGATCTCTTGCTCTTTGAAAAGCGTCGAAACGTTGAGTACACCGCTATCGATCTCTTAGTGTTTCAAAGCCCTTTATTTTCTTTCTCCCGAGTTAACCAAACACCTCTTTCTCTCAACCCTTCATCGATTTAGAACCCCCTCGAGCTGTCTTTTGTGCTCACGACCCTTGTCCAGCCAGTGTTTTGGTTTCGGATTAGGTCAAATAAAGGGCTGTGGTTCTAGGTCTCTAATTGGCATCCGCCAAAAGTGTAATGGAGCCTAAAAATGAGCTCAAATACGAATAACCTCCCGCCGGATGGCACACCGCCAGCCGCAAGGGAGCTGCACTTGCTTCTTTCCAGCGGCGGGTCCCGCGCCATTCTTGCCGGTGCAGGAGTGGTTCTTGCGTGCCACCATGCTGGGATTACTAACTGGAAGTCCATCGGAGGAATCAGTGGCGGCTCGCTGCCGGCGCTGTTCTTGTCCTCTGGCATGGACGCCAAAACCACTGTATCCACTGCTCTCGACGTTGATTTTGCCAGCCTTCTCACTCGGCGCGGCGGGATGTTGAAGATTCTCTTCGCCTCCCTCATGCAGCGCCGGTACGAAAAGACTCGTCCTCGCTTCGGAGTGCTTAGCTCCGAAAAGCTGGGTGGTTTCCTGGAGGAAAAAGTTCCTTTCTGGCCCACTCGCTACTGGACCATGGCCTGCGTCGGTGACGATCAGCTGATCTTCACGAAGCCTGGAGTGCATCAGCACAAAGCAGACGGTAGCTACCGCCTGCTCGCTACGGAGTCGGGCCCCCTGGGCGCCGCCGTCCGTGGTAGCTGTGCTGTGCCCGGCATCATCGATGCCGTGCCCCTCGAGGCCAATGGGGAGAAGTTCTGGTTGCATGATGGCGCACTCTCGAAAGAGGGTCGCACGCCAGCCAGCGTGCCGGAGCGTTTCTACGGAGCGCGCCCGCATGACATCATTGTCTGCGACGTCGGCGATGGTACACCCCAGGAGTCGCGTCGTAACCGCTGGAAAATGAAGTGGTGGAAGGTCATCTGCGGCGAGCTGTGCATCCCACAGCACGAGCCGGAGCCGCTCTCCAACGAGGACGGCTACATCATGATCGAACCCACGGAGTTCAAGTTCGGTTCGCTTCAGTTCACGCTCACCCGTGATCAGAAGTGGCAGGCCGTCATGTCCGGCTATATGGGAGCCATCCCTGCGCTGGAAAAGGCCGGTCTCCTCACGGGTCCCGCTCTCGAGTCCGCCAACAAGGTGGTCGCCGAGTTTGAGGCCCTTGTGCGCGAGCATAACAGCAAGCGCGCCAACCGCAAGTCCAAGGACCTGCTGGCTGGCAAGACTGAGGCTCTCCTCATGTCTCATGGGATCTGGTAACGACTTATCAGATCTTCCTCCTATAACAAAAAAACCTGAAAAAGGTTTCGATTTGCCGGGCACCGGTCAGGGACAAGGAGGCAAAGTGTTGCTATCCCCCGGCCGGTGCTCGACAATAGAGCCTGAAAAAAGTACGGAGAATCTCATGAAATCTCGTAATCCACACACTCGGATTTATCTTCTTTCTGGCAGCCGGACGCCGATCGGTTCGTTCGGACGTTCCCTGCGCAATGTCCCTGTGGACAAGATTGCCGGGCACGTGATGGTCAACGCCATCCGTCGCGCCGGTGTCGATGCCAACAGCATCGATCACGTCATCCTCGGACACGGCTACCAGAGCTCCTACACGCCCAACACCGCGCGCTTCGCGTGGCTGCGCGCCGGCCTTCCCGCTGGCGCTCCGGCCGTCACCGTGCAGCGTCAGTGCGGTTCGGGCATGCAGGCCGTCAACCAGGGCATGGACCTCATCGCTCTCAACCGCGCCGACCTCGTCGTAGCTGGTGGTGCGGAGTCCATGTCCACGGTGCCCTACCTGATCCCCGGTGAATACCGCTGGTCGGGCCCGATCTCGAAGTACCTGAAGTTTACCAAGCTC
>JAFEAR010000097.1 GCA_018266335.1 Bdellovibrionales bacterium
CGGTCACCGCTGACCAAGCTAACCGGACCGGCGTCGCGGAATCCTCTGACACCGGAACAGAGGCGAAGGTATGTGCCGGCCTCAATATCTCCGGAGAACAGACACTCCTCTTCGAGCGTTACTTCGCCGCGCGAGATGAGGTTGCCGCGCGAGATAGTGCCCGCGCCGATGCGGAGAGAGCCGCCGCACTTGAGATCGTCTTCAAGCAGGCTCCCCGGAGGGCAGACGAAAGATCCGCGAACTACCAGTTTGGCCCCGAGCAGAACCGGTTGTGACAGGTGCAAGCTCCCATCGTAGACCCAGGTCTCCGCGCCGAGCGCGCTCAGTTTCCGGATATCGAACCCACGAACTCCACCCAATTCTGGCTCCCGGCCACTGGATGGCGCTGGAATCTCTAAGAACGTGGTCACGGGAGGAACGTCGGAACCCATCGAGACCCGCCCTGAAGAGGCTACTTCCGGTGCGAACAAGAGAGCGGCGCCGGAACCTACACCAACTTGAATGGAGTGTGAAGAGGTTGCTGCGCCCGCGATCCACGTTCCGCTTCGCAAGTCCATGGGACCGAAGCTGTGCACCCACTGTTTGACTTCTGTGTTGGGGCTGAAGTGAAGTTTGCCTTCCACGCAGAGCACTTCAAAAGTGGATCCCTTGCCTATTGTGCAATCGCCGCCGACATAGACAGGGCCTTCGAATCTGCTCCCGCTTCCGCATAGAAAATCGCCGCGCACTAGCAGCGTTTCTCGTAAACGGTAGTGGTCAGGGCAATCCACGCGATCCGCGACGACAACGCGCCGGCCGCTTGCTGAGAACACCTGTGGCGCCCCGTCTTTTGACGGTTGGGTCAGCGTCAGCCATGCACGGGCTTGCTCACGGAACAACACGGAATTTTGAGTTTCCTTACTCACCTCATTCTTGCCTGCCCTTCTAATCGGGCGCAAGCCGCAAAAACTTTACGTCCCACGCAAATCAGGTGTTGCCCGGGGTTTCCATGCGTGGTTTACCTTCCGTTTGACGCTGATAACACCTTAAGTAAATCGAGGATCGTGCTTGTTATCTTTCGCGAGGCCTCTTTTTCGACCAGGTTCGTGCCCATCCACGTCTCGTAGCCTCCGAGTTGATGTTGTTCTGGCGTTGGGAGATACCCATAGTGGCCATTTGCCAGTTCCATAGTGAACGTCGGGCGGAACGGGCTCTTTTCCTTAATATCGAGGCCAATTTGCGTGAAGACTTCAAACGGTATCGCGGCCACCCCAAGTCCTCCGACGCGAAATGCCTGCAATTTTACGTCGGCCCACTCCGGTCCCTGAGCCAAACGCAGAGTACGTTCCGCATACGGCTTGGCGCGCATGGGCAGGAGCTTTTCATCGGCAGCTGCCAGGTATGTGCGTGCCTTATCTACTTGCGCGGGCGTCGGCTTACGGTATCGCAACGGGAGCTCGCTTTCTGAGGCTGCCAACGTCAAAGAAGATTGGTACTTAGCATCCCGGTAGGCTGCAAGTGCGCTGTCGGCAAGCTTGCCGGCAACGATCCGAATTTTTTCGAAAGGTTTCCTCCGAGGCGACGGGTGTTGAAAGTCGATGTTGTTCACGTCGCCGCTGGTACCGTTTGACAAAATCCCTACAAACTCCGGACCCGCATTCAGCCTGCTCGCAATTTGGTTGGCAAACTCGCCAAAGT
Organism: Bdellovibrionales bacterium; assembly: GCA_018266335.1. The sequence continues at coordinate 1,678 of JAFEAR010000097.1, forward strand.
AGTCCGCTGAGAGCTCATTGTTAGCGATCCCACCCACGTAGTGAAGCGAGTAGTTTGCGAGCACCGCGATGGGTTGCCCGCCGGCGGATTTGATGCAAACGACGGAGAAGCCTGGATCAGTTGGGCCCGCGGGCTTGATCAAATCAGGACTTCCGGAGGGAGGGTTCATTCGAACCTGGTCGCCCGTTTCGCCGAACGGGTTCGGTGGGATACTGCCTTGCTTCATGAACCACCGGCGATTGTGTAACTCGTCTGGCTCCTGCCGCACAAGCCACCCGATTTGGGCCGGCGCCAATCGGCGGTCCGCCTCAGCGACCGCCTTTGCAATGCGTTCTTCGAGGAGTTTCTGATAAGCGAGTTCGACCTCACTCGCGCCTTCTGGCTTGGATGGCGGAGCCGAGTGCGCATGTGTAGCCGCCATCATCATATTTGAGGGCGGGATGCCTGTCGCTCCGAGGGCGCGAATCTTGGCGCGATCAAACAGGGCGCGGGGCAAATAGCAGCTATCCACCACCACGAACGCCAACTTCGTCTTGCCATCGTCGAGCACTAAGGCCCGCGCATGCAAGGGATCGTGCGCCTTGGTTGCGAGGGGCTGCACAAATCCCCCAATAATCCGAACGGGCCACTGTTCGGGTGTTATATCCGCAGCGTATGCGCCAGCACGAAGAGTCTGCGCACCGATCGGAAGTGCGACCATCAGGCAAAGCCAAGCAAGCTTCAACATGAATCGCCATGATATCCGATTCGGCAAGCTTGAGGCCTACACACTTCGTCAGAGAGCCGAAGAGAGCCAGAGCCTGGAAGAGAGCCGAGCCAAGGGGAAGGAAATGAATTAGGTGGTGGGCGGTCCCAGGCTCGAACTGGGGACCTCCTGCTTGTAAGGCAGGCGCTCTAACCGGCTGAGCTAACCGCCCGCTACGTTATTCCTTTCCCAGTCTATCATTCGGCGCCACTCGGGCCGTTAAAGCCAGCCCGCGAGTGAATCAAGAGCGGGCGCCCACCATAGCCGCCAAACGTCCTGCCACCGCGCGCAGCGTCTCGGAATGTGCGTGCAGTTCCTCGGCCGCGGATGCGCCTTCTTCCGCGTTGCTGGCAGTCTTCTGCGTGACCTGTTCCAACTGGATGATGGCAGTGCCTACATGCTGGATTCCGCGTTCTTGCTCTTCACTGGCAGTGTGGACCTGATGGATCA
>JAFEAR010000098.1 GCA_018266335.1 Bdellovibrionales bacterium
TCGAGAGAAATAACTCTCGACCTCTTTAGTTTTATCCTTGTGTGGTGCGCTTTTGACTGTACTAACAGAAAAATTGGCAGATAAAAACACAAGGCTTTTCACGATATTTTTATACCAACGAATATCTGAACGGTGTCTTAACAGCTGCTCTCCTAGACTGTCTTGACAGTCTGAATTAAGACATACCCCAACAGGAACTGATTTTCTATGAGCACACAAACAACACACCAGGCGCCTGGTTTAGAATCAGGCGATAACAGCCCGCGGCAATTTTCGCCGGAAGTAAACATAGCAAAAGTAGCTAGTAATGCCATGTTCGATGATGCTTACACACGAACTAATAGCAATACCAACAACGATAATTCCCACAAAAATCCAGGAAGCGCCAATTGCGAACACTTACCAGGTTTATCTATTTCCGACAAGCCTAAGCCCAATCCGATACAGCCACCGGCTCATGACTGCGAGCCACCGCAAAACCCCGGCAAGCCGCCATCAAATCCAGGTAGACCACCGGAACTAGGTGGCATCCACCCGCCGGAGCATGTGTTGCCCTTCGCACCTCCTGAAAGACCAGTAGTGCCACCCTTTAACAACCGTCCCGGCAATCCCGGTGAGCACAACCATTTGCCGCCACACCAGCGCAATCCTCTCTACCCGGGAGACGAAAACCAACCGCCCACGGATCGCATACCTGGAGATAGAAGCAAATACGAACCCACCTCTGCTGGAAAAAACAACGCCGCCGCAGAAAAGCCTGGTAAACCAGATAAACAAGAAAACCCAGATAAGCCCGTCAAACCTACCGACCCCAATCCAGGAGAGGCAGAACCGCCTGCTACCAAACCGCAGAGACCCCATGTACCGCCACGACCGCATCCCAACCGACCAGTACTCGGTCTGGGCATCTCGAGAATGTCTATCTGGTAAATAGACCTATTGCTGTACTTCTTTCAAAAGATTTCTCACACTAAAAGAAAAGCAGAGATAGGAAATCGGCAGAGAGACTAGCACACCAGCTATTGGGCAAACAACTCCGACGGCCGGTTTGATCATGTCCCTCATACCACCGATGGTGCCAAAGAAACCAATAAAGAAGCCGACAACCAGGCCTGCGAGGCCGCCGGCCACTGTGCAGGCCACCGCACTCATGAGGGAGAAAATGAACCACCACTTCAGTGTTTTTCCATTGAATAAACCCATTTGACTTTCTCCACTAAAAATGTCTTGCAGCAGGAGCATAGTAACACTGTATTAGCTCCGCAATCACCGACTCGCTTTGAAATGCAAACTTAAACCGACCGGTCTATTAGTTGCAAACAAAAGAAAAAGCCCGCCGGCATGGCGGGCTTTTTGGCGAGGTATTCAGACCTCAAACACACTCTCAGAGAAAGGTGTACTCGTCGTTGAAGAGGACGCTGTCCACATGCTCGCTGGTGAAAACGAAGCAGACAGCGGCGGGATCACGCAGCACGGCATGGTGCTTGCGCACCAGTGCCAGTGCTTCCTCCGGGTTGGCGCCGTGCACCAGCGAGCAGTACTTGACGAAGAGCCCGTCCAGAGTGACCGCGTAGAGCTGTTTTTGGCTCGTATCGCTCATGTGGATCTCCTCAGTGCAGGAAGCGCGGACGCTCGCCGAAGTCGCCGCTCGTGTGGTCACCGTCATCGTCGCCATCGTCCAGGTGGGCGAAGTCGCCGGCGTCGGCATTCAGGGGCGGCAGAAAACCACCGAGGAGGTCATCGTCCTCTTCTTCGCCGTCGCGCACGCGCTGCGCCTTTTCCACCAGCTCGCGGAAGGACATCTCCAGCTCGAGCACGCGGATGCCGTACTCGACCACGGTGGACTGGGCCACCAGACGCTCGGCGCGGGCCATGGCCACGTCCAGGCCATTGTAGGCATCGGCTTCTTCGAACATCTCCACGGCGCGGGCGGCGTCCTTGATGAGGACCTGGTTGCCGCCGTCTTCGTCGTGCTGGAAGGGCGTGGCCGAGAGCCAGATCTCCACGACGCGGTACTCGAAGCCGTGGCGCTCCTTCTCGCCGGTTCGTCCTTCTTCGTGTTCGACTTCCAGGCTCGGATGGACTTCCGTGCGCAGGATAGCAATCATGTTGTCGGCTGACATATAGACTCCTTGGTAAACGTTGGTTGGGGTGGGAGAAAATGAGCCTCTAGAGAGACTCGGCGAAGCTCACATGGACTCGGAAAAGACGCTCGTGTTGCCGAGGTTGGTGCCCGGGGGCACTTCGCTGTCTTGCGACTGCGGCGGCACCCAGCTCACGTACTCGGCTTCGGTGAAGAGCGGGTTGGGGCGCACCGTGGCCTTGCCGCTCATGCTGGCCAACATGACGCCGCGAGCGACACGCACGGCCATGACGGCGCTGCTCTGGGCGTCGCGCAGGTCGTACATGCGCTCGAAGTCCATGCGCATCAGGCGCACGGCCGTGTGCACTTCGTGCATGGAGACCAGGCGCGTCTCTTCTTGCTTGAAACATCCGATGGAATGCTGCAACACCTTCCAGAACCAGAAGAGGTTGGGCAGGGCGAGCAGCATGGCGGCCACGTCTTCCTCGACGAAGACCTTGAGCGCCTCGTCGCCGTCGCGGATGATGCGGCGGCCGACCTTGGAGGCCAGCTGCACGAGAGCCATGGAGAGGTCGTGCGGCTTGAAGGGATTGTCGAAGCTGGTGAACTTGCGATTGCTCTTCATCTCATCTTCGGCCAGGAAGAAGAGCTCGGTGCGGAAGGGAACAGCAGTGGTTTGCATATCAGACTTTCGTAGTGCGATTGAAGAAATGCTCAGTCAGGCGAGTGGAGCCTCAGGCTTCCGCTTGCCAGATGGGCACGAAGAGGTTCCAGCCCTGCACGACGGCATTGGCCAGCGGGCGACGGTCGACATCGACGTTGCCACGGATGCGCTTGCGCAACTCGTCGTCGATGGGCGCGATGCCTTGCTCGCTCATGTCGCAACGAGCGCTGTAGCGCAGCCAATCGGCCAGCACTTTGCGCACACCGGCAGGGCAGATCTGCGCTTCCAGAGAGCGAGCCACCGAGGTGAAGATCTCCATGCGGGCAGTGGCGGCGCGGTCGTCAGCGGCGAACTGACGGCGATTTTGCTCGACGGCAAAGGAGTGGTCGGCACCGCCGCGACCGGTGTCGTAGATACTGCGACGGGGACGGTCCTCCAGGGGCACCTCTTGCCAGATGAGACGGGCAGCCTGAGAACGAGCTTGGGCGAAGTCGGCAGACGTGTTCATGACAGCGGTCCTTTCAAATCAGATCGATTCACGAGAAAGAGAAAGACAATGCCGAGCGACAGAAAGTCGTCGGGCAAATCGTCGTCAAGGCGCGGATTGGGCTTTTTATTATCTGGTTCGTCAAAATAGGGGGAGTGAAAGATAATAAGAAGCTACTAAAACTACGCGGTAGAAAAGAAGAGAGCTTGCTCTTTCCAAATGCGTATACTTCCCATATTCTCCTCTATTTAGGCGCTTTACAATTGGCACTGGTAGCCAGTTTCAGGCGATTTTAAAAGGACAAACGCGACGAGCCCGACGATACTGCATCTAGTATCATCGGGTGAGTCTTTTTTTCTTCCGGCTCAGCGTTATTATTTCAGCCGGTTTTATTTCTGCAGCTATGATGACAGGCAATCCGGTCATTTTTGGGTCAGTTTTCTTTAGCTTTGACGCAAGTCTTGATACCAAGGCAAATTGCGTCCAGCGCTTAGGTGTCTAGTGCACTAGACACCTTACCACTCGTGCCGAAACCCAATAGTCCACCTTGATCTCCAGCCCAAGTCAGAATTGATATATACACTATTTAACATAGTATAAAATCACAAAAGAAAAGCCGCCCGGGATGCCACCTGTTGGTGACGGTCCCGAGCGGCTTGCCGCCTTTGTCTTATGCAGACTTAGGCAGCGTAGTTTTGCGCCTCTCACTCGTCGAGGTCGGTCGGCGCTTACGCACCGGCTTCTTCTCGGAGTCCGCGGCCTTTGGCTGACCACCCACCGTGTCAGGTCCTGAGAGCCAGTAGCCGAGCTCCTTGAGTGAGCGGCCGCTGAGCTTACGATCCTGCCATTCCGGCGTCGTCTCCAGGAAGCCATCGAAGGTGCTCTTGCCGCTGCCGACCACACGACGGAAGTTGTAGTGGTCATACACGTCAAGGATGTGCACCATGTAGGCCTGGGCCAGGCGCATGTTGCCCCGGATGATCAGGATGTTCTCGTCGTTCTGGTAGCTGGCCTTGAAACCAAGGTTGTGGCTACCGAGGATGACGATGCAGTCCTTGGACATCGGGTTGATCACCACCACCTTGTCGTGGATGATGGCGTGGGCATCAGGCAGCTTGAGGATTTCTCGCACCCAGCGGGAAACATCCTTTTCCAGCGCGGAAGCCGCGATGATCGAGGAGTCCCCATCAGGACGATAGAGCTGCATGGCACCCTTGGGCACGAAGCCCCGACGCGTGTTGCGCGGCAGAGCCTGCGGGCTGGACACCGCACCGCGGATCATCAATTCAGACTTCTTGAGGCGAAGCTCTTCGCACTTGGAGATGATCGACGGGAAACCCGGATAGAAGGCCAGGAAGTAGAGAGCTTCCCGCGCCTCGTCCATGCAGTCGAAGACCTCCTGCATGTCCGGCGGGGTTTCCGGATTGTCCTTGGGCTTGGTGCGCTTGGCCGTGTTTGGCGAGAACCAAACCGTCAGGCGCGTGCCATCCGCGAGGACAACGTCCTTCTTGCGCTTTCCGTTTGCCGCCCGGAAAGCATCCGACTGCAGCGCCTGGCCACCCTGACTGTCAGCCTCGAGCATCTTGTAATACTCGAGACCGTAAGCGGCAAGCTCATCGGAGATGACCTGCAGGGCGTTGTTGGACTGCGTGCACAAGCCGGTGGCCGTGCGGTTGATGCTACCCGACATAAAGCGGCGAGGCTTTTTCTTCTTGTCCACGTAGACACTGGACTTGTTGTGTCCGATGCCGTTGGCGTTAAAGAAACGGTCCTTCACCTTGGCCTTCTTCTTGCGAAGAGCGGCTCGGGCCGGCGCGTTGGTGGCGTCGTCCTTACCGGCGTTGGCCAGCACCATGTCGAAGTAGTCGGTGTTGTCCAGGTAGAACTGCACGATCTCCGGATCGCTCAGCTCATAAAGCGCGTCGTAGACATGACCACCCTCTTTCTTGGCCAGCTCGATGAAATCCTTGATGAAGGCAGGCATGGAGCCGGCCAGCATCTGACGAATTTCCGAGCCCGGAGTCTTGATGGCCTCGATGAGCTTCTGGGGATCCGGGCTGCCGTCGGGGAGCTTGGGCAGCTTGTGGGCCAGAGCCTGGGTAGAGAGGATGCCGCGGTTGAAGCAAGCACGGAGGAAGTCACCACAGGCGGTATCGAGGGTGACGACATTGGTCTCCGTGGCAAGCTCGGTCATCGGCACCAGCTTGTCGGGCGACGTACTTCCAGGCGCAGCGGCCATGGGGGTAATGCGCCATCTGACCTTGGAGCCTTCTTTGGCACCA
>JAFEAR010000099.1 GCA_018266335.1 Bdellovibrionales bacterium
ATTTTCATTGGGTGCACGCAACGGGATCCATGACGGTGGCACGACATCTCTATTTTGGAACACCGTACCCGGCTTACCGCGAACGGCTGTGTGCAGACTTCGGATGGTCCCGATCAGATTTCGAGCGGGGTGACTACCCGTGGACTCTGGGTGGGCGCCCGCGCGCGAATTGCTGGCTGCACTTGGCTTCAGGTGCGCACTCCGGCCGAGGGGCTGCGCTTAAGCCGACTTCGGTATTGAGCCGTAGTTTGCGGGCGCTGGCGCAGGACTTTTATGGCGGGCTAACCCTCGCGGCTTTGCACGGCGAGGTATTTCCCGGGCGGCATTACAATCCAATGAGCTCACCGAACGTGATGCACCAAATTTTAAGCCGCTTGCGCGAATGGCTACGTCGATCGGGACTGCTGCTCGAAGTTGTAGAAGCCCGTGGCTTCTATAGTTTGGCGGCGCCAACGGGAGTCATTCTAAAGGTGAGTGGGCAGCACACGGTAGATCCCCATCGCTCCGCTCTCCAAACGCGCTTCGGTCAAACATTCTTCAGTCGCCAGGAACTTGCGACGGAATTAAAACTCTCGGCACGCAGCGCACAGCGCTACGTGCAAGAGTTGCTGCAGGCCGGTGAAGTGGAGGCGCATGGCCGGGCCCGGGCTACGCGCTATCGTCTTACGGTGCAGAGCTAAAGAAGGTTAAATCACTACCCAGTTCATTGGGTGAAGCTAGATCGTAGGATTGCATTCGGCCGTCGAAGTCGAAAACAATCGTTTGATCGATAAGCAGCAGACGGCGGAAGTAATTGTAATAGCTATATTGGGTGTCGGCATCGGGAATCGAGCTCGTTATCGTGCGTTGCAGTTGAATGCCATGATCCGCCGAAACTTGAAATACGGGTGCGCGGTAAATCGTGGCGCCTTGGGTGTAGGCAATTTGCGGAAAGGTAAGGCGCTGGAGCGACGGCTGCCAGCTGATGGCCTTAAAATCGTAACCAACAGAAGAATAGTTCCAGCCGGAGTCCTCCCATTCCGAACTCAGTCGGGGCTGGGCTGGGTTACTCACGTCGAAGAGGCTCAGCTTGGTGTTGCCCCGCTCGCCGTAACCGATACCCAACAAAGTTTTTTCGGCGACCGGAAGCAAGAATGTAGATACGCCGGGCAAATGTAGTTCTCCCACGGCGTGTGGATTTGAGGAGTCTTGCAGGTCAATAACGAAGAGAGGGTCCATCTGACGGTAGGTCACTAAGTAAGCCGCGGGGCCCATAAATCGTGCTGCGTAAATTTGTTCGCCTCGGGCAAGCACTTCTGTTTGGCCCTTTATTTGCCAGCGCGAGCTGTTTTTTTGCAAGATGGCCAATCGGTTTCCATCGCTCTGAGTGAGCGCTAAACGCAAGGTGTCCTGGTACGAATCGACAGCATACTGATTCAGCAGGTGGCCGTTGATACCCAGGGAGCTTTGATAAACCGGAGTGCCGTCGTCTAGAAATTTAAACTCGTGCAGATATACGTAGCGTAGTGGAGTTTCGTTGGTGCGTGCATCGTTCCAATTGTCCCAGTGTCGTTGAAAAATAAAGAGAGCTTCGCCAGTGTCGTAGACATCGGACGAGCTGGTGTCCCCGAAAATAAACTGTCGTTGAAAATGGTCAAGGTTCGTATCCATCGTCGCGAGTGTGATGACTCCTTCGCCTACTTCCGCATTGGCTAAGTAGTACCCACGACAGTTTTTCTCGGCGTCTAAATTCAAATAGGCAGTGAGTGCGTTTTGGGTGGCCTTCTGGTCGTGTGGGTAAGCGTAAAGGTCTCCCATCTGGGTGACGATTCGTAGCTGTCTCCGATAGAGACGGGAAGCTTTGTAGTAGCCAGCAAAAGTTTGCGTATGGACAAGGGTGGGTGAACCGGGCTCGGTCAGGTCGTAGCTACGAACTTCGACCTGATCTTTCACTTGGCCCATGGCGATGAGGCGATGATCGTCAGTCAGATACAGTCCTTCGGGAGTCGATTTAAAATTAAGCGCTGCGACCTTGGTGATTTCTCCCGTGCCTTCATGGTGAGCAATACCGATTCCCGACGAACTCAGGCTGTAGATGTAGCTGCCGTCGGTTTTTGCGAGGTCGGCTTCGTCGACCTGCTCTACTTGGCGCTGTGTCTGGCTGATGGACGGCGTACTACCCGCGGCGGAGGCCGTGGATCCGTCCGTAATAGGAACTGGTTGGAGAACCGAATCCATAGCTCTCTTCTCATCTAGAACATGGGCCACGACATTCTTAACTTCGTCGCAACCCGACGCGAGGCGCAGGCCAATGTTTGCTTGCACCTGCGTGCGCGCCGGCAAGTGTTGGGTGCAGGCCGAGACCAGGAGAAGGAGTGGAATGTAGCTGCGATTCATAAGTAACCTCCAGCCTTAGTTTACGGCTGAGGATTGTTGTTTTTAAACTTACAATATTGGCGCGATTTATTCGGCGTCGGGAATCGTCTGGTTGCCGAGTTCGCGAATGAGGGGCACCAGAGTTAGGACAAAGAGGATTGCAAATCCTGCGCCTAGTGCCTCGAGCGCCCGGTCTACGCCTCGGTGGTCGATGATGTAGCCCACGAGCGGACCGAACACCCCGAAGCCCAGGCGAAAGCAAAAACTCTGAATGGAGTTGGCGGTGGCGCGGAATTCTCCCGGTAGGCGCCAGTTAAAGGCGTCGCGCAACAACACCTGCGAAATACCGCGGCTAATGTAAAACAAAAAGCCCAGCGCCACGCCCATCCACCCCAGCGAAAAAGCCATGCCCAAATAACCGAGCACCGGCAGTACGCCGATGGCAACGAGCAACACGCGAGGGCCCCAGCGTTTTTCTAGGTAGTGCACTCGTTTGCCCACCAGGCCGGCCGTGACCAGGTACGCGGCCCAAAACAAACCAAAGTTGGTGAGCGCAAAGCCGCGGTCGTGCCAGTACTTCTGAAAAATCCACACCGCAAAAAAAGTAGCGGCCCCCCAGGTGACGAGGTTAATAAAAATCAAGCGCAGCATGCGGTCCGAGTGCAGAATGTGACTAAAAACTCGTTTGAAGTTCTCGAGGTGCGAGTTGCCCTGCATTTTTTTGTACTTCGGTTCCTTAAAGGTGAGGGCAATAAAGAAGGGAATCCAGCTCGTAAGGGCATTGGCCCACAGGACGTGCTGAAAGGAATACACCACTAAAAAGCCCGCGAGTATCGAGGCCAGGGCTTCGCTAAAGGTTTGCGCGAATTGCAAATTGGCCAGCGCGCGAGTGCTCACCACGCGTTCTTCGCTCTGCAGAGAATCGTAAATGAATGAAACGTCGGCGCCCGAGACCAGGCTTACTCCAATACCCACCACAATTTCGTAGGTCATCAAACCGGCGTAAGTTTTAGCGAAGCACAAGTAGGTGTAGCCCACGGCCGCAATGAACGAGAAAATGCAGGGCGTGCGCTTGCGGCCCCACAAATCGCAGAGGTAGCCGGTAGGAACTTCGCAAATAACTACGGCAATGCCAAAAGTAGCTTGCAGCTGAAAGAACTGCTGCATGCTCAGGCCCAAGCTCATGCAGTAGGGAACCAAAATGGGAATGAGGACAAGGAACATCCAGAAAAAGCCAAAGAGGTAGGCTTTTGCGAGATTGCTCTTCACGGTGATGGGTGCTTTAGCAGCGTACGAGCCAGTTGGCCTCGGGAGCCGGCAGTCGGCCCGTTTGAATGCCCAACAAGCGGCGGTAAAGGCGGGTCGAGATGTCGCCCACGCGTTTGCCGGCTACGGGCAATCGTTCGCCCTTCCAGCCCAGTTCCGTGATGGCGGTAACGGATGCGCCGGTGCCGCAGGCGAAAATTTCGGTAATGGTGCCGCGGCCCAGACCCGCGATGAGCTCGTGCACATCGATATCGGTTTCTTCGGTGGGAATGTTCTCGAGCTTTGCCAAGTGCAGCAGTGTTTCGCGCGTGATGCCGCGGAGAATGGTGTCGCCCAATTTGGGCGTTTTTAGCACGCCGCCATCCACCACGAACACGTTCATGCCGCTGAGTTCTTCGAGTTTGCAGCGGTCAATGGCGTCTAAGAAAAGGACGTTGTCGTACTTTTGTTTTTTAGCTTCGGAAACGGCGCGCAAACTGGCCGCATAGTTAGCGCCCGTTTTGGCCTCGCCCAAACCGCCGCGTACGGCGCGCACGTGATCTTGCGAAACGAGTACGGAAACGCCCGCGGGTTTATCCGACTGCGTGTCACCAAAGTAGCCACCCACGGGGGAGGCGAGAATAAAGAAGGAATATTCCTGCGACGGAGCCACTCCGAGCGTAGTGCTGGTGGCAATCATTGTGGGGCGCAGGTACAGAGCGCCGGGTTCGTTGGGCACTAGGTCCTTGCACTTGCGACTGAGGGCGATCATGCCATCCAGGAAGTCCGCCTCGGGGTAGGCGGGCATGGCCAGAATTTCGGAGGAGCGAGCCATGCGGCGAATGTTTTTTTCGGGACGAAAGAGTGCGGCGCTGCCGTCGTTCAGTTTGAAAACCTTCAGCCCCTCGAAGATTTCCTGGGCGTAGTGCAAAACCTTGTCGGCGGGCGAAATGTGAAAATCTTCGGTGGTGGTTAAATTCCACGAAGTCCAATGCCCGTCGCGATAGTGGCTCACAATCATCCAGGGAGCGAAGTATTTTCCGAAGCCGAGTTCGCCCAGCGGCGGTAGTTTTTGCACAATGTTCATGGCCAGAAAACTCTTAGCCAAAAAACGGGGCCCTGTCTAAGCGAGGCCGGGAGGGGGTGGAGGCCCCAGCCAGGGCCGAGAATGAGCATTTGGGGACAATTCAGGCCCGCCGCAGAGTCTTAGCACCAAAGGTGGAAATCCCACGCCGAAGGTTACAGGAGCTGCAGAGGAGCTGGATGTTTTCTGGCTTCGAGTCGCCGCCCAAAGCGAAGGGCCGGATGTGATCGAAATTCAACCGGTGCGCAGATCCACACCGCACGCACTTTCCCTCTGCCTTGCGCCAAACTGCATGCTTGGTTGCGCGAGAAATGTAGCGAGTGCGCTGACGCAGCGCTTCGCCGACGTCGGTAGTAGATGTATCGGAGTTTAGGGGTACGGGGATTTGAATTTCATCATCCCCTTCTGTCGCAACCTGATGCGTGCCGGACTTTTCAATTTTGGCCGTGGTCTGCCTAACGCGGTTTTTGCCAAATCGCTGCTCAAGCAGGCGCTCTTTGCTAAGCCGTGCCATCTCGGTGACCAGATCAGCCAGAGTCAGCTGCGCACCCCGCTCACCCAAAAGGGCCCGAACTTCGCTCAAGCTAGCTTTAAGTTCTTGGCTCATTAAAAAATTAACTTCTGAATGTTCGGGGCCCACTATGCGCTCGCGTTCCCGAGGCAGTGCGTGAGCGGGGCTAATGGAAAGTAAAATTCTTTGCCCCTCTCGAGCTGACTTGTCCTCGAGTTGCGCCAGCACCTCGGTCTTCTGCTCCAGGCTCATAGACATTTCGGGCTGAGTCTTTGCAATTTCCCGAAAGAAGCTGCGAGCCTGGCAAATATTGCTAAGGCTTAGTGCGCCCGATTCAATCTTGGGCGCTACCTCGGGAAGTTCGGTCATAAGCCGCATAGCCTGAATCCGGCGGCCCGCGGCGGCTTCGGAATAACCCAGCTCATGCACGGCATATTCAAAAAGCGAAGGATAGCGGAGGTCCGCAAATAACTTGCGCCGCTCAATCTCCTGCAAGTGCCGCAAAACTTCCATCGTAACCGCGCGCTCTTTTTGTACGAGCTCTTTAGTGGCAGAGAGTAATTCTGAGTCTCTTAGTGCACGAATCGAATTCATGCAGAAGTCTATATCACGAGTTTTTCGCCGTACTTTTTTGCAGCGACTCAGATAAAAATCAGAGTGCCACGCAGAGCGCGCTAGCGCCTCACCACGCAGACTTTTGCGCGCGATGAATTATTTTTGAAAAGCCAAAGCGCAATTTACGCAGGGCAGACAGCCTACAACGCGCAAAATCGCGTCAATAAAAATCTCACGAATTTTGCGTCCGCGCGTATTTTTTTTGCGAGAGTTCCGGCGAAAGACAGCAATCATTTCTCGTGCCCCGGTTGCGCCACCAACAGCCAAAAACATTCCCTCGCAGTGAAACAGCGCCACCTATCGCCAAGGACATTAACTCGCGACGCGTGCAGATTGTCTTGGCTTGCAGGCCACGCACTACCGACGTCGATAGTGATTTCGCACATGGGCGTTCCCCAAACACTCGCTTGTTACATTTCTACACAGCAACACCACTGCAAGGTCCAAGCTACTACCGACGTCGGTAGTGCACGCGGACCACAAGGGTGGCTAAACGCTGTCGAAGCCCCAGAAATACAGGGCGGGTAGGCGGGTGCCGGTTAGTTTTTCTACGATGAGTGGCGGTAGATCTTCGAGCTCGCGTGGTTCCCAGGGGCCCAGGAAAAGCTGCAGCAGGTGGGCGGCATCGTCCGTTTCAAAAAAAATGCCTGAGGGAGCGGCAATTTCGATTTGCCCTTTGGCGCCCACCAGAATGCGTGTGCCGGTGGGCAGGGTGCCCGAACTTTCTAGCCAACGTGCGAGAGCTTTAACGTCGAGCACCTTGAAGAAGGCCAGTGCGCAGCGTTCTGCGGGGCCCAGCCAGTGTTCGAGTTCGGCCTGCAGGGGCGAGCGCAAAGGTTGGTGCACGCGCAGAGCCTTTTGCGCGCGTTCGGCGCAGGCGGCGAGCAGCGGCGCTACGCTCTCGGGCTTGCCGACGAGTTCGTGAACGGTGTCGCGCAGATCGCGCGCTTTGCCCATGAAGGCGTAACCTGCGGGCTGGGCACCCGCAGCGGCAAGAAACCCGTAGGTGTCCGGAAAAGTCAAAAAGCGATCGTAAATGCTCGAGCTCCGCTCCGGCCCCGTGGCCAACTGATTGTAGAGCGTGCGGGTGGGGGCCAGGCTAGTGATGGCTTCGACCGATAGTTTTTGCGCGGCGGGTTCGCGCTCAGCCTGCAAACGTTGGCGCAAGATGCGCAGCTCTTCGCCTTCCAGGTGCCACTGCAATTCGGAGCCCACCACCACGTAGTCCAGGCGCGAGTAGAAATCTGTAAGATCGCTCCACAGTACGGCCAGCACGCAGCCTTCTTCGCGCGCGCGACGCTCGATTTCGAGTTGGATGCGTTTAGCGTGACCCTGACCCCGATGCGCTTCGTCCGTCACTACCAGACCAATACCCGCGCAGCGGAGGGGCGTTTTTTGCCCCGGCAATTGAACGTCAAAAACCCGATAGGCGGCATGCGCAATGGCTTGATTCTCAGAAACGAGAACCACGCTGCGTGCGGCGTTGGAAGGATCGAGCAATAAAGCGAATTCATCTTCGAGCGAAATTTGCGCCGAGAGGCTGGAGCCGCGCGGAAAATTTCGCTCAATAAGTCCACGTCTTGACTCGGTGAGTTCAGAACTGTCGGCGAGAGTGGTGAGGCGTAAATTATTGCGCTGCATTGCGAACACTATACAAAGTTTTTCAACTCACTGCTTAAGTTTTTTACACCGCCTACCGAACTTCTCATTAAGCCGCAAATCGGCTGTGACCCTATCTGCCAGGAGGCGGGCGGGGTTGCGGTGCAGATGTTTTGCGGTGGAACAATTAACCAGGAGCAGGAAGCTCCGGCGTCCATCACCCGCCAGGGTAGGACGTTAACGTCAGGGAGGACGAGGTATGGGTCTACGCATCAATACCAACGTGGCGTCAATCAACGCCCAGCGTAACCTTCGCGGATCGAATGCCGATATGCGAAGAGCGATGGAGCGATTGAGTTCCGGCGCGCGGATTAACCGCGCAGGGGACGATGCCGCAGGTCTCGCAATCAGTGAGAACCTGAAAGCACAAATTCGCGGTTACCAGATGAACGTTCGTAACAGTGAGGACGGCATCTCGCTCGTGCAAGTCGCTGAAGGCGGTTTGAACGAAACGAGTTCCATTCTTACGCGTCTGCGGGAATTGGGCATCCAAGCTTCCTCGGATACGATCGGTCAGGACGAACGCGGTTTCCTCAACATTGAATACCAGAACATGTTGCAGGAAGTGGACCGCATCGCAAACGGTACCGAATTCAACAAAACTAAACTGCTCAACGGCACCGGTAAGATTTACGACATCCAAGTGGGTATTCGTAACGACCAGAACGTTGACCGGATTACCTTCGACGGCACGCGCGCCAGTGCGACCATCGAATCGCTCGGCCTCAAAGAAGTGGCCGTGAATGACAAAGCAAAGGCGCAACAGTCTCTCGCCGTGATCGACTCCGCTATTCAGCGGGTCGCCGCCATGCGAGCCGACTTCGGCGCTCTGCAAAACCGACTCCAGTCGACGATCAACAACTTGGGTATCAGCATCGAGAACTTGAATGCTGCTAACTCTCGTATTCGTGACGCCGACATGGCAGCGGAAGTGGCCGACATGACTCGTAACAACATCATGTTGACCGCCGGCATCTCCGTCTTGGGCCAAGCGAACAACTCGCAGTCCATGGCGCTGAAGTTGCTAGGTTGAGAAGTTCTCGGTTAGTTGACGCTGATAGATAGTTGTTAGGTTAGTACTGACGATGCTGTGACAAGGCGCAAAGCGCCCGTGTACCTCGTCATTTCCTGGGGGGTGGCCGGCCCTTCAGCCCTGATCTGGGGGCCGGCCCGTTTGTGTTGAAAAACGGAACCTAGGAATGTGTTCGTTATTTAAGACGCGAAATGCGCGTCGCGGTCTGGTCGTGGAATTTGGTGAAGGAGCCTCCGGCAAGGATATTGCCATCGCTCTGCAGTGCCAAGCTCGCAACGCTCAGGTCGAAACCCGATCCGATGGTCGTAAGAAAATCGGCATTGGTTGCGCCCGTAGAATCCAAGCGGATAATGCCGCCGGCCGTCGCGTTCGCGAAGGTCTGAAAATCCCCCGCCACTAAAATAGATCCATCACTCTCCACCACGATGCTGCGTACCGTTGCGTTGGGTCCGGTAGAAATGTTCGTCATGAAGCTCGTATCGAGCGCGCCCGAGTTCGTAATCTTCACCAGGCGCGGCACGGTCTGGCCATTGAGCGCCGTAAAGTCGCCGCCCACTAGGTAGCTACCGTCGCTCGCTAGCGCCACGGTGTTGACCCCGCCGTTGAATCCCGTGCCGATGACGGTGTTGAAGGCCAAATCATCCGAGCCATCGGCATTTAAACGCAGCAAGCGCTTGCGCGTTTGGCCGTGAAAAATAGTGAAGCTCCCGCCCACCAAGATGTGACCGTTAGATTCCGGCAGCACCGTGTTCACACCCAAATCAAATCCGGTGCCCAGGGTGTTCGCAAAACTAAGGTCAATGGTGCCGTCGGCACTCAGCTTGGCGAGCCCGCGCGAATTGTTAGCGGCATAGGTACCAAATTCGCCGCCCACCAGCAGATTGCCGCTCGAGTCCAGAGCAATGCACGCTACGCGGCCATCGAATCCTCGCGGCGAAGTCGTGGCCATAAAACTCGCATCCGGAGTGCCGTCGCTGCCTAGTTTTGCAATTCGCAAAGAGCCGGTGCCTTTGACCGAGGTAAAGTCGCCGCCGATATAAATGGAGTCGTCGCTCGCAACGGCCACACCAAACACGGAGTCATTGGGGCCGGTGCCCAGATTCGTAGCGAAGGTGGCGTCCTGGGTGCCGTCGCTCTGCAAGCGAGTGATGTACGGAATGCTTTGCCCCTTAAAACTCGTGATGCGGCCGGCAGCCAGAATTCCCTTGGTGCCCTGCACGACGAGCCGATCCACACTCCCCACAAAACCCGGCTCCGTGCCGAAGCTCGTATCGAGAATGCCGCTGGCTTTGCCTCCGCCGCTGCCACTGCCGATGTTGCCGCAGGCAGTGAGCAGCGCGAGGATCGTGAGAGAAGTTACGAGCGGGGCCAAAGAACGCATTTGCATGCGATCAAGTTAACGGGTGAGCGCGCAGCGCACAAGATCTGGCACGAGTTTCGCTAGGGCCAGGATGCCCCGGAGTCTCGCGACTCAAGAACGAGTACGAAGAAAGGAGGCTCACATGAGCTTACTCGAATTTGTACTCATGCTGATAAAGGTGGCGGACGTAGTTAGCAGACTACGCCGCCTTCAAAAATCATACTGGAAAACAACCAGTATGACTCGTCGGCAGAGGTCTAAGAAACTTAAGTAAGAAAGTGATCCGCAAAGGATTGCGAGACTTTGGGGCGCTCTTTGCTCAGCGCAGGTGCAGCGTTTGCCCGTTCTTTGGGGCAACGAAGCTAGATGCTTCGAGCGATGCGCTCGTCAGGGCGTCGCCCAGCGCGCGCACGGGATCGTCGATGGCTTCGTCGGTCAGGCGAAAGGTTCCAAAGTGAATGCCCAGGGATTGCTTGGAGCGCAAATCCAAATGCGCCTGCACGGCGTCCTGCGGATTCATGTGTTGCTCCTGCATGAACCAGCGCGGCTCGTAGGCGCCAATCGGTAGCAGGCTCAAATCGAAGGCGCCGTAGCGCTCGGCAATTTGCGCAAAGTGCGGGCCGTATCCCGAGTCGCCGGCAAAGTACACGCGTTGATCTGCGTGTTCCACCACAAAGCTACCCCAGAGCGCACGCATGCGATCGAAGAGTCCGCGGCCGGACCAGTGCTTAGCGGGCGCAAGGGAAATGCGTGTGCCCTCGGCAACCTGATAACTTTGCCACCAATCGAGTTCCCGCGTGCGCGAGCGTAAATCGAGAGGCAGGTACTCGGTGTTTCCGAGGGGCGTAAGAATTTGCGCATCAAAACGATCCATCAGCTGCCCGAGCGAATCGAAGTCCATGTGATCGTAGTGATTGTGGCTGAGCAAAATAAAATCGAGGGCGGGAATTTCGTCGATGCGTAGTCCCGGTGCACGCACTCGGCGCGGCCCGGCCCAGGCCACGGGACTCACGCGCTCGGAAAAAACCGGATCCGTAATCCACGTGAGACCCGGCATTTGCACAAGCACCGTGGCGTGATTCACAAAGGTGGCTACAATTTCGCCGGGCGCGACGGACTCGGCCAGTTGGGGCGCAACATTGTCGGGCACGAAGCGCGGCCACGCGGGCAAGTCGCGCTTGGACATTTGCCACTTCAAAACCTCGGCCAAACCCTTGGGGGGCATGGAGTATTCGCGTTTCAAGCGAAGCTTCTCCAGAAGACCAGCAAACCCAGCAGGCCCGAACAAGCCCACAGCGTAAGCTCCGACCAAATGGGCAGGTGCCCAAGTGACGAAGCCAGCACGGAACCCACAAAAACGCCCGACGCTAAAATTGCGAGCGCAATGCGCGATTGTCCCTGCACCTGCGCTTTAGCCAGGGCATCGAGGTTGGTGATTTGCATGTTCAGGCGCAGCTCGCCGTTTTCTAGCAAGCGCAGCGCTTCGCCAATTTGGCGGGGCGCTTTGCCCATGAAGCGGGCCAAGTCGCGGCCCACGAAGAGCAAATCTTTCAGTACGCGTTTGGGGGCGTAACGCTCGCGCAGCAGGGCGCGCGTTTGTTTGGAGGCGGCGGAGATGATGTCGAAATCCGGATTCAGCGTGCGGCCAATGCCTTCGAGGGTCATGATGGCCTTGAAGACCATGATCAAATCGCGCGGAATAGAAATGCGATGGCGATACGCAATGCCGGCGCCTTCCATCAGGAGCTTGCCCATGGGCACGTCTTTGAGGGGCAGGCCGTGGTAGGGCGAAAAGGCGTCGGCCACGTCGCGCTGAATGGCTTCAATGGCGCTCGAACTGCGCGAGGCTTCGTGGTCGGAGCTCAGCGAAATGTATTCGTGCACGAGCAGTTCGTAGTCCTCCGTAAGGAGGGCCAGGAACATGTTGACCAGAGCATCCTTCGCCTTCTGCGAGAGGCGGCCCATGGCGCCGAAGTCGATGAGTCCTAGGCGGCCATCTGCGAGCACCAAAATGTTTCCGGCGTGCGGATCGCCATGGAAAAATCCGTCCACCAGCATGGATTGAAAAAAGCAATCCATGCCCTTCGTAAGCACTTCGCGCGGGTCTACACCCATGGCCCGGGCGCCTTCGAGATCGCTCAGTTTTACGCCGTGCAAACGTTGGAGCGTGATCACGCGCGGGCCCGAGAGCTGTGGATAAACCTTGGGCACCACTAAAAAATCGTTCGAGGCGAAATTGTCAGCGAAGCGTTTGATGTTGCTCGCTTCGAGTGTGAAGTTAGTTTCCGCAAGCAGAGACTTGCGGAATTCGTTGACCAGCACGTGCGGGCGAAACACGCGCACTTCGGCAGCGTAGCGCTCAAACAGCATGGCAAGCATTTCTAAAATTTCAAAATCCTGAGCGAGGGCTTTGTCGACGTCGGGCTTTTTGACCTTAACGACCACTTCTTCACCGGCGAGGGTGCGGGCCACGTGCACTTGCGCAATGCTTGCGGTAGCGAGCGGCTCGGGATCGAAGCTCAGGAAGCATTCAGCCAGCGGCCGCCCCAAGTCTTCTTCAATGATGGGCTTGAGGGCTGCGAAGGGCACCGGGGGAACTTGGTCCTGTAATTTTTCTAGTTCGCGAATAACTTCGGGCGGAACCAGATCGGGGCGACCCGCTAAAATTTGTCCCACTTTAATGAAGGTCGGGCCCAGTTGCTCGAAGAGC
>JAFEAR010000009.1 GCA_018266335.1 Bdellovibrionales bacterium
CCACGTACATCAATGTGCAGCACGGGATGCTTGCCCACATCGCTGTATCCTCGCCATTCATCATCATCTACGTGTTCAATAATGTTGCCGCTGGTGACGTTGGCCCGGTATGCGTCCCAAGACAAGGAGTCGTACGCAATCGTCGCGGCATTCATCAACTGTGCGCCCTTGGTGAGAACTACCTTCACATCGTACTGCTTCAGCAACTCTAAAGCAAGGATCGGATACTTGACCGCCGCAACGCTGCCAGTAACGCCCAGCAAAACGCGCTTACGTCGCGCCGTTTCGCTCATCTGCAAAGCACGACGAAAGATCACGCTGATCAGGACAGCCTTTTGCGCAACAACCATCAAAACATGGTGTTTCATGCGAAAAAGAGAGTAACAAGGGGGAATTTTGAAGCCTTGCAGAGATTCCCCAAGGCTATCAATCAAAGACAGGAAATTACGGCGCCCACACAAAAACACAAAACACACACAAAAACACATCCACACTAAAGGCCTGTCTTAGATTGATTGAGACACTGAGTCTGGGGTCACACCCTGCTGAACTGACGCACGAGCCGTGCTTGGGGTGGGCTGCACCCCTTTGCTTGAAGAACGCGACGACGGCAGGGCCGTCTCGCTTACACTTGAACCCACTGCAGTCGCAGCGGCGTTTCGCGCCGTTTCCCGCGGACCCGGCACCTTCCACACAGCACGGTCATCAGTTCCCTTCACGGGATTGGCAGGACGTCGCACTCGAGCACGGTTCGGTCCCCAGCGCTGCGCTGGCGGGCCCACAACGCGCACACGTCCCGATTCGAACGCCAACGACAGCCCCTGGCGCACGTCAGCCGCCGCATCGTGGTTTGGTACCGCATTCCAGACCTCGTTCAGCGCTTGCAGCGTGAACATTCGCCCGTTGGCAGCGATGGCATCCTGCACCGGCGCACATCCGGTGAATGCTGCAGGTGGAACGCAAACAAACCGTAAGTCATCACGATTCCCGACCGTACATGTCCATCACCCTTCTCTTACCAGCATCAATGCGATTTTGTTCTGCTTTTGTAGCGCCCCGAAGCCTTGACTGCTGCCGCTTCGCCGTCTTGCGAAACTGCAACGGAAGTTCGTTAGAACGCGTGAACGTTCACTGTGCGTCGCGGTTATCGCAAAAACGCGCTCTCACCACAACCCTGGGCTCTGTTACCGTTCCAACTGCGATCCGGGCATGCTTCAGCCCTTTCGCTTGCGCCTTCTCACCGCCTGCACCAAAGAAGGAGGGTGACAAAGTTGACGCGAACCGAACCGTGAGCTCGTCCACTCTTGGCATTACCACGCTTTGACACGGTATGCTCTCGCGCACGCTTGAGTGATCCCTTGATTGCTGTGCGGGAAGGAGAAGAAGAAGGCATGATAGAATGTTGGTGTCGTGACAATCGCGTCCCACTCACGCGCTGGTGTAGAGCTTGACGATGATGAAGCGTATTCGATTAGGGATGCTCGCAGCATGCGCATTCGTTGCGTCTCCACGCCGCCACCTTGGCCTGCAAGCAGAAAATGTGAGCAGCAGGGTAGTTCATCGCACACAGATCGTCACCTTCGCGACGTCCGCGTTTCTGCGCTCCCTGACCTGGCTCCTCTGCAACACACAGCACGATCAAGTCGGCATGTGTCTGCTTTTGCTTCAAGATACATCACTCACCATCATTCGCAAGCTTCCTTTCTTCCTTACCGCCTTCGCCGTCCACTTCGTCTTCGTCTTCGTTGTTGCTGTCGTTGTTGTCTTCATTGTCGTCTTCGTCGTCGTCCAAACGCCCGCTGTCCGAGCTGTCGTCATCACTGTCATCGTACATCGACTCTACATCGCTGAACTCGTCTTCACTGTCCTCATCGTCCACCGCGATGCGAGTCACGCGCTTTGCTGTCACGTCAGCCTGCTCTTGGAATAGTTCATGGCGCTGTCCCGTCTTGAACAAGTGAAGCCCGAGGAATAGAATGTTCTCGGCTGACACTGCGTCGCGGTTCCGCTTCACACCGCACTGGTTACAAATCTGCCACTTGGAACCGGGCGCTGTGACACGCCACACTGTTCCGCTCGCCCTACCCTCAGCACAGCTGCACCGCTGCGACGTGAAGTACTCAGGGGCTGTGGACAGCGAAGAACAAGAAGAAATGAAACGGTACTTGTAAGGCGGCCAATTCAACAACAAACGCTCACTCATGACGACGAGTGCACGGCTGCCAAGCTGCTTTCGCAGAGATTTCACTGAGCCGCCGCTGAATCCTGAGCCGAAGAATACGACATTGTACATGTCCTTGCCGATGGCCTTGCCCTCGTCATCACGCTTCTGTAACAACCCCGCCGTGACCCTGTCGCGCACTGACTGCTTGCCGTTCGCCATGAACCCGCGCCGCCGACACCGTTTCCCGCTTCCGAAGAACTCTGTTGCAAGAGGGATCAGTTGCCGTCTCGCCGCCACCGCGGCACGGAGTGCATTCATAGAGAATACATTCACTGACTTCTTGCTCAGCTCCTTCACCAACAGCTGGATCTGCTTCGGCCACTGCTCACGTCGCTGTTGGTAGACAAACTTGCGCTCAACGACATACCCATTACTCAGCGCAACGATGGGGTGGAGACCTGGATCAGCGCCGACACAGCCATCCTCACAGGTCAACAACTTCTTCAGCTGCCCCGCCCACTCCCTTTGTTTGGCAAGTGTGGAATCTCGCGTCGCCAACAACCGTTCGATGTCTGCTGCCAGCGCCTCGCCATCCACGACGCCTGTCCACTTCAATTTCTCCTCGTCAACTTGTTCTCCTTGGTTGTCGGGCTTGTACCGCCGCAAACGCCAGCGATGCAGCTCATCCACCGTCGTCATCGCCTTCCGCCGCTGCCGAATCTTCGAGATGGCATAGTGGTTGTTGTAGACTCGTGGTGTCGGCCGCCCAGTCGCGCTAGGCGTCCACGCTCGCACAAGTCGCTCGAACCGGAAGTGCACCCAGTAGCCGTCCGTCGTCACTGTCGTTGGCCTCCCGAGTAGAGGCTGGCCACCGCGTGGATGGTGCAGAATGCCAGCGAATTTCGGAGCTTGCCAGTTGAACAACCCTGCCAGACCCGTCCCCACGAGCTCCATGTAGCCGTAATGTCGCAGCAGCTGATCGGCGCATGCATGCCCGATCTCTGCATGTCGCCGACTGAGGCTGCCCTTTGGCAACAGCTTGAATTCGGGCAGAAATGGGTCACAGTCAGCCTGACGCTCACGTTCTGCTTGGAACATGATCCCAAGGCGCATGGCGCGCAGAAAACGGCAGTGGTCGTCGACTTCATCGGCCAGCAGCTGTGTCTCATGCACGAGCGTCGCCAGGTACTCCGGGTACGCCTCCAATCTGGCAGGATCAACTTCGCCTGGACGTGTGTCTGACGCAACACGTGCCCGCAACGCGCCATTCGTTGCAGGTATCATCGCCACAATCATTTTGCGTGCCTCTGACACGACATTCTTCACGAAGACCGGCAGCTCCGTTGTCAACACTTGGCGCAAAATGACCTGCAGTAGGTCTTTCATGTCGTGAAAGCCGTCAGCTTCATTGTAGAGTGGAGTTGGCAGGTGCCCATCAGCAGATGGTTTGACACAGCGCACACCTGCCAGCTGATGCAATATACTCTTCAAAACCTCCTGCAACCACGTCTCATCGTGATCGCATTCGACTGCTGTTGGCTTGCGTCGCTTGGCTCCTGGGGCATCCTCACTATCTGTATTCTCGTCGTCACCATCACTGTCATCGTCGCCTACCCGACTATCACTGTCCGCCAGCCCGTCACGCTGCCGCTGCCGCTCCTTCTCACGTGCCGCCCACTCCTTTTCACGCTTCGCTCGTGCCTGCTTTCGTGGTGCTGCTCGCGCTGTGTCTACCGACGTCAGTATTGCTGTCAGTCGCTCTCTGTTGTGGAGATCGTGCAGCCAGACCGCAACTTCATCCCAAAACGTCGAGTAGATGTCCGTGAGCTGCTTTGTCCGCTTACGGATGTTGGGAATAATGTTCCGGACGCGCGGATGAAGCAGATCCGGTGTCAGCAGAAACGGCAGTGTGATGATGTCGCGGTTGACATCCGGCAGGTCCGTTGACGGCTTAGCGCACAAGTGACTGTTGAGGAGGCGGTTGGTCAACTGCCCGGAATTGGATGCTGTCAGTGGCAAGTCGTGTGCCCGGCACAGCTCCTTCAGCTCTTCCTTCGACAGACCCTTCAGCTCTGCCGCTGTGTACGTGTAAGTAGACGGTGGGCCGGGGCCCTGACAACCGCCATGTATCCACTCAATCGTTCGCCGTAAATTGTCGCTAATGAGTGCGCCACCTAGTCTCATAGTCTGAAGTCTGGCGCTCGCAATGTGGTATCCTTTGTCGTCTAAGCGCATGAAGCTCCTCAAATCCCATGGCAGGTGCTGCTTGGCAGCGACCTCAGGTAAGACAAACTCGTCGGGCTGCTGCATGCTGATCCGGTGCGATGAAATGAGCACAGCAGCACCATTGGCGTCGATGCACGGAGCCACACCCAACGGCAACTTGACGCCGCGCTTCAGCAGCGTTCTGTATCGACCGTCACCCTCGTCAGCTAGGCGCACAGGCTCTTGTACGTCGTCTGTTGTCATGAGCACGGGCAAATCGTTGCGTGTTGCTGGCGTTGGCCGCACAAGCAAGTCGCCTGTCAAATCGAAGTTGTCTATCCGCCTGTCAACAACAAGAACAGTTGAAGCACGCGGTCAGAATCACAGGCGTGAATGTCCAAGTTCACGCACCGATTGGTCATCTCTTCCAACGCGCGGACATCCACAACGGTGGGCGCAGCGCCGTCCCGAAGCGCCGTGATGTGGGCTTCGACTGTTCCCTCGCTTAGCTGTGGTTGTAACCGGCCGCGGTGTGCCTGCATGTGCTGCTCCAGCTGATGTAGCAAGGCCACACCATCACCCGCTTTGCCGCGGAGTTGGCGCGCCACCTCCGTGAACAGAGAGCCCCTTTGCGGCTTTCCGTCAGAGATCGGTGCGAATCCGCTGCATAGGACACTAATTCAGTCAGCAGTGAACGCAGCAACGAGTGGGAGCAGCGTACCTCTCAACCAACTCCCTGTAGTGCGCGAATTGCTTGTTGGAGCTGCCAGCCGCCATTTTCGTCCTCGTGAATCCGGGTCTGCAACACAGAAAAGTGCGGTTATGTAGCGGTTGCAATTTATGCACGGATGCAATGCAGTACTCACTTGATTCGCGTGCTGGCGTTCGCAGCGTTGATCCACTCCGTGTGCGCTAGACAGGGGTCAATGGACGACACAAAGCAGCCTTTCGTGTCTGCTCTGTCGATTCGTGCAGTGTACCACCGCTTTTTTTCACCGTGTCGCACGTCAACAATGGCGCCGACACTGTGAGTCACGCTGGATCCTGCAGACAACGGTGGCGCTGTTGCAGCGGGAGCAGGGTTTGAGGAGGCGGAGGAGGCAGCTGGAGTCGGTGTTGAGTTGTTCTTGGCCTTGATTGCCGCTTGGAGACGCTTCGGCACGGCTTCAGTGATGTCTCTCAGCTTATCCCGCTCGTTGCTATCGAAGCTGTACAGCCACTGGCCCGGGGATAGAACGAGCAGTCCAGCGTTTCCTGGTTCATCAGCAAAGCGGTACGGTTGGCCTGCGACATTTTTCACCTTGGCCAGGAGTGCAGCATCTTGTTCGCCGCAGAGAAATTGACTCGCTGCCCACAACCGAATTCCGATGTGCTTGTTCGAATTTGGCTCCCTTCGCTGGTGTCCCTTCAACGACTTCACACCATTTCGGCGTGATGTTGATGCCGGACCAGCCGATGACTTCTCAGTTGCCATCTGCCGTGTCGCCTGTGCCTTCTGCAGCTGTGCTTGGGCGCGCGCCACTGCCCGCTGTGCCTCTGCCACCATCAGCTGCACCACCTGCGTCTTCACTGCCGCATCTCCCGTCACGGTAGTGTTGCTGACAGGGAAGCCGTGGACAGCGTAGGCAGGCTTCACGTCGATGAACGCTGCCAACATCGCCTTGCCAGCCCTGAGCTTGAAAAGCGGAATCAGCTCGGCCACCA
The DNA here is from genome assembly GCA_018266335.1 of Bdellovibrionales bacterium. Next base: position 6,074 of record JAFEAR010000009.1, read on the forward strand.
GCTCTTCTGCATACATGAACGCCCACGGCGTAGTTTTCTCTGTTGCGACTGTACCAGGCTTCAGTGGACGCACCAGCGGTGATGCAGGTACAAGCACGCCGCCAACCAGCGTGAACAGACTTAGCTTCACCTCGATTTTCCGCCACCATGCGCCACTGAACGTCGTGCGCGGGTCAAACAGCGTCTCGATGACACGGGGTAGCACACGTGTCCTTGCAGCGATGTGCTTTACCGTCCTCCACTTCGTCTTGATGGGGGGCATGTTGTGTGGCATCGTAGGCTGTGGTGCAGTGATTGTTGGCGCGTAAGTGGGTGGAGGAAGTGGGGCAGTGATGGCTGGGGATGATGGAGCAACGGATGCCGCCTGGGCAACGAGAGGAGACGCGGCAAGGACTGACCTTGACAGCTGTGGCGTGGGCCGTGTCTTGGTACGGGGCACAGGCGGTGGTGGCGGTGGTGGCGTGGGCGGAGCCTTTGTACCTGATCGTCGCGTGACCCTGACTGACGACGTTGCTGGCGCTACAGCTGTGAGCGCACCGCCTGTGGGCGCACCGCCTGTGGTAGCTGATGGGCCTTGGGCAGCACGGGATGCAACGTTAGGCAGTGGCACAGAGAGCGGCTGTTGATGCTGAGGCTTGGTGACTGAGCCCTGTCGGGCTGGGTGTGATGTGGCAGCAACAGAGGGTGACACTACTGGCGCCACAGCTGCTGACCCGTCGCCAGCAACAGGAGGAGAGACAGGGGCGGGTGCAGGCGATGGTGCAGCACCAGGTGAGGTAGCGATTGGTGTTGTGGCAGTGGGCCAAGGAAACAGCTCACCATAATCGTCGTCACTCAACTTCTCAAAGATTTCTTCGAGAAGGGCTTCTTCCACACTGTTGCTGTCGACTTGCAGCAGGGCAATTGCAGTGATCGCTCTGCTCTTGAGTTGTGGCCCTTCAGCCGCTCGGTCAGGGTGCTCCTTCAACCACAGCTCAATCGCTGCCAGAATCTGCGGGAGTGTGGAATAAGGGGGATGAGCGGGTTGTATTGTGCGGGCTCATGAGGTTACGCTTACAATCTCGGCTGCTGTTGTTGATGGAACCCGCTGAATCAGCGTGTTGGCCGTGGCCAGCGCCACTCCGTTGATCTTGAAGTGGTCGTTGCCGCCGAGGACCATCAGGGCTTGGAACTGTACGACACACAGTGAAATGTGAGACACAGGGAGGTAGTTATCAGCGAAAATTCGTACCTGTTCATCATCTAGGCCTTGGTACTGGCGGAGTGCCCGCAGATTCTTGTGAAGCACTTCGTGATACTGATGACAGCCGCTTCCCGGGACCTTGCGCAGCACCCTCATGCAGCCCATGGCGATGACATCACCGTCTTCGCTTATGGCCGCATGTGCCCGACCGCTGTTCACCAACGCCACCAGCATTCTGTCTGCCTCACCTGGCGCTTTGAGCACCATGACTGTCTCCGGAAATTCATCCTGCAACTTGGTTGTTAGCGCGTCCATGAGGCTGCTGTCAACTGAGAGCGAGTTGGCGAGAAGCTGGGCACCTGCAGAGGGGGAACAACACGTGTGAAGTGTCAACTTGTGCTTTTTTGTGCTTTGGTGCTTACCTTTTGCACAGTCCGTGTGCTGAAGTGCTGTAACTGCATCCCGTACGTTCTTGTGTCGTCTCCTGCGGTGGAATAAACGAACATCACGAAGTTTACGCAACAGTGTTTGAATCCCAGACAGAACTTACTTGTGGCGGGCCTCTTGTGTTGCTCTCTTGATCCCTGGGGCCTTGCCATCGCAGACAAGAATGAGCGTGCGCACGCTGCGCCCCGTGCAGAGTATTGGAAGCACCTGTGCACGCACCATGGCGTACAAGAAGTCGTAAGCCGCGGGAGGGACGAGTAAACGGGCGTTTTCGCTTGCCAGCGCGGCACTTAGCGCATGCTGGTCCGAGAAAGCCGTCGGCAAGCCATGCCATAATGCTAGTTTAGAAAGCCCAGCATGAACGCTGCGTGACAACGGAGAACATTACTGAAAAGTCTGCAGCTGTCATAATCATGCCACTTACGGGATGCTGAAGTCAAGTGCGACTGTACTTCCACGCATTCTTGATACATTTAGCTGCTTGTTGATCGATGGCGTACGCGCACTTGCACGGAAGGCGCTGCTTTTGCTCATAGCCGTGGAAAACGCTGTCACGGGGCCGCAGGTGGCTCAAATGCAACAGCTTGAATTCGAACCATGCCGCCGGCAGCTTGTCGGGCTCAAACGTCGCTGTTTGCGATCGATTCGCGTACATTCTATGCTAATGACATCATTTCACAGCGGGGTCTAGCCGGACATACTACCGTCATGCAGTAAAACCCGTTGCGGGCACAGCGACTCTTGAGGCGGAAGTTCGCGCAAATAGACACGTGCGTCACCCTTTGCGCATACACTTGCATTTACCATGTTGTATTTTCCAAGTAAAACTTTGGTGCTGCTGGCGTAATCAGGCGGTGCGACGCCGAACCGGTCCGCCATCGCCTGACCGTCCCATCACCAGGCTTTTCCCATGTATTGTGCGATAACATGTTGGTTTCGATCCAGAAATGAGTTTTAGTTTCACCTTGTTCTTTGTGTTTATGGAACGTTGTGGTTGGAATTCATGCAAATTGCGGACTAAAAGGGGCGCCACAAATCGTTGCTGCCAATATAATCAGCAAGGTTTCCATGTTGGAGTGACCTCGACATGCATTCAATGACCCACGACGACTATGAGATGTTTTACAGTGCATGCGAACATCGGCTGCATGTCCCCCTGGAGAAACCCTGAAACTCGATTTTCTCGACCGTTTTATCCTAAATGATGGTGGCTTGTGTGCTGAAATTCTACCTTGCAAAATACGAAACGGTGCTGACAGAACGGGTAGAGGGACGGGACGGCAACGAAAAGACGCATAAACGAAAGATGGTTCGCCACAAAAGGGGCTCGGTTATCGCCGGAAGGGCATGCGTTCGTAGCGCCGAAAGGGGACCAGGTCTTGGTACTAAACTCGAGGGCCCCTCAAACCTTGCGTCCATGCGTTCGTGCGCTGTGTAGCTCACACCGCTGTTTCCTTGCGCATGCTGCATGTATCCATTTGTGTACACATACGCTACCAGGGCGACAGTTGGTTCTCGCGTCATCCTGTCGCGTGCGGCTCGTGACAGAGGATCAGCCTTGCTTTGCGTGGGTCCTGCGTCGCATGCGTTACGCCAACGCTCCTGGATACCAGCACCTCGGATGTGTAGTGATGTCAGTGCCACTTTTGCGTCGTTTCCAGGACGGCTTGCGTCGCAAAGTCTCGTGACAATGGAAGGAATCCGGGTTTTTGGTGGTTGACTTGCGCGCCGTTTTGGTTTGCATTGCCCCTGTTTGCGCAAAATCTCACGGCATACCCCATAGCAACGCCCACGCACAGGGAACCCTTGTCCTGCGTGCATGGCAGGGAGGACCGCCAGCCCTGGCTGTGTGCGTCGCTGACGGCGCTGGGCAGCAACGATGAAGTGTCCGTCGCGCCGATGCGATTTTGAGGCGTATGCAGTTGTCAGATACGCAATACC